>NZ_JBHTND010000002.1:225427-288144 GCF_042679825.1 Methylobacterium marchantiae | reverse complement strand
AGCAGAGCACCGGAAGCTGGGACGGCGTCTTCCTCGTCGCAGCCGGCGCCAACGTCCTCGCATCCCTCCTCGCCATCGCCGTCCTGAAGCCGTGGCGGGCCCGCATCGTCGCCCGGAGCGCCTGAACCATGGCCCGCTGGATCGGATACAGCCACGACGGTCGAGCCGGCTTCGGCCGCCTCGACGGGGAAGAGATCGCCGTCCACGAGGGCGACCTGTTCGACGCGCCTCGGCCGACCGGCACAGTCCTGGCACTCGGCGAGGTCGTCCTCGACCTGCCGTGCCGGCCGAGCAAGGTCATCGCCCTGTGGAACAACTTCTCGGCCATGGCCGAGAAACAGGGGCTGACCCCGCCGGTCGCCCCGCTCTTCCTGCTCAAGCCGGCCAATACCTACCGGCCGAGCGGAGCCGAGATCGCGGTGCCGGACTGTGCCGGGCGTATCCTGTTCGAGGGCGAACTCGGGATCGTGATCGGCAAGCGGAGCCGCGATCTCACCCCGGATCAGGCCGCCGCGCACATCTTCGGCTATACCTGCGTGAACGACGTCACCGCGCTCGAGATCCTGAAGGCCGATCCGAGCTTCGCGCAATGGACCCGCTCCAAGGGTCTCGACGGGTTCGGGCCGTTCGGCCCGGCCATCGCCACCGGCCTCGATCCCGAAACCCTGTCCGTGAAGGTTCGGGTGAACGGGCGCGAGCGCCAGACCTATCCCCTCTCCGACATGATCTTCCGCCCGCACGAGATCGTCGCCATGATCTCGCGGGGCATGACGTTGGAGCCCGGCGACGTCATCGCCTGCGGCACCTCCAACGGCTCCGGGCCGATCCCGAAAGGTGCCACCGTCGAGGTGGAGATCGAAGGGATCGGAATCCTGTCGAACCGCTTCTCATGAACCACACGACCAGGCACCACACGATACCGGGACAACCAGGAAGACCAGCATGAGCATCGCGATCGTCGGCGCAGGCGCCATCGGCGGATTTCTGGGCGTTCGGCTCGCCAATATCGGCGAGGACGTCACCTTCATCGCGCGCGGCGCCAATCTCGACGCCATCCGATCGAACGGCATGCGGCTGATCGAGGAGAACGGCTCCGAGATCCACGTGACCAACCTCAAGGCCACCAAGTCGATGGAGGAGGCCGGGCGCCACGACGTCGTCCTCCTCACCGTGAAGGCCCATCAGGTCGGGCCGATCGCGGCCGATCTCCACCATCTCATCGGCCCCGACACCATCGTCGTGACCATGCAGAACGGCATCCCGTGGTGGTATTTTTCGGGTGGCCATGGCGGCGAACTCGCGGGGACGCACCTGGAAACCGCCGATCCGGGCCGGCTCATCGCCGAGTATCTCGACCCGAAGCATGTGATCGGCTCGGTGGTCTATCCGGCAGCCGTCCTCACCGAACCCGGCGTGGTCCAGGTGATCGAGGGCCACCGCTTCGGTCTGGGCGAACTCGACGGCTCCATGAGCCCGCGGGTCCAGGCCCTGGCGCAGCTGCTGATCAAGGCGGGCTTCCGCGCGCCCGTCACCAGCGACATCCGCGCGGAGATCTGGCTCAAGCTGTGGGGCAATCTCAGCTTCAACCCGATTTCGGCGCTCGCCCACGCGACCCTCGTGGACATCTGCCAGTTCCCGGAGACGCGGGCGCTCGCCGCCGACATGATGCGGGAAGCGGAAGTCATCGCGGGCAAGCTCGGCGTCACCTTCAAGCTCGGGATCGAGCGGCGCATCGCTGGGGCCGAAAAGGTCGGCGCGCACAAGACCTCGATGCTGCAGGACGTGGAGGCCGGCCGCCCGATCGAGCTCGAGGCCCTCGTCGGCTCGATCATCGAACTCGGCCGCCTCACCGACACCCCGACCCCGCATATCGGCACCGTCTACGCCCTGATGCGGCTGCTCTCGCAAAGCCTGGAGCGAGCCCGGGGACGCCTCTCCATCACGGCCGCCTGACCCACCGATTCGCGCCGCCGCTCATGCGGCGGATCGCCTTCGAAACCTGAAGGCGACTCACTCCGAGGACATTCCTGCCATGGCCGAGACCGCCACCACCCTCCACGCGCTGATCCAGGCCGGCGCCGACGACGCCACCGCCCTGTCGAGCCCCGGCGGCGTCCCGCTGACCTTCGGCGGGCTGCGGGCACTCACCGAGAGCACCATCGCGGCCCTCAATGCGCAGGGGATCGGCCGTGGCGACCGGGTCGCCATCGTCCTCGACAACGGCCCCGAAATGGCCGCCGCCTTCATCGCCATCGCGGCCGGCACCACCTCGGCGCCGCTCAACCCGGCCTACAAGGCCGACGAGTTCGAGTTCTACCTCACCGATCTCAACGCCAAGCTCCTGGTGACCACGGAAGGCTCGTCCGGCCCCGCCGTGGCGGTGGCCGAGAAGCTCGGCGTGCCGGTGGCGCGCCTGACCCCGACACCCGACCGGGGGGCGGGCAGCTTCACCCTCGCCTTCGCCGCATCCGATGCGGCGAAGGCCGGCAATGGCGGCCCGGCCCATCCCGACGATATCGGCCTCGTGCTTCACACGTCGGGCACCACCTCGCGCCCGAAGATCGTGCCGCTGAAGCAGTCGAACGTCTGCGCCTCGGCGCGCAACATCCGCACCACCCTCGCCTTCACGGCAGAGGATCGCGGCCTCAACATCATGCCGCTGTTCCACATCCACGGCCTCATCGCCGGCATCCTGGCGCCGCTCTCGGCCGGCGGGCAGGTCTGCTGCACGCCGGGCTTCAACGCCCTGAAGTTCTTCGGCTGGATGGGGGAGGTCCGCCCGACCTGGTACACGGCGGTGCCGACGATGCATCAGGCGATCCTCGGACGCGCCGCCCGCAACAAGGAGATCATCGAGGCGAACCCGCTGCGCTTCATCCGCTCGTCCTCGTCCTCCATGCCGCCACAGGTGATGAAGGAGATCGAGGAGGTGTTCGGCGCGCCGCTGCTGGAGGCCTACGGCATGACCGAGGCCGCCCACCAGATGGCGTCGAACCCGTTGCCGCCCCGGCCGCATTATGCCGGCTCGGTGGGTCTCGCCGCCGGTCCCGAGATCGCCATCGTCGACCATGACGGCGAGCCCCTGCCCGCCGGCGAGACCGGCGAGATCGTCATCCGCGGCGACAACGTGATGACCGGCTACGAGAACAACGACAAGGCCAATGCCGACGCCTTCACCAGGCAGGGCTGGTTCCGCACCGGCGACCAGGGCACGCTGACACCGGAGGGCTACCTCTCGATCACCGGACGCCTGAAGGAGATCATCAATCGCGGCGGCGAGAAGATCTCCCCGCGCGAGGTGGACGAGATCCTGATGGACCACCCGGCAGTGTCCCAGTGCATCACCTTCGCGATGCCGCACGACAAGCTCGGCGAGGACGTGGTGGCGGCCATCGTCCTGCGCGAGGGCCACGATGCCCTGTCGGAGAAGGACCTGCGCGGCTTCGCCTCCGAGCGCCTCGCCCCGTTCAAGGTGCCGGCCAAGATCATCTTCCTCGAAGAGATTCCCAAGGGCGCCACCGGCAAGCTCCAGCGCATCGGCCTGGCTCAGAAGCTCGGCCTGGTGTGAGGGCGCAAAGCACCCTCCCCTGAGCGGGGGAGGGGTCCGGCCCCTATGGCGGCAGCGCCATCCTGAGCGAGAAATGCGCGCCCTTCACATCGGGTGCGACGCTGAGCGGGCCGCCGAGCTGACGGCCGAGATTGTTGATGATGCGCATGCCGAGGCTCGCGCTGCGGGCCTCGGTGGGGTCGAAGCCCTCCGGCAATCCGGCGCCGTCATCGGCGACGCCGATGATCAGGCCTCCCTCGGGATGCGGACGGGCAGTGACCCGGATCTCGCCGCCGCCATCGGGATAGGCGTACTTGATCGCGTTGGTGACGAGTTCGTTGACGAAGAGACCCAGCGGGATCGCGAGATCGGCCGGGATATCGAGGCGCGCCGCCTCGCAGCGGATGACGTGGCTCCGGGCGTTCTCCTGCAGCTTGCCGCAGAGCGCCTCCAGGAAGCCGGCCACGTCGATGGCGCCGAGGGTCGGCTGGCGCCAGAGCTGGTCGTGGACCGCGGCCACGGCCTCGACGCGAGTGCGTGCGTCGCCGAGAGCCTCCTTCACCTTATCGTCGTCCGAGCCGCGGGCCTGGAGAGCCAGGAACCCGGCGACCACGGCGAGGCTGTTCTTCACCCGGTGGCTCATCTCCCGGGACAGGAGGTCCTGCCGTTCCAGGGCCGCCTTGAGCCGGGCCTCGGCGCGCTGGCGCTCGATGGCCCCGCCGAGCAGGTTGGCGAAGCCCTGCATGAAAGCGATGTCCGCCTCCTCGAACTTGCCGGGGCGGGTATCGTCCACTTCCAGCACGCCGTAATGCCCGTCACGGTTGGCGATGAGCACGTTGATCGCCCGCTTGATACCGTGGTCGGCCATCAGTTGCGGCGTGCGGAAGCGCGTCTCCGACTGGAGGTGGTTGGAGATCACCGGCCTTCCGGTCTTCAAGGCATAGCCGGCCGGCGAGGCGAGATCGGCCCCCACGGTCGCCTTGCCGACGACGTCCTGGCTCCAGCCGATTCCGGCACAGACCAGCAGGCAATCCTGCACGTGGCGATATTCCAACGCTTTGCAGAATTCGGCCTTCATGCCTTCCGCACAGAGTTCGACGGCACGATGCAGCAGCGGCAGAAGCTCGGTCGCCCGCAAGGCCTCGACGCCGAACTCCGAGAGGAGGGCCTGTTGGCGCAGGCGCAGTGCCAGGGCTGGTGAGGGATCGGTCATGGGAAATGGTCCTGCGACCGGCTGGATGTATGAGAAGAACGTCTTTCGGTCTGTGGGATGCCGGGAAGCCGGACGCAAGAGTGGTCCCCCGGCCGATGTCGCGATCCCGGTCGCATCCGAGAGCCATGAGCAGGCGTATCGTGACCGATCCAGCGGTCGCACTCGAAGCAGGCGACCGACATATCAAGTACAAATGCGTCGTAATAATAATATTTCATAAGACATGAGCAAGTCGTTGCAGGACCGTTCCTTGAGGTGATTTGTCCGGAAACCGGAATCTCGGTATCTCTCCCGTGAAGCCGGCGTCTAAAGAACGGGCGAACAGCCGTCACGACCGGATGGAAGATTCGAGATGATCGACAGACGAGCCGCCCTCGCCGTCTTCGCCACGATGGCCGTCCTGGCATCCGCCCCGGTGCAGGCTCTGTCGATGAACGACCCGCTCACGGAATGGAGCAGGGGCACGGCCATGGACCGCATGCAGATCGCCTCTCGCCTCGGCAAGTCGTTCATCAGCATCAACGAAGGCTTCACCGCCGGCTATTTCCTGAAATGCATCGACGATGTCGCCGTCTACGGCAACGCCAAGGCGGCCAGGATCGAGGACGCCATGCGCGAATGCGTGGCGGCACGGATGCCGCGCCGCCCGGACGCGGAATAGGAGGCCGTCAGATCTCGATCTCGGTACCGACCTCCACGAGCTGGCGGGTCGGGATGCAGAACTGCGCCCCCGTGGCTTCGGCGTTGCGCAGGAGGAAGGCGAAGATGGTCTCGCGCCACGTCGCCATGCCGCGATCGTCGCTCTTCGGGATGATGGTCTCGTGGCCGATGAAGATCGTCAGGTCGTCGAGGAACGCCTTCGGCAGCGCGCCGCATTCCACGGCGCAGCGCAGGCCGTCGGGGATCGAGGCGTCCTCCATGAAGCCGTAATGCAGGACGAGGCGGAAGATGTCGGGGGTGATCTCGGTCACCTCGGCCCGCTCGTCGCGGGGAATGCTCGGCGCCTCTTCGTAGAGCGCGGTGACGAGAAGGATGCGCTCGTGAAGGGCATGGCTGCGCTCGACGAAGCGGGACAGGTGGAGCGGGATGCCGCTCGTCGCCGAGGACAGGAAGGCGGCATTGCCCGGCAGGGTGATCGGCGGCTCGCGGCGCAACTGCTCGATGAACTCCCCCTCGGGCTGGCGCAGCGTCGTGCGCGCCTCCTCGACGAGGAGGTTTCCCTTGCGCCAGGTCAGCATCAGGAAGGCGACGAGGCCGGCGAGCACCAGCGGAAACCAGCCGCCCTCGAACAGCTTCACGCTGTTGGCACCGAGGAAGACGAGGTCGATGACGAGGAAGAAGCCGTTGACGGCGAAGACCGCGACGGGGTTGTAGCCCCATTTCAGCGCCACCAGGGCAGCGAGCAGGGTAGTGATCGCCATGAGCGACGAGACGGCGATGCCGTAGGCGCCGGCCAGCTTGTCGGACGAACCGAAAGTGAGAACGGCGGTCAGCGTCGCCGCCGCCATCAGCCAGTTGATCACGGGTACGTAGATCTGGCCGCGCTCGTCGCGCGCCGTGTGGATCACCCGCATGGGCGGCAGGAAACCGAGTTGGATCGATTGCTGGGTGAGCGAGAACACGCCCGAGACGATGGCCTGCGAGGCAATGACGGTGGCGAGGGTCGCGAGTGCGATCAGGGGATAATGGGCCCAGTCGGGGCTCAGCCGATAGAACGGGTTCTCGATGGCGTCGGGCTCTACCAGAAGCAGGCCGCCCTGGCCGAAATAATGGATGACGAGGGCCGGCAGGACGAGGCCGAACCAAGCGAGCCGGATCGGTCTCGCGCCGAAATGACCGAGATCGGCATACATCGCCTCTCCGCCGGTCACCGCCAGGAAGGCGGCGCCCAGCATGGCGAAGCTCACGTGCCAGCCGGCATGGACGAGGAAATCCACCGCGCGCCAGGGGTTTAGGGCGCCGAGGATCTGGGGTGCGTGCCAGATGCCGCCGAGGCCGAGCAACGCCAGGACGATGAACCACACCACCATCACCGGGCCGAAGATGCGACCGATGAAGGCGACGCCCTTGCTCTGCACCAGGAACAGCCCGACCAGGATCGCGATGGTGATCGGCAGGACGAGACGATCGAGCCCGGGGGCGGCGACCTTGAGTCCCTCCACGGCGCTCAGCACCGAGATCGCCGGAGTGATCGCGCCGTCGCCGTAGAGGAGCGCTGCGCCCACGAGGCCGACGACGAGAAGCACGGCCTGCCGCGTGCCCGGCTTGGCATGGCGCGCCCCGAGGAGCGCCAGCATGGCGACGATGCCGCCCTCGCCCCTGTTGTCGGCGCGCAGGATCAGCACGGCGTATTTCAGCGAGACGATGAGGATCAGCGCCCAGAAGATCAGGGACACCGCGCCGACCACGGCGATGGCCTCGGGCGGTCCGCCGCCGGAGGCCGCCCGCACCGCTTCCTTGAAGGCGTAGAGCGGACTGGTACCGATATCGCCGTAGACGATGCCCAGCGCTCCCAGGAGGAGCGGCAGGCTGGCGCGCGGCGTGCCTCTGCTCTCCGGTTGCGCCTCATGGACCGGTTCCCGTTGAGCCAATGGGCTATCCCTCCGCGAGAAGCCCGGATGCATTCGGTTTCCGCCCGACCAGACTTAGCGGTAGCTGGCCCGACGTCCAGGGACGGACGTCATTGCGTCATGCGGATGAGGAAACCATGCACGACTCTCGCACCGAGTGTACCCGCCCGCTCACGCCGAGATCGGCGAACGACATCGGTGATATCCAACGTGATGCCGGCGCAACCTGCTGTTGGAAAACAGGTTCTTCGAGTCCCGGAATCGGCAGGAATGACGGGCGTTCAGGCGCCATCCATAGCCGACACCATCATCGACGGTTTCCTACTTCCGGTTCTGGCGTTCCAGCCGGCGGAGCCTGGACCAGCCGCGCCAACGCCTCCGGGCATTCGCCGTCGCGGGCGATGCACATGACCGGAACCGCCATGTGGCGCCGGATGGATTGGGCGACCGACTCCGGGGATGTCGGCGCGCCGAGGCTTTCGCAGACGACGAGTCCGAGGAGCGTCTGGCCGTGAAACCGCAGGGCTTCCGCCGCGGTGAGAACATGGCTGATCGCGCCGAGATAGCTGCCGGAGACGAGGAGGGTCGGCAGGGCGAGGGCCTTCAGCCAGTCGAGGCCCGTCGCCTCCTCGGTGATCGGGCTCATGAGGCCGCCGACGCCCTCGATCAGGACGACGGTCTCCGAATCTGCGGCCGCGATCCGGGCCTCGCACCAGCCGACGAGGTCGGTGAGATGCAGGCTCCGCCCCTCGCGCGCGGCGGCGAGATCGGGAGCCAGGGGAGCGGAAAAGCGCCAGGGCGTACAGGCCGCGATGGTCTCCGGCGTCACCGGCAAGCCCTGGGCCTGCAGCAGGATCGCCGTGTCGCTCTCGCGAAACGCCGGATCGTCGAGAGAGGGAACACCGCTAGCCAGCGGTTTCAGGGTCGACACGGCGAGGCCCTGGCGGCGCAGGGCACGCGTCAGGGCGGCGGTGACGTAGGTCTTGCCGATCTCGGTCCCGGCGCCGGCGACGAAGACGGCGCGGGCACGCGCGCTCACTTCTCGACGAAGGCCTTCTCGATGACGTAGTGGCCGGCCTCGCCGTGGTTGCCCTCGACATAGCCGCCGCTGGTCAGCATCTCGCGGGTGTCGCGGATCATGTCCGGCGAGCCGCACAGCATGAAGCGGTCGTTCTCCACCGACATCGGCGGCAGGCCGATATCCTCGAACAGCTTGCCGGAGGTCATCAGGTCGGTGATGCGGCCGCGGTTGCGGAAGGGCTCACGGGTGACCGTCGGATAGTAGATCAGCCCGGCGCTGATGACCTCGCCGAGGAACTCGTGGTTGGGCAGGTCCTGCGTGATCGTCTCACCATAGGCGAGTTCGGAGACCTGGCGGCATCCATGGACGAGGACGACCTTCTCGAAACGCTCGTAGGTTTCCGGGTCCTTGATGATCGACATGAACGGGGCCAAGCCGGTGCCGGTGCCGAGAAGGTAGAGGTTCTTGCCCGGCATCAGATTGTCGAGCACGAGGGTTCCGGTGGGCTTCTTGCCGACCATGATCGGATCGCCGACTTTGAGGTGCTGCAGCCGCGAGGTGAGCGGGCCGTTCTCGACCTTGATCGAGAAGAATTCGAGCTCTTCCTCGTAATTGGCCGAGACCACGCTGTAGGCGCGAAGGAGCGGACGACCCTCGACCTCGATGCCCATCATGACGAACTCGCCGTTGCGGAAGCGGAACGCGGGGTCGCGGGTCGTGCGGAAGGAGAACAGCGTGTCGGTCCAGTGGTGGACGCTCAGCACACGCTCCTCGTTGAACTTGCTCATCGACGGGTCCGTCTCAAACTTCGCTTGCGAATCTCAGCCTTCAGCCGGGTCTTTTCGCACCTGCGGCACGCCCGTCAAGGCATAGCAGGCGCGCAGGTAGCGAAACCGCCAACTGTCTGGAATCGCTCTTAATACGTGAACAGGGCGTTCACAGCGGCTTCAGCCCCGCTTCGATCTCGGCGCGACGGCCCTCCAGGAAGGGAGGCAGGGACAGGCGCTCGCCCAAGGTCTCCAGAGGCTCGTCGGCGGTGAAGCCGGGACCGTCGGTGGCGATCTCGAACAGGATGCCGTTGGGCTCGCGGAAGTAGAGGCTGCGGAAGTAGTAGCGGTCCACGGGCCCGCTGGAGGGCATGCGGCGCTGTTTCAGCCTGTCGGCCCAGTCTGCGTAATCCGCATCGGGGATATGGAACGCCACGTGGTGCACGGCACCGGCCCCCTGTCGTGCGGGAGGCGAATCGGGTTCGGCGACGAGGTGAAGCTCGGCTCCCGCTCCGCCCTCGCCCATCTGCCAGACGCGAACCTCGCCCTTCGGCAGTTCGTAGCTCCGGACATGGCTCATGCCGAGCACCTCGGCGAGCACGGCTTCCGTCGCCTCGATCCGTGCGAGGCTGAGGCGGATCGGCCCCAGGCCCCTGATCTGCCGTTCGGCCGGGACCGGACTGCCGGACCACGGATGGGCCTCGCCGGCCCCCCCGTCGTCCACCAGCATCAGGCGCTGGCCCTCGCCATCCTCGAAATCGAGGGTCAGGCGACCGTCGCGCAGGACCGGCTCCCGATGCGCCACGCCGTGGCGGGCGAGATGCTCGCACCACCACGCGATCGTGCCTTCGCCGGAGACGCGAAAGCCCGTCCGGACGATGCTGTTGGTGCCGCGACGCTCGAGGGCGGCGGGCCAATCGAAGAAGGTCATGTCGGTGCCGGGCGCGGCGATGCCGTCGGCATAGAACAGGTGATAGGCCGAGACGTCGTCCTGGTTCACCGTCTTCTTCACGAGCCTCATGCCGAGAACCCGCGTGTAGAAGGCAGCGTTGTCGGCGGCCCGCGCGGTGATGGCGGTGAGATGATGAAGTCCGGTGAGCTGCATCGGCATGTCCTGCGAAGGATGATTTGTGCTGAGATGGATCGTCCGGCCACGGAATACGATGGGAGGCTTCATCCTCGGCCGGAAGATCTCTGCCCCTGGGCCGAAGCGCGTCGCGCGATACATCCTTCGTGTTCCGTCCTCTTAACCAAAGGTCTCCTGCATGCCCCATCTGCTCTATGTCGAAGCCTCGCCGCGCAAGGAGCGTTCCGCCTCGATCGAGGTGGCCCATGCCTTCCTCGATGCCTGGGGCGCTCGGCACGACGACGGCACGGTGGACGTTCTCGACGTGTGGAACACGCCGCTTCCGGACTTCGATGGCGAGGCGCTGGCCGGCAAGTATGCGGCGCTGGCAGGGGAGGCTCTGAGTCCGGCGCAGGAGGAGGCCTGGGTCGCGATCCGCGCCCTGGCCGAGAGATTTCACGCCGCCGACCTGATCCTGTTCGCGGTGCCGATGTGGAACTACACGATCCCCTACAAGCTCAAGCACCTGTTCGATCTGGTCTCGCAGAAGGACCTGCTGTTCACCTTCGACGAGCGCGGCCAGAACGGGATGCTGACATCCACGGCGGTGGTGATCAACGCCCGCGGCGTCGCCATCGGCGAGGATTTCCCGGCCGAGATCTACGACCACCAATCGAGCTACATGGCGACGTGGCTGCGCATGGTCGGCATCACCGACATCCACCAGATCGCCGTGGAGAAGGGACTGATGGGCGCGGATCTCGACAGCGAATCCCGCGAGCGCGGTCGTGCCGAGGCCGAGGCCCTGGCCGGGAAACTCTAGACGACGCCCGCCAGGAGACCGAGGCCGGCGGCGGCGAAGGCCGCACCCGCCATGCGCAGGGCGGGACGCCCCTTCGTCCCGTCGAGGCGGCCCATGCCGAGGCCGAGGCCGAGCCCCGCGGCATGGAGCAAAGCGGTGGCCGCGACGAAGCCGGCACCATAGGCGAGGCCGGAAACCGCCTCCGGCATCTCGGCGCCGTGGGCATGGCCGTGGAAGACCGCGAAGACGCCCACGAGGGCCATGGCCGCCGCGACCGGCATAGTCAGGCGCAGGGCGACGGCGGCGCCGAGCACGGCCACGGACAAGGCGATGGCGGTCTCCACATGCGGGAGCGCCACGCCGGAGACGCCGAGAGCGCCGCCCACCACCATCATGCCGACGAACGAGAGCGGGACGAGGAAAATGGCCCGGCCGCCGACCTGGGCGGCGACGAGCCCCACCGCCACCATGGCGAGCATGTGGTCGAGACCGGTCAGCGGGTGCAGGAACCCATGGGCGAGGCCCGATGCATCGCCCTGCCCGGTATGGGCGAGGGCGGGACCGGCCATGAGACCGAGTGCAAGACCCGGCAGAATTCGAACGACGCTTCTCATTCCCGCTCTCTCCGAAGCCATAGAGGCCGTCACCTTTCCTGAATGCAGGACGTCGTCGGTCCTGGCAACGGTCGTGCCGACGATGGCGGGATCAGACAAATCCGGCGTCGGGGCGCTCCTTCCCCGGACGGGTGGAGCGAAGCGGAACTCGATCCGGGGCCCAGCGAGAAAAGCCGCGAAGCGTCCGAATTCTACAGGAAATCCGTCGGCCGGCCTGCGGCGACCACCAGCATCTTGCCGTCAGCGAAGGTGCGGGCGCCGGCGCGGCGGATGTCAGCCTGGGTCACGTTCGCCACCATGTCGTTGCGGCGGCCGAAATAGTCCATGCCGAGGCCCTCGAAGGCGATCTGCACGAGCTGATGAGCGATCTTGGTCGAGGTGTCGAAGCCGAGCGCGTAGGAGCCGGTGAGGTAGTCCTTGGCCTTCTGCAGTTCTTCGTCGGAGGGACCGTCGCTGATGAGGCGGCCGATCTCGTCGCCGATCACGGAGAGGGCCTCGCCGACCCGCTCGTTCTTGGTGGCCGTGTAGCCCCAGGTCATGGCGCTGGCGCGGTGGCTCACGAGGGAAGTGCCCACCGAATAGGCCAGTCCGCGCTTCTCGCGCACTTCCTGGAACAGGCGCGAGGTGAAGGAACCGCCACCGAGGATGTGATTCAGCACGTAGGCCGGGATGAAGTCCGGGTCCTTCCAAGGCACGCCGCCCATGCCGAAGCGAAGGACCGACTGGGGCACGTCGATATCGACGACGACGCGACGGCCGAGCTGGCCGACCCGAGTCTGCGGAAGCGCTTTCAACGGGCCGGCCTCGTCCAGCGTGCCGAAGGCCCGGTTGAGGGCATCCGCGAGGCGCTCGGCATCGATGGCGCCGACGGCGGCGACCTTCAGGCCGCCGCGACCGATGATCAGCTTGTGCATCGCCACGAGGTCGTCGCGGGTGATGGCAGCGATGCTCTCCGGCGTGCCCGAAGAGGGCCGGGCGTATGGATGGCCGGCATAGGCCTCGGCGAAGAAGCGGCGCGAGGCCATGACGCCCGGATCGTTCTGCTGGTAACGCAGGCCGGCCAGGGTCTGGGCCCGAACCCGCTCGATGGCGTCGGGGTCGAAGCGTGGCTTCGCCAGCGCCAGCGCGAGGAGGTCGATCGCCTCGTCCGCGTGCCTGACCAGCATCTTGAGAGAGCCGCCGACCGCGTCGGCGCCAGCATGGAACGACAGTTCGATGGCGCGCGCGGCGAGACGCTCCTGGAAGGCGTCGGAGGAGAGGTCGCCCGCGCCTTCGTCGAGGAGGCGTGCCAGCATCTGCGCGACGCCGCCCTTGCCCTCGGGATCCTGCGCGGCTCCACCCTCGAAGGTGAAGGCCAGGGCGATCATCGGCACCACGGGTGATTCCACGTGCCAGGCCTCGATGCCCGCGGCGGTCGTCACCGGAAGGGCCAGGGTCGGCGCGTTGGCGCTGCGGCTGGCGGTATCGACCAGATTGGCTTCGGCGAAGGTCATGGGAACCTCATTCTTCTTCTGGCGGCGCGGGCCGGGATCAGCGGGATCGTGCGTGAGGCTCGCCTCACGCAGCCGCGGCGTCGGGATCGCGCGTCTTGGTCAGGTATCCGGTGACGGACCGGGAGGGGATCAGGTAGCGCTCGGCAACGGCGGCGAGCCGAGCCTGGGTCACGCCCTCGATGTCGGAGGGCCAGCGACGGACCTCCTCGATGGATTCGCCGATGGCGAGGGCCGAACCGTAGATGCGGGCCAGCGACGACTGACTGTCGGAGGAATAGACCGTCTCGGCCACGAGCCGGGTCTTGGCCCGCTCGAGCGCCTCCGAACCGAGCGCCTCGGAGGGCACGCGCCGCAGGACGCGGTCGACCTCCTCTTCGAGCTTCTCCAGGCTGACGCCCTCGGCGGGGATCGCGTAGACCGAGAAGCGAGTGTCGTCGATGGCCGAGCCCATGTACCAGGCACCGGCATTCACCGCGATGCCGAGTTCCATCACCAGCTTGCGGTAGAGGAACGAGGTCGAGCCGCCCCCCATCACCTCGGCCAGGAGTTCGAGGGCGTGGCACTCGCCGTCGCGGGCCGTCATGCAGGACGGGGTGAGGTAGAGGCGCTGCAGCGTCGGCTGCTCCACCTTCGGGTCGGCGACACTGAGCCGGCGCAGGGCCCGAGGCTCGGGCTCCTTGGCACGCACCCGCACCGGCCGGGCGCCGCGCGGCGCGACGAGGCCGTAAGTGTCGTCGGCGAGCCGCCGGACCTCGTCGGGCGTCACGTCGCCGGCGACCACCAGGATGGCGTTCTCCGGCGTATAGAAGCGGTTGTAGTAATCGAGGGCATGGGTGCGGTTGAGATCCTCGATCTCGTGCATCCAGCCGATGATCGGCGTGCCGTAGGGGTGATGCACGAACAGCGAGGCAGCCATGGCCTCCGAGAGCTGGGCCGAGGGATCGGTCTCCACCCGCATGCGGCGCTCTTCCAGCACCACGTCGCGCTCGGGCGCCACCACCGAATCCTCGAGGACGAGGCCGGTCATGCGGTCGGCCTCGAACGCCATCATGGTCTTGAGGTGATCGCGGGCGACGCGCTGGAAATAGGCGGTGTAGTCGTAGGAGGTGAAGGCGTTCTCCTGGCCGCCGAGGCCGGAGACGGCCTGCGAGAAGGCGCCGACCGGATGCTTCTCCGTGCCCTTGAACATCAGGTGTTCGAGGAAATGCGCGATGCCGGACTGGCCCGTCGGATCATCGGCCGAGCCGTTGCGGTACCACACCATATGCGTCACCACCGGGGCGCGGTGATCGGGCACCACGACGACGTCGAGGCCGTTATCGAGGGCGAAGGCGGAGACTTCGGGGCCACCCGCCTCGGACCGGCCGAACGGCGCAGCCTCGGCCCGGCCCGCATGGGAATATCGACGGTTGAGCGAGAACCCGGGCGTATCCTTCCGCAGCAGATGCATCGTCTTTTCCTTGATACGTCGGCCATTTCTGACCGACCGTCATGAGCGCAATGCCCTTTGCGCGTTTCTCGACATGCCACGATCCCGAAAACGGAGATCAGGGCAAATCCCGTACCGGTGCCCGTCTCGCACCGATCTGATGCGCCGGACTCGACGGCGCGGTGTGATCTTTCGCGAAGGACGAGCCTGTCCGCGAAGCTGTTCCGGCGATCATCTCGTCCGACGATGCCGGCTGATGCTCGATGTCTGGCCTCGCCGAAGGTCATCGCGACGAAACCAGCCTCCAGAGCATCGTGCCGGATACGGTATCTGGGGCAATACTCTAGCGGCCTCGGATATACGCACCCGGATCGGCTTCCTCACGCTCGCGCGAGGGATTGTTGATCGGATCGCTGTTGTTTCGAGCGACCGCCTTCGGAGCCTTGCGGTATCCGTTCGGCGGGTCGGTGAGCGTGTCGCGATCGGGCTCGGCCAGGACGGGCTCGGCCTTGTCCTCGCGCTTGCCGAAGATGTCGAAGGGGTTCCAGATCGACGACGAGGCGCCATCGCTCTCGGGCCGGCCCGGCTCGGTGCGCACACTCGCATCGGCGCGTCGGCCGCCACGCATCTCGTCGATGGAGAGCGTCATGTTGTTGTCGTTCATGCGACCCTGCGTGCCGCGGGAAATCGGCTTCTTCGCGTCGGCGATCTCGCGCTCGCGCTGGGCGATCTCGGGGTCCTTGGGCCATTGTGGCGAGGCCGTCGCGGCACGCGGCTGCGGAAGGGCCTTGCCGTCGAGCTTGGGCGGCATCACCAGGGGAGCCCGCTCACGATAGGTGATCGTCGGCTTCTCGGGCTCAATGAGCCCGATGCTGCTCAAGGTGTCGCGCATGAAGACGCCCTGCTGCGCCTGCGCACCACTGGCTGCGAGGAGTCCGGTTAGGCCGAGGATGAACCCGCGATGCCCGATCATGCTGCCCCCAAATTGCGCTGGCTCGAAGTCGCGCATGCCCGGACCGTGCCGGCCCTTATTGGTCGATGCCGATCCTGCGCTTCTGGCCTGACGGCGGTTTCAGGCGATCGTATGGCGCCTTGACAGCAGCGCACCAGCCTCGCGGGCACAACGATCCGCACTGTGGTTTACACATCACAACCGCGGAGTTCCTCAGGCGCCGGCCGATGGAGCCTCGTCGCGGGACCGTCGGATGGGAATCAGGCTGTCGATGAGAAGGCCGACCACGCCGGCGACGATGGCCGCATCGGCGATGTTGAACACGTACCAGGACCATGCACCCGCATGCAGGTGCACGAAATCGAACACCGCGCCGTAGGCCGCGCGGTCGATGGCATTGCCGATCGCCCCGCCCGCGATGAGTCCGAGGGCGGCGGCGAGCAGCTTCGACGAGGCCCGGCGCATCCACAGGATCATGCCGGCGGAGGCCGCGACCGAGACCGCCACCAGGATCCAGCGGCCGAGACCGCCGTCCTGCTGGAACAGCCCGTAGGAGATGCCGCGGTTCCAGACGACGACGAAATCCGCGAAGGAAGTCAGGTGCCAGGGCTGGGTCAGCACCAGATCGGTGCCGAAATACAGCGAGAGCTTGGAGGCCTGATCGAGGACGAGGGTGGTCAGGAGGATGAGCCATCCGAGGCGGAAGGGAGTCATCGGGCCGCAACTCCCGGCACGACGATCCCGACGGCAACCTCATCATTAGGTGCCGGAGCCCTCCTCCGAGACCGCTTGTGCGACACCCAGGATCGAGGATCGAGGATGGATGTCGTGCCGCCGTCGCTCACGCCGCGCTCGCCGCACCGTGGAGCGCGTCCCACTCGCGGAGCGCCTGAGCGTCGCGCGGCGTCACGTCCGGATAATCGGGGTCGGACCCGACCGTCTCGGAGACTCGCCACGACCGGGCGCATTTGCGACCCTTGGCCGACCCGGAGACCACCGCCACCCCGCGCACGTCGTCGAGGCGGAAGGCCTGTTCCGGTCCCTCGCCCTCGACGATCGTGATGCCGGAGGTGATGCAGACTTCCGAGAAGTCGATTCCTTCCAGCGCCGTCAGCAGATCGGCATCGGCGATGAACACAGTCGGTGCCGCTTCGAGGCTCGCGCCGATCCGCTTGGCGGCGCGCTCGATCTCCAGGGCGCCGGTGACGACGCGGCGGACCCGGCGGACCTTCTGCCAGCGTTCCGCGAGGGACGCGTTACGCCAGGAGGACGGGGTCTCGGGCAGGGTCTCGAGATGGACCGAGCCGACCTCCGACGGAGTGCGGTCGAGCCAGGCCTCCTCCGCCGTGAAGGCGAGCACCGGGGCCAGCCAGATCGTCACCCGCCGGAAGGTCTCGTCGATCACCTGCAGCGAGGCGCGCCGGACCTGCGACGAGATCGGATCGCAGTAGAGCGCGTCCTTCCTCACGTCGAAGTAGAAGGCCGAGAGATCGCCGGTCATGAAGCCGTTGAGGAGCGCCACCACGCGCTTGGTGTCGAAGGTGGCGTAGGCCTCGCGGATCTCGCCGTCGAGTTCGCAGAGCCGATGCAGGATCAGCCGTTCGAGTTCGGGAAGGTCGGCATGTGGAACGCGCTCACCCGCCTCGAAATGTGCCAGAGAACCGAGCATCCAGCGCAGTGAATTGCGCAGTTTTCGGTAGGTCTCGGCAAAGGTCTTGATGATCTCCGGGCCGATGCGCAGGTCGTCGGCATAATCAGAGGCCGCCACCCACAGGCGCAGGATGTCGGCGCCCGAATCCTTGATGACGCTCTGCGGCGCCACGACGTTGCCCTTCGATTTCGACATCTTCAGCCCCTTGGGGTCGAGGACGAACCCGTGGGTGAGGACGATGTCGTAGGGCGCGCGCCCCCTGGTTCCACTCGATTCGAGCAGCGACGACTGGAACCAGCCGCGATGCTGGTCGGAGCCTTCGAGATACATCACCGTATCCCGGCCGCCGTCGCGCTCGCGCACCACGCCGGACAGGCCCGGGAACTGCTCCGGATCATCGAGCACGAAAGCATGGGTCGAGCCGGAATCGAACCAGACGTCGAGGACGTCGGTCACCTTCTCGTACTCCGCCGGGTCGTATTCGGGCGCGAGGAAGCGGGCTCCGTCCGCATCGGTGAACCAAGCGTCGGCGCCCTCTGCGGCGAAGGCCGCTGCGATACGGGCGTTCACCGCCTCGTCGCGCAGGACCTCACTGGTGCCGCGCTTGACGAAGACCGTGATCGGCACGCCCCAGGCGCGCTGGCGCGAGACCACCCAGTCGGGGCGGTTGGCGACCATGCCGTTGATGCGGTTCTTGCCCTGGGCGGGCACCCATTGCGTGTCGTCGATGGCCTTGAGGGCCACTTCGCGCAGGGTGCGGCCGTCGAGGGAGTCCACCGGCTTGTCCAGCGCGATGAACCATTGCGGCGTGTTGCGGAAGATCACCGGCTTCTTCGAGCGCCAGGAATGCGGATAGCTGTGCTTGAGCGTACCACGCGCCACCAGGGTGCCGGCTTCGGTGAGCGCCGCGATGACCGCCTTGTTGGCGTCGCCCTTCTCGCCCTTGGGGGTGAGAACGAGTTTTCCCGTGAAACCGGGCGCCTCCTCGGTGAGCGCACCATCTGCATCGACGGTGTAAGGGATACGGGTCTCGATGCCGCGCTGGGCGAGCGCGCGGCCATTGGCCATCCAGACCTCGAAATCCTCGCGGCCATGGCCCGGCGCTGTGTGGACGAAGCCGGTGCCGGCCTCGTCGGTGACGTGGTCTCCTTCCAGGAGAGGGACCTGGAAGTCGTAGCCAGCGGTGTGCCCGGCCAGCGGATGCGAGAGAGTGAGGCCGGCGAGTTCGGCGGCGGTCACGTCACGGACGCGCTCGAACGCCTCGACCCGAGCCGAGGCGAAGACGCTGGCGGCCAGGGTGTCGGCCAGGATGTAGGTGTCACCGGTCTTGGCCCAGTTCTCCTCGGCCGCCTGGGTCACGCGATAGAGACCGTAAGCCACGCGCTTCGAATAGGCGACGGCGCGGTTGCCCGGCATCGTCCAGGGAGTAGTGGTCCAGATCACGACGCGCGCGGCGGCGAGATCGCCGGATGCTCCGGCTTTCGGCCGGAACGCCGCAAAGATCGTGTCGCTGACGTGGTCCTCGTACTCGACTTCCGCTTCCGCCAGCGCCGTCTTCTCCACCACCGACCACATCACCGGTTTCGAGCCTCGGTAGAGCTGGCCCGTCATGGCGAAGGTCATGAGTTCGCGCGCGATCGCCGCCTCGGCCGGGAAGGCCATGGTCGCGTAGGGATGTTCCCAATCACCGGTGACGCCCAGCCGCTTGAACTCGGCCCGCTGCACGTCGAGCCAATGGCCGGCGAAGGTCCGGCATTCCTGGCGGAACTCGATGACCGGCACGTCGTCCTTGTTGCGGCCCTTGGCGCGGTACTGCTCCTCGATCTTCCACTCGATCGGCAGGCCGTGGCAGTCCCAGCCCGGCACGTAATTGGCGTCGTAGCCGAGGGTGCCCTGGCTGCGGACGATGACGTCCTTCAGGATCTTATTGAGCGCCGTGCCGATATGGATGTTGCCGTTGGCATAGGGCGGTCCGTCATGGAGCACGAATTTCGGCCGGCCCGCGGCCTTCACCCTGATCTGGCCGTAGAGGTCGATGGCGGCCCAGCGCTCCAGCAGGAGGGGCTCGCGCACCGGCAGACCGGCCCGCATGGGGAACTCGGTCTTCGGCAGGAACAGGGTCTGCGAATAGTCGCGGGCGGGCGGGCCGGCGTCGGTGGCTGTCGAATCGGTCATGGGGTCTTCTGCGAAACGGTGCGCTGATCTTCAAGACGGTCGGCGTCGGGCCGATGTCGGCGAACGGAGGCGGTGCGCCGCCCTCCCGGCTCCCGCTCGGGCCGCCTCAGCGGCCTTCAGGCGGAGGCCGGGCTCGTAATTCGAAGGCGGCCGAGACCGCGCGGGACGTCATGAACGCGCATGGCCGGCTTCTAGCAGCGCCGGGCGGCGGAGGCCAGCAGCCGCTGGACCATCATCGTCCCCGCGTGATCCTGCCCTTCACCTTAACTCGCGATCACCCTGTGCGATCGATGCCACCTTTTCGAAGCTCGGCCGTTATCTGACACGCGTGACGGTGCGCCGCCCGGTCGAGGACGGTGCAGGCCCGAGCGCCCCAAGGTCGATCCAGCCGCCGAAACGCGGCTGGTGCCTGAGGAAAAGAAGAGGAAGCCCGTCATGAAAAAGGCATTGCTCGCCGCAACCCTGGTTCTTTCCGCCTTCGCGCTATCCGGCGCGGCCGAGGCCCAGGGCCTTCCCGGCGGCGTCCGTCGCGGTGCGGCAGAAGGTGATCGCGTCGGCGGACCGATCGGCGGCATCGTCGGCGGTGCGGTCGGTGGCGCGGTCGGAACGGTCAACGGCGCCCTCGGGATCGATCCGGGCCGCCGCGCCTACCGCACGCGCATGAACTCGCGTCGCCATTATCGCCACCGTCACCACCGCTGAGGCGGCACCGGCCCGGCCTTCCCGATAATCGGGAGGGCCGGGCTCATCGCGCGCAACGCGGCGCATTCGTTTAAGCTTGTCTTTATGCCGACCTGACAATGTCGGCCCGTTCTTTTGCATCGGGCGGCATGCCAATGGCTAAGTGGGTTCCCCTGACGGCCCTCTTCGGGCTCGTATGTCTGATGGTCATCCCGACACCCGGCATCATCGGAATCATGATCGGGAGCGTCTGCGCCCTCGCCATCATCGTCAGCGCGATCATCCTGGCCATCGACCGCCTGGCCGGACGCCTCGCGATCATGGTCTCGCGCAGGAAGCAGGCCCGAGCACCGAAGCGCAACCGCGCCGTACATGCGCATTCGGGCATGACCAGAAAAGTCTGAAACGCTGCCACTCTGTGACAGATGAGCCCTATCAGCCTGTCTCCGTAGTCATGGTCGCTCGGAAAACCTGATCCCGCTCAGACCAGACGATCGCCCTGGATCGGGACGACCAGTGCATCCGCGTCGTCCTCGTCGGTCTCGATATCGGAATCCCCATCCACCTCGTGACCGGTCATGCCCGACACGTCGGCCAGGTTGCGAGCCGCCTTGCGCAGGAGCTTGCGCAGACGGCGGCGCTCCTTGCCGTCGAAACCATCGAGCATCTCCGATTCGACGTCGTCCCAGATCCGCTCGATCGCTTCCGCCTTGGCGAGCCCCGTATCGGTGAGGCGCACGCGGACGATGCGGCCGTCGCCGGCCTCGGCCCGACGCTCGACGAAGCCGAGGGCGGCCAGCCGGGAAATCGTCTTCGACGCGGTGGGCGGACGGACCCGCAGGGTGGCTGCGAGATCGCCCATGGTCATGGTGCCGGCAACGGCCAGGGCCTGCACCACCTGCTCCTGTCCGGCGAACAGGTCGAGGGCAGCGAGTCGATCACCCACCCGCGAGCGGTGGAGCCGCGCGGCCTGGACCAGGGCCCAGCCGACGCTCTTCGAACCCGGAGGGCGGATACGCTTGTCGGACTTGCCCATCGTCTGTTCGCTGTCCCTGTCGGTCCTGCCCGACGATGCGGCCTTGCCGGACGATACCGCCAGTCGTTCTTCAGCCGAAACCATCGCCGCCCGACTCCACCGCTCACAGAGGGCCGAATTCCTCCGATCCCGAAAGACCCGGGCGGACGGAAACGGCCATTTGCGCGCATGTGCCGTCCGGCTCGTGAAGCTGAGATGACAGCGGGCCTGGATTCCCGATGAAAACGTCGGCCGGCAAAGGAAACCTTGCCGGCCTGCCATCCGCCCCGATCGGATGTCTTCAGCAGGGCATCAGGCTCTGGATCTGATGAAGGATGTCCTCGCCGGTGCAGGGACGCGAGATGAAGCGGGCGCCTGCAGGGATGCGCTCCGGATCCGGAGCGGCACGACCCGAAACGATGACGATCGGCAGGGTCGGACGCGCTTCCGACACCGCATTGGCGAGATCGAACCCGTTGACCTTGCCTGACAGTTCCACGTCCGTGATCAACCCGCAGATGTCCGGCCGGGCCTGGAGTATGCCGAGGGCCCTCTCGGCCGAGGCGCATTGCACCGTCTCGTAGCCGCCATCCTCCAATACGTCCCCGAGGTCCATGATCGTCAGGGCCTCATCCTCGACGAGGAGGATCACCGGCCTGTCGTCGTCCGAGCGCGTCGTCTCATTCACCACGATGCCCACCCTTCACCGTTTGACCCAACCTGACCCAACGATAAACATCCGTTCAGGTTGCAGCGGCCGAGCGGCCAGATTTTCACGCTCCGAGACTTGGGTCCAACGTTTGGCGAACGGCAACGGTGACGGCTGCGCACAGACGGTCGAGATCGTCCGGTGCGATGGTCAGGGCCGGCGTCAGGTAGACGATGTCGCCGAAGGGGCGAACCCAGACGCCGCTCTCGATCAAGCGCGCCTTGAGCGCCGCGAGATCTGGCGTACGGTCGAATTGCACCACGCCGATGGCTCCCAGGACACGGATATCCGCGACACCGGCGAGGCCGCGCAGGCCTGCGAGCCCGTCCCGCAGGCCGTTCTCGATCGTCCGCGCCTGTTCCAGACGAGGCTCGGTCTCGAACAGGTCGAGGCTGGCATTGGCGGCGGCGCAGGCGAGGGGATTGGCCATGAAGGTCGGCCCGTGCATCAGCGCCGCCGACGGATCATCCGACAGGAACGTTTCGAAGACGCAACGCCGCGCCATCGTCGCGGCCAGCGCCATGGTGCCGCCGGTGAGTGCCTTGGACAGGCACAGGATGTCGGGCACGATCCCGGCCTGCTCGCAGGCGAACAGAGTGCCGGTGCGGCCGAACCCGGTGAAGATCTCGTCGGCGATGAGGGGCAGACCGTGCCGGCGCGCGGCCTCCGCCACCCGTGCCAGAGTCGCTGGCGCGTGCATCACCATGCCGCCCGCGCCCTGGACCAGCGGTTCGACGATCATTGCGGCGAGTGTGTCGCCGTGTTCGGACAAAGCGCGTTCGAGGGCCTCAGTCGTGGCGTCGTCCGTAGGCAGGTCGCAGAACAACTGAGCCGGCAAATAGGCGCCGAAACGCCGATGCATGCCCTCCTCCGGGTCACAGATCGACATCGCCCCCATCGTATCGCCGTGATAGCCGCCGCGGAAGGCGAGGAAGCGACTGCGTCCGGCGATCCCGCGGTTGAGCCACATCTGCGCGGCCATCTTCAGGGCCACCTCCACCGCCACCGATCCGGAATCGGTGAAGAAGACATGATCGAGGTCTCCCGGCGCCAGGGCGGCGAGGCGCGATGCCAGGCGCTCGGCGGGCGCATGGGTCAGCCCGCCGAACATCACATGCGGCATGGTATCGAGCTGAGCCGCCACGGCCGCGCGGATATGCGGATGGTTGTAGCCATGGACCGCCGTCCACCACGAGGCGATGCCGTCGATGAGCTCGCGCCCGTCGGCCAGAACGATGCGCGAACCCGAGGTGCGCACCGCTTCGAGCGGTGGCGCCGCCGACTTCATCTGGGTGTAGGGCCGCCAAAGGGTGTTCGTTTCGCGCGCGGACGTGGAATGGGGGATCATGGAATGGGGGATGGGGATGGAGCGCGGGGCGGTCAAGGGACCGAGGCTCTAACCCGATCTTAAAGCCGCCGGCCGCATCCTCTGCGGCCTCAACCCTCCAGGCGATCGAGATGCCTTCCGCGGGGGATGTCCGGTTCCGGGAACGTCCAGTGGTTGCCGAGCGCGTGTCGCCTGCCGAGAGATCCAGCATCGACGCGGCCGGGCTTTGGAGCGCGTCTCCGCTGGCTCTCGCGGTCTTCGCGCTCCTGTTCGCCGTCGCCCTGCTGCCGGTGCTGGCGATGCCGATCCCGGCGATGGTCGACTACCCCAACCATCTCGCCCGCATGCATATCCTGGTTCGGGACGGGACGCCGGCCTCCCACCCGTTCTACCGGGTGACCTGGGCGTTCTACCCGAACCTCGCCATGGATCTCGTCGTGCCGCGTATCGCGCGGCTCACCGGAGTCGAGTCCGCGACCCGCCTGTTCCTGCTGGCGAGCCAGATCCTCACGGTGACCGG
Source organism: Methylobacterium marchantiae (assembly GCF_042679825.1). Taxonomy (NCBI): domain Bacteria; kingdom Pseudomonadati; phylum Pseudomonadota; class Alphaproteobacteria; order Hyphomicrobiales; family Methylobacteriaceae; genus Methylobacterium; species Methylobacterium marchantiae. The sequence goes on along the minus strand of NZ_JBHTND010000002.1, from coordinate 264,592 downwards.
TGCCTGCGCCATTGAGTTCGCGGTGAAGCGCCGCTTCCAGGTGAGCGGCTTTCTCGCCCTGATGGTGCTCTACAGCGTGCCCTTCGCCTGGGGCTTCGTGAATTTCCAGTTCGCCCTCGGCCTCGCGCTCTGGGGCGTCGCCGCCTGGATCACCCTTCAGGACCGTGGCTGGGCACTCCGGCTCGCAAGTCACACGCTGTTCGTCGCCCTGCTGTTCGGCTCCCACCTGTTCGCACTCGGCCTCTACGGCTTCACCCTCGGCATGCACGAGATGTGGCGTGCACGGTCCCGGCATCCGCCTCTGCGGGAAACGGTCCTGCGCTTTCTCGCCCTGGCCCTGCCGGCACTCCTCGCCTTCGGGGTCATGAGGGCCAGCGGAGGCTCCGTCGGCCAGGAGGGCACCGCCTGGAACGGCCAGGCGAAGCTGATCATGGCCTTCGCGACGCTGAATGGCTACGACCTGTGGCTCTCTGCCGCCGGGACGATCATCCTCGTCGGCCTCACCGCCCTGCTCGCTCTGCGTGGCGCGTTCCGTCCGGTTCAGTCCGGATATTGGCTGGCGGCCGGTCTCGCCTGTCTCTTCGTCGTTCTGCCGTCACGCCTGTTCGACACCGCCTTCGTCGATCTGCGCGTGACGGTTGCCGCCCTCCTCATCGTTCCGGGCTTCATCGTGGTGTCGCCGCCGAGCCGGGCGTGGGGTCGGATCGCCGGGGCGGCCATCCTCGGCCTGACCGTGGCGAATGTGAGCTGCGCGCTCGCCATCGCGGCGATCTATCGGGGCGAGTACGCAGCCCTCCTCACGTCCTTCGAACAGTTGAAGCCGGGCTCGCGCGTACTCGTCGGCCATAGCGGCAGCGGCAAGGACCCGCCCCTCGACGATCTGGCCGATTACCCGATCTACAACGCGGCGACGCTGGCCGTCGCTTACGCGGATGCGTTCGTGCCGACGCTGTTCACCTCCATCGGCAAACAGCCGGTCACGGTGATCGATGCCTATCGCCCTCTCGCCGTCCCCTATGGCGGCCCGACGCCGACGGCGATCCTGCGGGAGGTGGCCGAGGGCCGGCCCAGCGACGAGGCGCCGGGCTATACCCGCGCCTGGACGAAGGATTTCGACTACCTCTACGTGGTCGGCCCCTCGGCACCGAACCCGATGCCGGGTCTGCTCGTGCCGCTGGCCGCTTCCTCGCGTTTCGCGCTCTATCGTATCGAGAAGCCCGGTCCCAGCGAGTGATCGCGGCGCTCGCTTGACATCGCGGAGGGACGAGCCTCCTTCCCAGCTCCATGTCCAGCCCCGACAATCCTTCCGGTCGCGCCGGCGCCAGCAGCCTGGAAACCTTCGCGCGCGATCATCTCGTCCGCCTCGGCGAGACGTCCCTGCGCCGGCACCTCATCCCCACCGTCCGCGGTCCGCATTCGGTTGCGGCGCGACACGGGCGCAGCCTCGTCTCCTTTTCCTGCAACGACTATCTCGGCCTGTCGCAGGATCCGCGCGTCATCGCGGCGGTTCAGGCCGCGACCGCCCTTTACGGGACGGGGGCCGGTGCCTCCCGTCTCGTCACCGGCAGCCACCCGCCCCTCGCCGCCCTGGAAGAGCGCCTCGCCGCCCATAAGGGGACGGAAGCGGCCCTGGTCTTCGGCAGCGGCTATCTCGCCAATCTCGGCATCGTCTCCGGGCTCGCGGGCCCGCGCGATCTGATCCTCGTGGACGCGCTCGGCCATTCCTGCCTCTGGGCGGGCGCACGGCTCTCCGGCGCGAAGGTGGTGCGGTTCGCCCATAACGACCTCGGCGATCTCGAAGGGCAGCTGGCCAAGTATCGCTCCCGCCACCAACATGCGCTGATCCTCACCGAGCGCGTCTTCAGCATGGATGGCGACCGGGGACCCATCGCCGACATTCTGTGTCTCGCGGAGGCACACGACGCCTGGACCCTGGTGGACGACGCCCACGGCCTCGGCGTCATCGGGAAGGACGCGCGGGCGCCCCTCGAAATGGGCACCCTGTCGAAGGCGCTCGGCTCCTATGGCGGCTATCTCTGCGCGTCCCGCGCCGTGGTCGACTTGATGACGAGCCGCGCGCGCAGCTTCGTCTACACCACCGGCCTGCCGCCGGCCTCTGCCGCCGCCGCGCTCGCCGCCCTGGAGATCATGGAAGCCGAGCCCGACTTCGCCGCCCGACCCCTGGCGCTCGCCCGCCGCTTCACCGCCCGGCTCGGTCTGCCCGAGGCGCAGAGCCCGATCGTCCCCATCCTCATCGGCGAGGCGGAAGCGGCGCTCGCTCTGTCGGCGGCCCTGGAGGAGCGCGGCTACCTCGTCGTCGCCATCCGCCCGCCCACGGTCCCGGCCGGAACGGCACGATTGCGGGTGGCCTTCTCGGCGGCACATACCGAGGCGCAGGTGGACGCGCTGGCCGAGGCGGTCAGGGCGCTGGGGTTCGAAACCCTCCCCCCTCAGCGGGAGAGGGTTCGTTAGCTCTATGCCGCTGCGGTCGCCTCGCCGCCCGCACGCTCGCGCGCCAGCTTGACCACACCGACCTGATCGACCTTGCCGGTCCCAAGCATCGGCAGCTTGTCCAGGACGACCACTTCGGCCGGGATGGCGATCTCGGTGGCGCCCTTGCCCTTGGCAAAGGTCTGGTAGGCCGGGCGGGTGGCGTCCTTGCGCTCGGTGAACAGGATCAGCCGCTCGCCCTTGCGCGCGTCGGGCACCGCGGCCACCGCGCTCGGCGTGTCCGGCCAGAGTTCGGCGGCGATCGCCTCGATCCCGGCCAGGGACACCATCTCGCCGGCGATCTTGGCGAAACGCTTGGCGCGGCCCTTGATCGTGACGAAACCCTCCGCGTCGATGGCGACGATGTCGCCGGTATCGTGCCAGCCCTCCGGCGGCGGCTCCAGCACGCCCGGCTTCTCGGCCCTGAGATAACCCAGCATCACGTTCGGACCCTTCACCGACAGGCGGCCGCCTTCCTCGATGCCGGGCACCGGCTCGAGCCGCGATTCGATCCCCGGCAGGAGCCGGCCGACCGTGCCGAAGCGATTGAACATCGGGGTGTTGAGCGCGACCACCGGCCCGCATTCGGTGACGCCGTAGCCTTCGAGGATGCGCAGGCCGAACTTCTCGCCCCAGGTCTTGCGGGTCGCCTGCTTCACCGCCTCGGCCCCGGCCACGACGTAGCGGAGCGAGCGCAGGTCGTAGGAATGAGCGGTCTTGGCGTAGCCGGAGAGGAAGGTGTCGGTGCCGAACAGGACGGTGGCGTTCGAGCCGTAGATGAGTTCGGGCACGATCCGGTAATGCAGCGGCGAAGGGTAGAGGTAGACCGGCACACCTGAGACCAGGGGCAGGATGAGCCCCGCCGTCAGGCCGAAGGCGTGGAACACCGGCAGGACGTTGAAGACCTTGTCGCTCGGCCCGAAATCGATGCGGGCGGCGACCTGTGCGGTGTTGGCGAGCATGCAGCGATGGGCGAGCACCACGCCCTTGGGCGTGCCCTCGGAGCCGGAGGTGAACAGGATCGCCGCCGGATCGTCGCCGCGCCGCGCCACGAGCGGTTTGCGGGAGGCGAGCAGCCCCTTGAGCTTGTCCATGGCGCTGACGCTCGCGCGGATGTCCTCCAGATAGACCAGCTTCACCTTGCCCTGGATCGCCTCGACCAGGCCGCCGAGGCGGCCCTTCTCGATGAAGGCGCGGGAGGTGAGGATGGTGTCGACCTGCGCCGCCGTGCAAGCCGACAGGACGTTGGCGGGGCCGGCCGAGAAGTTGATCATCGCCGGCACGCGTCCGGCACTCGCCAGGGCGAAGAAGGTCACCGCCGCGCCGTTGGCATTGGGCAGCATCAGCCCGATGGCCTTGCCCTCGCCGGCGAGCGGCATCAGCTTCCGGCCCAGGATGTTGGCACCCATCACGAGGCGCGAATAGCTGAGCGTCCCCGTGACCGGATCCTCCACCGCCGTGCGGCGCCAGCCGTGGTCGTTCCCGGCCTGGATCAGGGCGCTCATCACGCTGCGGTCGATGAACGCGGTGTCGAAGACGAGATCGGACATGATGTCGTAGAGTGCCGCTCCAGCCGCGCGCCGCCGGTTCTTGCCCTTCAGCGCGGGATCGACGGTAAGCGCCACCGGCGACATCACCGTGACGACGACCTTCGGCCACCAGCGGCGCAGGACCTGATTGCGGGAGAGCCGCGAGAAGGCGGTCTTCTCCAGGCCCTCGATCTTCACCGGCACGACCTTGGCGCCGGACTTGTCGGCGATGAGGCCGGCCCCGTCATAGACCTTCATCAGGCTGCCCGTGACGGTGAGGCGCCCCTCCGGGAAGATGATCAGGGTCTCGCCGTTCTTCACCGCGTTGATGAGCGTGCGGGTGGCCAGCGGCCGGGTCGGGTCCAGCGGCATCGCCTTGGTGACCCTGAGGAACGGCTTCACCCACCAGCGCTGCGCGATGCCGTGATCGATGGCGAAGACCGGTTCCTTCTCCAGCAGCGAGAGGGCGAGCGGCGCATCGAGGAACGAGACGTGGTTGAGGGCGATGATCGCGTTGGGGCCGGCCTTCTCCACGTTCTCCAGCCCGCGCACTTCGAGCCGGTAGAAGGCGCGGAACAGGATCGAGAGGAAGTCGCGGAAGGCATTCGTCGGCATCACCTTCAGCACGATCACGCCGGCGGCGAGGTTGGCCACGCCGATGAGGGTGAGGAGCGAGGCCATGGACCAGCCCGCCCCCTGCAGGGCGGCGAGGCCCAGCGCCCCGGTGACCATGAAGGCGGCCGTGAGCACATTGACCGCGCCGATGACGCGGGCGCGCTTGTCCTTGTCGGTCCAGGCCTGCACGGCGGCGAAGGAGGGCACGATGTAGAGGCCGCCGGCAATGGCGAGGCCGGCGAAGGCCGCGGCCACCCGCAGGCCCGTCCCGGTGGAGAGGAAGGCGCCAGCGCCCATCACCTCGCCGGAGACGGGCGGCAGGTGCGAGACGGTCCAGGCGAGGTCGAGGCCGAACAGGCCCATGAACAGGGCGCCGATCGGCGTGGGCAGCAGGACGATGCGTCCACTGGCGAGCCAGGAGGCCAGGGCCGAACCGACCGCGATACCCACCGAGAAGATCGCGAGCAGCAGGGTGACCACGGTCTCCGAGCCGTTAAGGCTCTCGCGCACCAGCACCGGCAGGAGGGCGAGCACCACCGCACCCACCAGCCAGAACCAGCTGACGATGAGCGAGCCGCGCCACAGGCGGGTATCGGCGTAGAGGTCGCGCAGCAGCGCCACGGTGGAACGGGCGACGTTGGGATCGATCCTGAGCGTCGGCGCCGCCTCACCGGTGGAGGGAATCTGTCTCGCCGAGAGCCAGCACAGGACCGCGAACAGCATGATCAGGGCACTGAAGGCGAGGGCATCGCCGCCTAGCGCACTGGCGAAGCCCGCCACGATGGTACCGAGCAGGATCGCCAGGAAGGTCGCCGCCTCGACCAGGGCATTGCCCGCAGTGAGCTCGTTGCGCTTCAGGTGGTCGGGCAGGATGCCGTACTTGATCGGTCCGAACAGAGCCGCGACCGTACCGAACAGGCCGAGCGCCACGAACAGCACCGGCACGGAATGCAGGAAGAAGCCGATCGCGGCGGCGGCGGCAGCGAAGATCTCCGCGAATTTCAGACGCTTGGCGATGAGCGCCTTGTCGTAGCGGTCGGCGAGCTCGCCGCCGAGTCCCGACAGGATGAAGAACGGGCCGATGAAGACGGCACCGGCCAGCGTCACCAGGATGCCCGAATGAGCGGCCTCGCCACCGGCGCCGGAGACCTTGAACAGGATCAGGAAGACCAGGGCGTTTTTGAGGAAATTGTCGTTGAACGCCGAGAAGAACTGGCACCAGAACAGGGGCGCGAACCGGCGCGTGGTCATCAATGTACGGAACATCGGGGTCTCCTCGGGGCGGACCATGACTGCCCACCCGGTAACGAACCGTCAAATTCGGCGGCCTGCCGTTTTTGAACGTCGTGCAAATTTAGCGCGAGACCGGGCACGCCACAACGTTGATTTTGCACGTCGTTCAATCTATGCGTCGGTGACGTGCCGGACGGCACGCGAACGAGGGGGGACGGGATTGGCGAAGGCGACCAAGCCGGCAAGGCGCGGCACTGGACCGAGGGGCGAACACAACCGCGAGGAATTCGCCGCCCTGGTGACCAAGGCGGCCGAAGGACTGGTGCGCATGGAGGGCCTCCGCGGCCTCGGGATGCGTCGGCTCGCTTCGGTGATCGGCTACGCCCCGAACTCGATCTACAACGGCGTCGGCGATCTCGATGCGGTAGTGATGCGCGTCAACGCCCGCACCCTGGAACGTCTGCACGCGGCGCTCACCGGCGCGATCCGTCCCGACGCCGCCCCACGCGACAACGCCTTGGCGGTGGCCGATGCCTATCTCGCCTTCGTCGCTTCGGATCCCCAGGTCTGGAGTCTCGTCTTCGAACATTCCGTGGCGCCGGATTCGGCCTTTCCCGACTGGTACGCCGCCGCTCTTGCGCGGGCGACGGACCTGGTCGACGGGGTACTGGAACCCCTGATCCCCGATGCGGGCGAGAGACGGCAGGCGGTGGCGACCCTCTGGGCCGGCCTCCACGGACTCGCCTCTCTCTCCACCTCGAACAAGCTCGCCGTGCTGACCCCCGAGCCGCCGCGCGACCTGGCGCGGCTATTGGTCGGGCGGTTCCTGCGGCCCTAGAAAGCGCGCGTTGTAGCGAGGAACCCGGTGATTCCTTTACTGAGGTGATTCCTTTACTGAAAGGACGCTGTCAGCGTATATATTCCTCTCGTGAAATTTCCACGGAGACCCTTTCTCTTCGGCTGCAGAGGCGGAAAAGGAGTTCTCTGAGAGACGCGAAGCCCGGATGAATTTCGATTGGGATCCGAGCAAGCAGATCAAGGTTCTGACGGAACGCGGCATCGACTTCGCGGACGCCGTGGCGATCTTTGCGGGTCCGGTACTCGTGAAGTCGGACACGCGGCAGGATTACGGAGAGATTCGTATGATCGCCATCGGACAGGTGAACGAGGTTTTCGTCACGGTTGTCTACACTGACCGTGACGACACGCGATGGATCATCACGGCTTGGCCTGCGAACCGCAAGGAGCGCGCGGAATGGCAAAGATTACACTCGAAGAAGCCTTGAAACGTCCCATCACAGTCGATCGCGACAAACTGGACGCGACCACCGAAGAGGATATCCGCCGCTACATGATAGAGGACGGGGTCGACCCGGACGATCCGTCCTACCTCGATGGCGCAGCCATCGTGCGGCCTCCTCAGATGATTCGCGAGCACTTCGGCATGACGCAGGCGACCTTCGCCGAAGTGATCGGCGCACCTCTGGCGACCCTCAAGAACTGGGAACAGGGTCGCACCATGATCCCACCCTACGTCCGCACTCTACTCAACATCCTGGATCGCGAGCCCGAGGCGGCCCTGCGCGCGATCATGGCGGGACGGCCCGAGGCGGCGTAGCGCAGCGAGAAGGATCATCCATGGCCAAGCAGTTCCCGGCCCTCGACGAGCGCCATCTCGATTTCATCGCCCGGCAGCACATCGTCTTCACCGCATCGGCGGCGGAAGGTACGCGGATCAACCTGTCGCCGCGCGGCACCGACACGTTCCGGGTCATCGACCCGAACACCGTCGTCTATCTCGACCGTACCGGAAGCGGCAACGAGACCGCCGCGCATCTGCGAGCGGACGGACGACTGACGGTGATGTTCTGCGCATTCGAGGGGGCGCCGACGATCCTGCGGCTCTACGGGCGCGCCGAAGTGCTCGCGCGCGGCGGCGAGGCCTATTCCCGCCTCCTCTCGGACGCGTTCGACGGGTGTGAACCGCCCGGCGCGCGCCAGATGGTGCGCCTCCATATCGACCTCGTGCAGACTTCCTGCGGCTTCGGCGTGCCGTTCTTCGACTACCGTGAGGAACGTCCGACCCTCGACCGCTGGGCCATGTCGAAGACCGGGGCCGAACTCGACGCCTACCGGCGTGCCAAGAACGCCCGCAGCATGGATGGGCTGCCCACGGGGCTGTTCGCCGACGAGGATGTATCCTGACATCGCGCGGCTTCGGGCAGGCGGCGCGGCGTGGATCCCGGGTTCCGCTGCGCGGCCCCGGGAAAGGCGGCGCGGGTGGGAAGGACGTGCCGTCCTCGCGAACCTTCCCCGGCCGCCTGGAGCGCCAGCGGAAGGTGAGCCGGGGTTCGGCGCAAGAAGCCGCGAAGCGTCCGTCGCCCTACCGGGCGTTGGGCAGGTGGACTTTCACGGAGGCCCGGCCCGAGGGCTCCGTCTTCGGTCCCCATTGCGTGGCCTCGATCCCGGCCGTGCCCCAGCCCGTGGCCATCGCGATGGTCAGCGGCAGCAGCACCGCGCCGCCGGGGACGGGCGCGAACCGCACGCGGATGTCGTCGTTCTCGGCCATCCGGCGAACGCTCGTCCCTTGGGCGCGGTGGCCGGAGATCGGCACCCAGCGCACACGGCAATCGAGCGCCGGCCCGCGATAGGGCCCCTCTTCCACCGTCGCGAGCTTGCCGCGGGAGAGGACGAGGTCGGCCCGGGCGACCCCGTTGAAGACCGGGACGCGCCGCTCACACAGAGCGGGGTCGAGAGAGGCGGCGCCGAGCGGGATCGCCAGCATGGTCAGGGGATCGACGATGCCGACCTTGTCCTGCGGCGCCACCGGAATGCGGTCGGGCGCCGGGGTAGGAGGCGGCTCCACGCTTTCCCCGTGCGCTCGACCGCCCGACAAGCTCATCGAGACCTGGACCGGTTTGCCGCCATATCGGCTTTCGGTCCGGAACGTGCCGGTGAGCGCCCCGGTCCGCGACCGTTCTCCAGACGCCGAGGCCGTCCCCGATCCATCGAAGAAGACACCGGCGAGGCCGCGCAGGCCCGCCTTCAGATCATAGCCGTAGCGACCACCCGACTGGTCGACGGAGAGGGTCGCCTCGCCCACGGGAAGGTTGAGGAAGGTGAGGCGATAGGTGGCGGAAAAGCGCTGCGGCGCGGGATCGGCCGAAACCGGTCCCGTCACGGAGAGCATCAGAAGCACCGCGCCCGTGGAAGCCGCGAATCGTGTGCTGCGAGCGTTACCGGAAGCGGCGGTCATGCACTGCCCTCTTGCTTGCAACCTCTCGTGTCTGAAGAATGCCGAGAGCTTTGGCGGTGCGAAGCTGCACCCTCCGCGCAAAGATCGAAATCACAAGACGGAGGGCCTCAAGGCTTCGCGCGCCCAACCCCTAACCCCCGTTCAGAATCCTTCTGCCTCGATCTGCCGATACACCCGCCCGTGCTCGCAATAACCGGCGACGATCCGGGTCATCATCGTGCGCTTCTCGGCGTCTAGGGGACCGAGGATGCGGGCGGGGCGACCGCCCCAGAGATGGCCGGTTTCGAGGAGCTGGCCCGGATCGGTGGTGGAGCCGCCGGCGAGGAGCACGTCGTCGGCCACCACGGTGCCGGGGGCCAGTACGCAGCCGATGCCGATGAGGCTGCGGGCGCCGATGCGGCAATCGGCCAGGCGCACATTGTGCGCGATGGTGGTGTCGCGGCCGATGACGACGCCTTCCCCCCGCGCGCGGATGACGGTGTTGTCCTGGATGTTGGTGTCGGCTCCGATGAGGATGGGACCGATCTCGGCATGCAGGTCGCAGGAGAATAGCACGGTCGCTCCAGCCCCCAGGGCGATGCGACCGCGCAGGCGCGCCGTGCTGGCCACATAGACGCTCGAATCGGTATCGACCTCGTCACCCGCGCCGGGCGACAGGGTGTCCCCCGTGGCCTCGCGCACACGCTCCGCCCGTTCCGAGATCTCCGCCAGGGTGACCGGACGCTGGGGCTTGGCCGGACTGCCGGCATAGGCGAAGCCCGTGGCGAGATGTGAGCGCGGGAAGACGGTGGCGCCCGCTTCGATCACCACACCATCCCCCACCGTGGCACCGTCGAGGACGATCACGTCGTCCTCGATCACCACATCGGACCCCACCGTGCAGGCATGGACCACGGCGTTGCGGCCCACCGTCACCCGGTCACCGACGAGGGTGGGATGCGAATCGGTGGCGATATGGACCGTGGACCGGTGGCCGAGCCAGAAGCGCTCGCCGATGGTCACGCTCTCGCCGTCAGCGCGGATCACGCTGTCGTCGCCGAGCCAGGCCTGAGCACCGATCGTCGCGGCGCCGATGACCGTGCTGGCACGCCCGCACCAGACCGGACGGGCCGAGAAGACCGGCAGGATGCCGTCATGGGGCAGAATCAGCTCAGGCGTCACGCGAGGGTGTCCTTCGAGGCCGGTGGCGTGGACCGGATGTTGGAATGCCGGGGGTCCCGGGGCATGGAGCCCATGCCGATCGAGTGGTAAGGCCGGGTGCCGGGATGGCGATTGCCGCGACGATGCCGAACAGCGTGGAATCACCGCGCGGACTTTGCAATCTCGCGCTTCCCTTAAGGGCGATCAAACCTGGTCGCGAGAGCTTTCGCGCCCATGGGTCAAGGAAATCGACGGATGTCGGCAGGTGAAATCGCGGCAGGGGCGCAGGTCGCGTCCGGGATCAGTATCCAGAGCGCGCCCTTCGACGTGGCCGCGGAGATCGCGCGGCTGACGCAGGAACTGCAGGGCCGAGCCGGTGCGATCGTCACCTTCACCGGCCTGTGCCGTGACGAAGGCGGCCGACTGACCGGGCTCGAACTCGAACATTATCCCGGCATGGCCGAGGCCGAGATCGGCCGGGTCGTGGAATCGGCGCTGGGGCGCTGGCCGCTCCAGGCCGTGCGGGTGATCCACCGGCACGGCCTCGTCGCGCCGGGCGACGGCATCGTCCTCGTCGTGACCGCTTCCAGTCACCGGGTAGCCGCCTTCGAGGCGGCGAGCTTCCTGATGGATTACCTCAAGACGAAGGCCCCGTTCTGGAAGCGGGAGCACCTGGCCGACGGCACGGTCGGGGGATGGGTCGAGGCCACGGGGACCGACGACGAGGCCGCCGCACGCTGGGCGTGACGACGGCCGGTCGGGGATCGCCACCGGACAATCCGCAGACAGCAAATCCACAGTCAAGAACGGTCGTCCTGCCGACCGGCCCTTGTCTATGACGGGATCCGCGCGCCCGGTTGCGCCGCGCTCGGCAGGCCGCGCAAAAGGACATGACATGCGACAGAGCACGACGATCGAGGGCGAGCCGGGCCCGCGGCCGGCGAACTGGTCGCCGGCCGTCTCGGGGATCGCGGTGGTGGCGTTCATCGCCGTGCTGATCCTGGCCTGGACCGCGGCCTCGACCCTGCTCCTGATCTTCGCCGGCATCCTGCTCGGGGTCTTCCTCGACGGGCTCACGCGCCTCCTCGGTCAGGTGAGCGGGCTCGGCCGCGGACTGCGGCTCACCATCGTCAGCCTGGTCCTCGGCGGCCTGAGCCTCGGATTCCTCGCCTTCGGCGGGGCCACTGTGGTGCAGCAGGGCCGCGAGCTCGGCCAGACCATCGCCACACAGGCAGGGTCGGTCCGCGACCGCCTGAAGCAATACGGGATCGATCTGCCGGCTTTCTCGGGGACGAGCGAAACGTCGGGCGGTCAGGAGGGCGGCACCGACAAGGAGACGAAGGCCGGGGGCCTCAGCGGTCTTGCCTCGAGTGCGATCAAGAGCCCCAGCTCCCTTCTCTCCGATGCAGGCAGCATGCTCGGGCCGGCGGCGGCCGTCATCACCGGCCTGTTCAGCGCACTCGGCAACGTCCTGGTGATCGTCTTCCTCGGTCTCGCCTGTGCGGCCGACCCTGCCAGCTATCGCCAGGGCGCCGTGCGGTTCGTGCCGCCGCATTATCGTCCCCGCGCCACCGCCCTCCTCGACGGGATGGGCGAGACCTTGCGGCATTGGCTGTTCGGCCAGCTCATCACCATGGCGGTGATCTTCCTCTGCATCTGGGCGGGCCTGAGCTTCCTCGGCATCGGCGGCGCCCTGATCCTCGGCCTGCAGGCCGGTCTCCTCGCCTTCATCCCCACCATCGGGCCGCTGATCGCCGGCGTCGTCATCGTGCTGGCGGGCCTCGCCTCCGGCACCAATGCGGCGCTCGGCGCCTTCGGCGTCTATCTCGTGGTCCAGTGCCTGGAGAGCTACGGGCTGACACCGTTCATCCAGAAGCGGGCGCTGGACATCCCGCCGGCCACGATCTTCGCCGGCCAGCTCGTGCTCGGCGTCCTGTTCGGACTGTGGGGCATCGCCCTCGCGCTGCCCCTGATGGCGGTGATCAAGGTCGTCTTGGCGCAGGTCTATATTGAGGATACGCTCGACGAGGAGGCGGAGGTGTGAGCATGGCGCGCACGACGCCGGGAAGCCGTCTCAGGTGATCGGCTCGCAGGAAAGCTGTTGGAACGCGGAGGCCTAAGGCGTCGTCTCCGTTTCGGCCGGGTCGTCCATGAGAGGATGAAGGTCACGGACCATGCTCTTCAGGCGCTCGTCGAGGATGTGCGTGTAGATCTGCGTCGTCGAGATGTCGGCATGCCCCAGAAGCTCCTGCACGATCCTGAGATCGGCGCCGTTCTGCAGGAGATGGCTGGCAAAGGCGTGGCGCAGCACGTGCGGGCTCACCCGGTCCTCGCGGATTCCCGCCGCTGAGGCCGCCGCCTTGAGGTCGCGGGCGAAGGCCTGCCGGGTCAGGTGGCCGCTCTCGCTGTCGGCCGGGAAGAGAAACGAACCGTCATCCGTGAGATGGGCCAGATGTTCGCGCATGGCGGCTCGGGCCAGATCCGTGAGCGGCACCAGCCGCTCGCGCCCGCCCTTGCCCTTCACCACGAGGTAGCGCTGCTTCGTGGTGGCGGCGGAACGCGGTAGCGCGACGAGTTCCGAGACGCGCAGGCCCGTGGCGTAGAGCGTCTCGAGCAGGCACAGCATCCGCAGGGCGCGCCGCTTTTCGCCGGGCTCGTCCACCCCTGCCGCCACGGCCCGCTCGCGGGCGATGCGAAGGAGGCCGTCGACCTCGGCCACGGACAGCACCTTGGGCAGAGTCCGCCCCCGGCGCGGGCCGCCCACCGGCGCGCTCGGATCGGTCTCGGCGAACCCTTCCGCGTAGAGGAACTTGTGGAAGCCCCGGATGCAGGACAGTCGACGTGCGGCGGAGGAGGCTTTCAGCCCCTGCGTCTCGAGATCCGCCAGATAGGAGCGGACCTCCCCGGCATCGGTGTCGAGCGGATCGCGCCCGGAGGCGGACAGGGCCGCGAGGTAATGATCGAGGTCGCGCCGGTAGGCGGCGAGCGTGTTGGCCGCCGCCCCGCGCTCGGCGGCGAGCATGTCGAGATAGGCCACGATGAGGTCCGGATCGTCGGACCCCGCATCTTCGCCGCCCGTGCCGGTCACCGGCCCGGCGGCTGCAGCTTGGCGGAGGGGATGGTGACGCTCATCTCCCGGGGCGTGGGCTGGACGAAGGTCGCGAGCGCGAACATGCCTGCGAAGACCAGCCCCCCGAGGATGGCGAGCGTGGCGAGGAAGCGAAACAGGGTCGGCACTCGTACGGACCTCGGTCGATAAGGAACTCAAATCGAAGGGACTGGGCGGATAGGACGGTATCGTCGGGCAGGCTCGGCAGGCGAGAGAGTTGCACAGCCGAGCCAAGGGTTTGCATCATGCCGGGCGCGCGATGGCAAGGACTTCGGAGCCACAGGTTGCGTCGCAAGCGCCTCGCATCCGAGGAAGGGCGATCGGCCTCAGTGGTTCATGGCGTATCCGCGTCGGGTCAAGAATCGTGCGGCGCCCTACGGCCTCGCTTCGCCCGGACGGTGAAACGCGCTAGGATCGGATCAAAGGGCTTATCAAGATTCCAGCAATGACCGAGACCGAGCCAGCGGAAGGCGACATCGCAGGCGATCCCATCGAAGTCCGGCTCCGCCGCGCCCTCGGCGCGCGCTCGATCGTGCTCGTCGGTCTCATGGGCGCGGGCAAGAGCACGGTGGGGCGACGTCTGGCCACGCGACTCGGACTGATGTTCAAGGATGCCGACAACGAGATCGAGGCGGCGGCCAAGCTCACCATCCCCGACATCTTCGCCATCTACGGCGAGCCGAGTTTTCGCGAGGGCGAGGAGCGCGTCATCGCCCGGCTCATCCGTGAGGGACCGCTGGTCCTCGCCACCGGCGGCGGTGCCTTCATGCGGGAGGCGACGCGGGCGCGGATCGCGCAGGGCGGCGTCTCGGTCTGGCTGAAGGCGGAACTCGACGTGCTGATGCGCCGCGTGCGCAAGCGCGGCAACCGCCCCCTTCTCCAGACCGATGATCCGGAAGAAACGATGCGGCAGTTGATGGAGATCCGGCATCCCGTCTATGGCAGCGCCGATGTGATGATCCCCTCGCGCGACGTCTCGCACGACCGCGTGGTGGAGGACGTGATGGAGGCCCTCGATGCCTATCTTAACGGACCCTCGAACCGAGGCGTCGCCGCGCAGTGAGTGACGGACAGACGGTCCACGTCCCCCTCGACCAGGGCCGGGACTACGATATCCATATCGGCCGCGGCCTCCTCGACGGGGCCGGCGCGCGCGTCGCCGAGTTGGGGGGCCGTGCCGCGGCCATCGTCACCGACGAGACCGTGTCGGCGCTCTATGGGGAGCGCCTGCGCGCTAGCCTCGAAGCGGCAGGCCTGCGCTCCGGCCTCGTCGTCGTGGCACCGGGCGAGGCCTCGAAGAGTTACGCGACCTATGCGCAGGTCTGCGACGGCCTTCTCGCCCACAGGATCGAGCGCAACGACCTCGTCGTGGCTCTGGGCGGCGGCGTCGTCGGCGATCTCGCCGGTTTCGCGGCGGCGACGCTGCGGCGCGGCGTGCGTTTCGTCCAGGCGCCGACGACCCTGCTGTCCCAGGTCGATTCCTCGGTGGGCGGCAAGACGGGCATCAACTCGCCGCTGGGTAAGAACCTCATCGGCGCCTTCCATCAGCCTCGCCTGGTCCTGGCCGATACCAGCACTCTGGACACCCTGTCCGAGCGCGAGATGCGCGCCGGCTATGCCGAAGTGGCGAAATACGGGCTCATCGCCGATTCCGGCTTCTTCGACTGGTGCGAGGCCAACTGGGCCGGCATCTACGCCGGCGGCCCGGAGCGCGACGAGGCGGTGGCGATCTGCTGCCGGGCCAAGGCCGGCGTGGTGGTGCGCGACGAGCGCGAGGACGGCGAGCGCGCCCTGCTCAACCTCGGCCATACGTTCGGTCATGCCCTCGAGCGCCTCACCGGCTACGAATCCGCCCGCCTCGTCCACGGCGAGGGGGTGGCGATCGGGTTGGCTCTGGCCTTCCGCTTCTCGGCCCGTCTCGGCCTCTGCCCCGGCCAGGATGCCGGCCGCGTCGCCAACCATCTGGCGCTGGCGGGCCTGCCCACCCGGCTCCAGGCCGTCCCCGGCGGATGCGGCGATGCCGACGCCATCCTCGAAGCCATGGCCCAGGACAAGAAGGTCCGCGACGGAGCGCTCACCTTCATCCTCGCCCGCGGGATCGGCCGGAGCTTCATCGCACCGGGCATCGACCGGGCCGAGGTCAGGGCCTTCCTCGAAGACGAGTTGCGGCCGGATCGATAGCGGGATCCTCCCGACAGCCGGGTGACCTCACTCCGCCGCCACCGTCCGCACGGTCCGATCTCCCTCGCGGTACTCGCCCCAGGCCTGTTTCAGGATCTGGACCGAGGAGGTGAGGAAGATGCCGGCCATCAGGGCGGCGACGGCCAGATCCGGCCAGGCCGATCGGGTACCCCAGACCGCCAGCGCCGCGCCCATCACCACGATGTTGCCGATGGCGTCGTTGCGCGAGCACAGCCAGACGGAGCGGACATTGGCGTCGCCGTCCTTGTAGCGCATCAGCAACAGCACCGAGGCGACGTTGGCGCCGAGCGCCATCAGACCGACGCCTCCCATCAGTTCCGCGCTCGGTACCCCGAGGACGAGGGTCTGGTACACGGTCGAGCCGAAGACCCAGAGCGCCATCAGGCTGAGACTCACCCCCTTGGCCAGCGCCGCCATGGAACGGGTGCGCAGGCTCGCCCCTATGACGGCCAGGCTCAGGCCGTAGGTGACCGTATCGGCGAGGAAGTCGAGGGCGTCGGCCTTCAGCGCCTGCGATCCAGCCGCCTGTCCCGCTGCCATCTCGGTGACGAACATCGCGCCGTTGAGGGCGATGACGAACCAAAGCACCCGCTTGTAGCGCGGATCCACGCCGTCGAAGACCGGAACCCCACCGCCGCAGCCACAGGATTCCTCATGTGCCGCGGCCTTCGGAACCAGGACCGCCGTAGCATGGCAGTGCCCGTCGCCCGCTGAAAGGGCGTGCCCATGGGTGTGGCTTCCGCCGTGATTCTCGCTCGTGCCGCAGCAGGATTTCGCCATGGCTCTCTCCTCGTTTCGTCGCTAGAAGAGAGCCTACAAGCTCTAGCGACTAGAGGATCAAGCGGAAAATGGCGTTCTCGATCGGAACTCTGTCGCGCCGCGCCGGGGTGAAGGTACCGACGATCCGCTATTACGAGCAGGTCGGCCTGATGCCCTCGCCGCCGCGAACCGACGGGCAGCAGCGGCGCTACGGCGAGGCGGAGGTGGCGCGCCTCAACTTCATCCGCCATGCGCGCGAACTCGGCTTCGAGGTCGACGCGATCCGCGAACTCCTCGCCATGAGCGCGCAGCCGGAGGAATCCTGCGCCGAGGTCGATCGCCTCGCCCGCCGCCATCTCGCCGAAGTCGAGCAGCGTATCGCCCGGCTCGTCTCCCTGCGCACGGAATTGCAGCGCATGGTAGCGGAGTGCGGCCACGGACGGGTGGGGGAATGCCGGGTCATCCAGGTCCTCGCCGATCACGGCGAATGCGACCACGACCATGACCGCGCAAGGTCCGGATCCTCGGGCTTCGTCGAGGCGTAAACTTCGCCGCGGCGGCGGAGCCGAAGCCACGCCCCATGGGTTGTCCGTTCACAGACAGATCCTTCGAGGACACCCCATGAACCAGATGCCCCGAACCATCGCCGCCCTGCTGGCCGCCGGATTGGCCGCCACCCTCGTGGCCGGTCCGGTCCTCGCCTCACCCTGTTCGGACGAAATCGCGCGGCTCGATGCCAAGGTGAAGGACGAGGCGACCGGCTCCATCTCAGCATCGACCTCGGGCAAAGCGGCTGCCGGCGCGCGCGAAGGCCAGGGGGAATCCGCTCAGAGCGGCAATGCCTCGACCCCGGCCGCTCCTCCGGAGAAATCCGCCGAGGCCGGAAAGGGCGCCGAGGCCGCGATGCAGGCCAAGGTCGCCCTGGACGAGGCGCGCACCGCCGACGGCAAGGGCGATGCCAAAGCCTGCGACGCGGCCGTGGGACGCGCAAAGAGCCACCTCGCCACGGCTCCCTGAGGAGGAACGGGCATCCAGCGGCTACCGATGTGAATGCTTGAACCATGTCCCGTGGTGCACCGGCCGGAGAGCCCGGCGCGGTGCCTACGGCGGCGATGGTCGATTGAGGAAAAGAGAAAATTCTTCTTCGGCATGTGTCAGCCGAACCCCGTCGCGGACCTTATCCTCATCGACGACCGGGCATGCGCGGCGCGTCACCTTTCCTCCGAGCCGGGCGGCCTCGGAGATCTTCTCCAGACCCTCGGCTTCCGGCTTCGTTCCGTGCCGAATCCGGCCTTATGCCGCTGCGCTCAATGCGTGTTTGTTGCCCTTGATGCCGGCGCACAGATCGTCGATTTCCGCAAGATCAAGACTTTCACCCGAGTGATTTGCAATCGCATCGATCAGGTGATCCTGCCTCGGATCGAAGGGATGACCCTGAAGACGATAAAATTGATAGTAACGCAAGGCCGCCAATACGGTGTCACGTTCTCGCACTGTGATGGTGATGGTCTGCATTCTTTGAAGATCTCCCCTTTGTGCAACGAGTTCTGTCTGAGGACTTGAATCCGACTCAGCGAGCTTGAGCGTTGTAACCCCGCTTCGGCGGCGGCGTCCACAGCCGGAAACCTCTCGGTAACCCTCTTCGGGAATCGACCGACGGTGCCGCTCGGCGCAACTCCTTGTAGCCGCGCCATTTCCTTGGAGAGCTCTACGCGGCAGATTTTTTTGTCCTGGAAACTGCCAAAGGTCATTGACAGAAGAGATCGATGCTGTGGCCAAGCTCGGGCCCGATGACGGAGGCGATTTTCAGGGGAGATCGATAAAATTGTTCTTAACCAAGCTGTGTCAGCCTCCTCGTCAGGGCCGACACCGTCACGCGTGACGGGGCCGGGATGAGCGGAGTCCCTCTCATGACCAAGATGCAGCCGGATAACGGTCGGACACGGCCGGCGAGCCCTGTATCCCTCAGTGCGAACGTGCGTCGCCATCTCGGGATGAACCTGCGCAACCTCTATGCGGGCTCGTTGGTGGAACCGGTCAGCGAGCGAATCGAATCCCTGCTGACGAAGCTCGGACGCACCAAGACCTGAACCTCTCGTCGCATGACGAGCGAGACGACACACGGCGTTCAGATTCACGATGGTATGGATGCCGTCCACGTGCCGGCGACCGTCCGGCTCGATCTTTCCAACCCGCGAAACCCCACCGCCATGACCGTGCTCGTTCTCGTCGTCGCCGGAAACATCCTGCTGGCCACCCTGTTCTCCCTGGTGGCGCTCGCCTCGGACTGACCCTCGTCCTGCGGAGAGAGCTCCCGCCATCACGGCTGTCGGCGCTGATATCCCGCACGGCCGAATTCTCCCGACCGCAACTTTCCCAACGCATGGCAGACATCGCGGTTTGAACCGCCGGTCGCGGCATCCCGCGACCGGTCTTTCGTCGCGCGGCCCGTCGATCGACCCGAAGCCCCGGCTTTGTCCGGGACCCTCTGCGATTCACGTCATCGACCGGCGGTTCGCATACCAAGAGCCGCCCCATCGCCCTTGACGATGCAGATTCATGACGGAACGTTCTTTCTAAAGAACTCGTCTCGGCAGATTATTTCTTCTCTCGATGATACGGAGATGAGAACAGCGTTCTGCCTCACGTCATTCGTTCTTCCACACCTCGATTTCGGAAGGAGAAATCCCTATCTGGCGCATTACGAGCCGGTTTCGGTCGCGCTTGACATTGTTCTTTAAAACGAACGAAACGTAGCTTTATCGACGCTGTCGGGATGGGTTTGTCCCGGTGGCTGCGACGGAGCCGGAGACAAACCTGTGAGCGCGACGATGTCCTTCACACCCAATGCCCGCCGCCCTTCCCGCAGGAAGCTGGCTCTCGCCCTGTGCGCCGGCACGGTCTGCCTGGTATCGGCAGGGTTCGGATCGGCTCTTCTGATTTCCGGCGCGGCCCTGGCGCAGACCGAGCTCCTCAACGTGTCCTACGATCCGACGCGCGAGCTCTACAAGGACATCAACGCGGCGTTCGTCGAGGAGTGGAAGGCGAAGACCGGCGAGACCGTCATCGTCCGCGCCGCTCACGGCGGCTCCGGCTCGCAGGCCCGCACGGTCATCGACGGCATCCCCGCGGACGTGGTGACCCTGGGCATCCCGTCCGACATCGACGCGATCAGCCGTCTCTCGAAGAAGATCCCGGCCGATTGGCGCACCAAGCTGCCGAATGAAGGGCTGCCCTACACCTCGACCGTGGTCTTCCTCGTCCGCAAAGGCAACCCGAAGGGCGTGAAGGATTGGGGCGATCTGGTGAAGCCCGACGTGAAGGTGATCACCCCCAATCCGAAGACCTCGGCCGGCGGGCGCTGGAACTTCCTCGCGGCCTGGGGCTACGCCTACGAAAAGGAAGGCAAGAGCGCCGACAAGGCCAACGCCTTCGTGGGCCAGCTCTACAAGCAGGTGCCGGTGCTCGACACGGGTGCCCGCGGCTCCACCGTAACCTTCGCCCAGCGCGGCCTCGGCGACGTGCTGCCGACCTGGGAGAACGAGGCCTATCTCGTCTTCGACGAGTTCGGCCGCGACAAGTTCGATGTGGTCGTGCCGCCGACCTCGATCTATGCCGAGCCTCCGGTCGCCCTCGTCGACGCCAATGTCGACAAGAAGGGCACGCGCAAGCAGGCCGAGGCCTACCTCCAGTTCCTCTACTCGGACAAGGCGCAGGCGATCTTCGCCAAGCACCATTACCGTCCGATCAAGCGAGAGGCTGCCAAGGCCGAGGATCTGGCGCAGCTGCCGGAGCTGAAACTCTTCAAGATCGAGGATCTCCAGGGCAACTGGGACGATATCCAGAAGAAGAATTTCGACAATGGCGGCCTGTTCGACCAGCTGAGCAAGCCGGCGCCCTAAGCAGGTTTCGCAGAAGTGGTCACCGGTTCTGCGACAGAAACCTGCGACACACCAAGGACCTAAGCAGCGTGAAGCGTTGGCGTGCCATTGCGAACCTGCTTAGCGCGCTCCGCAGGCGCCCTTCCCCGCAAAGGGGGAGGGTCACCGAAGACGAATGCAGGACCATCCCATGGCAGAGCCGCCTCTGCGTCCGAGACGACGCTTTCGTCAGCCCAGCGTGATCCCCGGCTTTGGGCTCACCTTCGGCTATACCCTGACCTGCCTCGGCGTGATCGTGCTGCTGCCGCTCGCTGCCCTCGTGGCGCGGGCCTCCGGGCTCGGCCTGTCGGGGATCTGGGACGTCGCCACCGATCCGCGTGTGGCCAGCGCCCTGCGCGTGAGTTTCGGCGTGTCGCTGCTGGCGGCGTTGACCGCGTCGGTCTTCGGCTTCCTCGTCGCCTGGGTGCTGACCCGCTACCGCTTTCCCGGCCAGAAGATCGTGGATGCGGTGGTCGACCTGCCCTTCGCGCTGCCTACCGCCGTGGCCGGCATTGCGCTGGCCTCGCTCTACGCACCCAACGGCCTCGTGGGCGAGCAGCTCGCCAAGATCGGGATCGAGGCGGCCTACACCCCGGTCGGCATCTACATCGCCATGGTCTTCATCGGCCTGCCTTTCGCCGTGCGCACGGTGCAGCCTCTCATCGTGGAGATCGACAAGGAGATCGAGGAGGCTTCGGCCACTCTCGGGGCGGGGCGTTGGCACACCCTCGTCCGGGTGGTGCTGCCGCCGCTGATCCCGGCCGTGCTCACGGGCTTCGCCCTCGCCTTCGCCCGCGGCGTCGGCGAATACGGCTCGATCATCTTCATCGCCGGCAACCTGCCCTACGTTTCCGAGATCGCGCCGCTCCTCATCGTCATCAAGCTCTCGGAATTCGATTACGGCGGCGCCTGCGCCATCGCGACGATCATGCTCGGCATCTCGTTCGTGACGCTGCTGGCCATCAATCTGATCCAGGCCTGGAGCCGCAGGAGGTTCGGTTATGTCTAGCGCCGTCGCCATACGGCCTCCCGCACGGCCCGACCGCGCCGAGAGCGTGGTCACCGAAGGCCGGGCCGTCCGCTGGGGACTCACCGGCATCGCGATCCTGTTTCTCGCGCTGTTCCTCGTGCTGCCCCTGGTGACGGTGTTCATCCAGGCCTTCGCCAAGGGCTGGTCGGCCTATTTCGCCGCCTTCCAGGAAGCCGACGCCCGTTCGGCGATCCGGCTGACCCTGCTCGTCGCCGCCATCGCCGTGCCGTTCAACCTCGTCTTCGGGGTCTCGGCCGCCTGGGCCATCGCCAAGTTCGAGTTCCGCGGGAAGAACCTCCTCGTCACTCTCATCGACCTGCCGTTCTCGGTCTCACCGGTCGTCTCCGGACTGATCTACGTGCTGGTCTTCGGCTCGCAGGGACTGATCGGCCCGTGGCTGATCGAGAACGACATCCAGGTCATCTTCGCGGTGCCCGGCATCGTACTGGCCACGATCTTCGTCACCTTTCCCTTCATCGCCCGCCAGCTGATCCCGCTGATGCAGGAACAAGGTACCGCAGAGGAGGAGGCCGCCCTGACGCTGGGCGCCTCCGGCTGGCATGCCTTCCGGACGGTGACGCTGCCCAACATCCGCTGGGGACTGCTCTACAGCGTGCTCCTCTGCAACGCCCGCGCCATGGGCGAATTCGGCGCGGTCTCGGTGGTCTCGGGCCACATCCGCGGCCTGACCAATACGCTGCCGCTCCACGTGGAGATCCTCTACAATGAGTACAACTTCGTTGCCTCTTTCGCCGTCGCCTCCCTCCTTGCCGGTCTCGCTCTTGTCACCCTCGTCATCAAATCCCTTCTCGAATGGCGCTACAGCGCCGACATCGCGGCGGGCGCACGGCGTCACTGATCCGGTGGGAACCTCCACGGCGATCCGGGTCGAGAACCTGTCGAAGACCTTCGATACCGCGGCCGTCCTGCACGACCTCTCCCTTGATGTCCGGGCGGGCGAACTGCTGGCGCTGCTCGGCCCCTCGGGCTCGGGCAAGACCACGCTGTTGCGCATCATCGCCGGGCTCGATTTCCCCGATCGCGGCCGCATCATCTTCGGCAGCGACGACGCGACTCAGCTGCCAGTGCAGGAGCGCGCCGTCGGCTTCGTGTTCCAGCACTACGCCCTGTTCAAGCATATGAGCGTCGCCGAGAACATCGCCTACGGCCTCAATGCCCGGAAACGCTCCGAGCGACCGGCCAAGGCCGAAATCAAGCGCCGGGTGGGCGACCTTCTCGACCTGATCAAGCTGTCGGGCTTCGCCGACCGCTACCCGTCGCAGCTCTCCGGCGGCCAGCGCCAGCGCATCGCACTCGCCCGGGCCCTCGCCGTCGAGCCCCGGGTTCTCCTGCTGGATGAGCCCTTCGGCGCCCTCGACGCCCAGGTCCGCAAGGACCTGCGCCGCTGGCTGCGCGAGATCCACGACCGCACCGGCCAGACCACGATCTTCGTGACCCACGACCAGGACGAGGCGCTGGAGCTCTCCGACCGCGTCGCCGTCCTCTCCAAGGGCCGTCTCGAGCAGATCGGCACCCCCGACGAGGTTCAGGAGAACCCGGTCTCGTCGACGGTGCTGAAATTCCTCGGCGACACGATCGAGGTGGAGGCGATCGTCCAGGGTGGCGAGGTGCGGGTCAACGGCCGGCTGACCCCGGTCAAGGCGCCGAACGGGCTCGTCGGTCCGGTCAAGCTCTATGCGAGGCCGTGGCAGCTCCAGTTCGCCGAACCCGATCAGGCTCATCTCGAAGGATCGGTCCGCTCGTCCTATCGCAGCCAGGGCCGCCAGCGGATCGAGGTGGATCGCCCCGAGGGCAAGACCGTGGTGGTCGAGGCCTCCGACAGCGGCCGCGTCGCCGCTGGCCGCCATGTCGGCCTGAAGATCATCGGCGGCTACGTCTTCAAGGATTGAGGCGTCGGCGACCTGATGCCCACGCGGCGGAGGAAACGGTTGCGATTCCTCCGCAGATCGGGTGTGACTCCCGCCGTCGAAACGCGAGGGAGCATCCGGCATGTCGGGTCATGGGGCCGTCGAAGGCTCGAACAAGAAAGTCGCGCTGCTGATCTCGGTGCTGGCGCTGTTCCTGGCAATGGCAGAGACCTTGGCCAAGGGAGCGCAGACCGAGGCGCTCAGCGCCAATGTCGAATCCTCCAACCAATGGGCCTATTATCAGGCCCGCACCATCCGCGGCACGATCCTCAAGACCGCCGACGAGACCCTTGCGCTGATCCCGCCCGAGACCGCCAACGCACCGGCCATCGCCGCCAAGCGGGCCGAATGGGCCAAGACCATGGCGCGCTGGGAATCGGACCCGGCGACCGGCGACGGGCGCAAGGAGTTACAGGAGAAGGCGCGTGCCTCGCAGGAGCACCGCGACCTCGCGCTGCATCGCTACCATCACTATGAGTTCGGCTCGGCCGCCTTCCAGATCGGCATCGTGCTCGCCTCGGCACAGGTCATCACCGGCATCGCCGCACTGACGCTGGCGGGTGGGTTCCTGGGACTTGCCGGCCTCGTGATGCTGGGCTTCGGCCTCTACGCGCCGCACGTTCTGCCGTTCTTCCACTGAACCGCAAATCTCGGGTTCCGAGCCTGGACTCCCATCCCTCCCGCCACAGTTGAGGTAAGAGGGAGGGCATGTCATGGCGCGAGACAGCGAGCAGGAAGGCCGGCTGACCCGGATCTCGGCCTTCGTCTTCCTGCATACCGAGCACGCGATCTATGCGGCGCTCGGCATGCTCCTGGCCGCCACGGCGGTCCTCGCCCTCATCGACGCGACCGGTCTGCTCTTCGCCGCGATTCGGGAGTTCGGCGGCTCGGGAGAGCTCCTCAAGATCGTCGACAGCCTGCTGTTCCTGCTGATGCTGGTGGAGATCCTGCATACCGTGCGGGTCTCGATGCGCTCGGGCAAGCTCACCTGCGAGCCCTTCCTCATCGTCGGGCTGATCGCCTCGATCCGGCGGGTCCTCGTCATCACCCTGCAATCCTCCGAGGTGATGCACGGAGCGCTGACGCCCGAACGGGAGGCGCTGTTCCGTGCCTCGATGATCGAACTCGGCGTGCTCTCGGTGCTCATCCTCACCATGGTGATCTCGATCTTCCTCCTGCACCGCGCCCGCGACGACCAGCAGGTGGCCGGCCAGGAGTGATCGCGTTCTCATTCTCGCGGCCTTGGCTTTTAAGACCTAGCTTCTGACACTTGGCTCCTGACACTTGGCTTCGCACTTGCGAAGACGAGGCCCGATCTTCAGATCAGGCTAGTGGGATGAGCGGTCGCGACGCCGCGCGATGCTGCGGATGAGACGGACCGGGACCGATGATCAGCGCCTTCGACCTGTTCAAGATCGGGATCGGCCCGTCGAGTTCGCACACGGTGGGACCGATGGTGGCGGCCCGTACGTTCCGCGAGCGGACGCGGCACCTGCCCGGTCTCGCCCGCATCCGCGCCGAGATCTTCGGCTCACTCGCCTGGACTGGTCGCGGACACGGGACCGATGTGGCCATCGTGCTCGGCCTCCTCGGCCATAGCCCGGCCGAGATCGACCCCGACCGGGTCGACGCATACGTGGCCGAGGTGACGCGGACGGCGAGGCTCGGCCTCGGCGGCCCGGCCTTCGAGCCCGAGACCGATCTCGTCTTCAACTTCACCGAAGTGCTGCCGGTCCACACCAACGGCATGCGGTTCCGGGCGCTGGACGGTCACGGTGCCGTACTCGACACGGTCACCTGCTACTCCATCGGTGGAGGTTTCGTGGTCGGCGAGGATGAGACGCCATCGGATGAGGCCGTGGAGTTTCCGCTGCCCTATGCCAGCGCCGCCGACCTCCTGGCCACGTGCCTGCGCACCGGCTTCTCCATCGCCCAGGTCCAGCGCGCCAACGAGGGCGCGAGCCGCAGCCGCGAGGCGATCGACGAGGGGCTGGACGCGATCCGCGACGCGATGTTCGCCTGTATCGACCGCGGGCTTCGCCAGACCGGCGAATTGCCCGGCGGCCTCAAGGTGCGGCGGCGGGCCAAGAAGCTGTTCGAGGATCTGGAGGCCAACCGGCACCTCAACGCGCGGCCGGCTCACGAGATCATGGACTGGATTAGCCTGTTCGCCCTCGCGGTGAACGAAGAGAACGCCGCCGGTGGACGGGTGGTGACCGCGCCCACCAACGGGGCGGCCGGCATCGTCCCCGCGGTGCTGCGCTACGCCCGCGACTTCTGCCCGGGCTGGAGCGACGAGCGCGGCCGCGAATTCCTGCTCGTGGCCGCCGCCATCGGCGGGCTGATCAAGAGCCGGGCCTCGATCTCAGGCGCCGAGGTCGGCTGCCAGGGGGAGGTCGGCTCGGCCGCGGCCATGGCGGCGGCGGGGCTGGCCTCGCTGCTCGGCGGTTCGACCCTGCAGATCGAGAACGCCGCCGAGATCGCCATGGAGCACCATCTCGGCATGACCTGCGATCCGATCGGCGGCCTCGTCCAGATCCCGTGCATCGAGCGCAACGCCTTCGGGGCCAACAAGGCGGTGGTGGCCGCTTCCTTGGCCCTGCGCGGCGACGGCATCCACCGCGTCTCCCTCGACGAGGTCATCGAGACCATGCGCCAGACCGGCCACGACATGCAGGCGAAGTACAAGGAGACCTCACTGGGCGGTCTCGCCGTGAACGTGGCGGCGTGCTGAGGGGGAAGCGCATCCCCTCTCCCCGCCGCCTGCGAGGAGAAGAAGAGTGCGCGCAATCGTCAGCGGCGTCCCCGGTCCTTCCCCTCCGCCGCCCGGCGCAGGGCCTCGGCAAACGCGCCGTCGGGGGCCGGTCCGCGTGGCGCCGGGGCCGGCATGGGTCTCGGCGGGGGCCGTGAAGAGGACGAGCGGTCATCGGATCGCCCCGGTCGCGACGTACCTGCCTCCTCCGAGCGCATGCTGAGTGCGATGCGCTTGCGATTGGCGTCCACTTCGACGACGCGGACCTGCACCACGTCGCCGGGCTTCACCACCTCGCGCGGATCCTTCACGAAGCGGTCGGCCAGGACCGAAATGTGGACGAGGCCGTCCTGGTGGACTCCGATATCGACGAAGGCGCCGAAGGCGGCGACGTTGGTCACCACGCCTTCGAGGCGCATGCCGGGCTTGAGGTCCGAGATCTTCTCCACCCCGTCCTGGAAGGTCGCGGTCTTGAAGGCCGGGCGCGGGTCGCGGCCGGGCTTTTCCAGCTCCGCCAGGATGTCAGTGACGGTGGGCAGGCCGAAAGTCTCGTCGGTGAAGCGCTTCGGGTCGAGACGCCTCAGGACCGGGCCGTTGCCGATGACGGCATGAATGGGCTGCCCGGCGGCGGCGAGGATGCGGCGCACCACCGGATAGGCTTCCGGATGCACGCCGGATGCGTCGAGCGGATCGTCGCCGCCGCGGATGCGCAGGAAGCCGGCGGAGAGTTCGTAGGCCTTGGGTCCGAGACCCGCGACTTTCTTGAGGCTGGTGCGGGTGCGGAACGGCCCTTTCTCGTCCCGCGTCGCCACGATGTTGGCCGCCACCCGCTCGGACAGGCCGGAAACGCGGGCGAGGAGAGGTGCGGAGGCGATGTTCACGTCGACGCCGACCCCGTTCACGCAATCCTCCACCACCGCATCGAGAGCCTTGGACAATTGCCCCTCGGCGAGGTCGTGCTGGTACTGCCCGACGCCGATGGCCTTCGGTTCGATCTTCACCAGTTCGGCCAGCGGATCCTGCAGGCGCCGCGCGATGGAGACCGCCCCGCGCAGGGTCACGTCGAGGCCCGGCAATTCGGCACTGGCATAGGCGGAGGCCGAGTAGACCGAGGCGCCGGCCTCGGACACCATCACCGTGGTCAGCTTGAGTTCGGGCTGCTTGGCGATGAGTTCGGCGGCGAGCTTGTCGGTCTCCCGCGAGGCGGTGCCGTTGCCGATGGCGATGAGTTCGACCTTGTGCTCGCGACACAACTTAGCCAGCGAACCGACTGCGCCGTTCCAGTCGCGGCGCGGCTCGTGCGGGTAGATCACGTCAGTGGCCGCGACCTTGCCGGTGGCATCGACCACAGCGACCTTCACCCCGGTGCGGAAGCCCGGATCGAGGCCAAGGGTCGGACGCGCCCCGGCGGGAGCGGCGAGCAGCAGGTCGCGCAGGTTGCCGGCAAAGACGCTCACCGCGCCGGTCTCGGCCACTTGCCGCAGGCGTGATCTCAGGTCGGTGTCGAGGGCGGGTTTCAGCTTGGTGCGCCAGGTCCGGCGTACGGTCTCCATCAGGAAACGGTCGCCCGGCCGGCCATGATCGCCGATGCGGAAGGCGCGAGCGATGCGCAGCTCCTGCCAGGAGGGTACGCCCTTCTCGGCCGCGTCGCCGGGGGCATCGGTGATGTCGAGGTCGAGGATTTCCTCCTTCTCGCCCCGGTACAAAGCCAGGATGCGGTGCGAGGGCAGACGGGTCAAAGGTTCGGAGAAGTCGAAATAGTCGGCGAACTTCTCGCCCGCCGCTTCCTTGCCCTTCCTGACGACGGAGGTCATCCGGCCGCGCTGCCAGACCGTGTCGCGCAGATTGCCGACGAGTTCGGGATCCTCGCCGAACCGCTCGATGAGGATGGTTCGCGCCCCCTCCAGCGCGGCCTCGACATCGGCGACGCCCTTGCCCGCATCGACGAAGCCTGCCGCCGCTTGCTCGGGCGCGCGGTCGGGATGGGCGAGCAAGGCCTCGGCCAGCGGACCGAGCCCGGCCTCCCGGGCGGCCTGAGCCTTGGTGCGGCGCTTCACCTTGAACGGCAGGTAGAGATCTTCGAGCCGCGCCTTGGTGTCGGCCCCGAGGATGCGGGCCTTCAAGGCCGAGTCGAGCTTGCCCTGGCCCTCGATGCTCTCGAGGATGGCGGCGCGGCGCGCCTCCAGGTCGCGGAGATAGGCGAGGCGCTCCTCCAGATCGCGCAGCTGGGCATCGTCGAGGCCGCCAGTGACCTCCTTGCGGTAGCGCGCGATGAACGGCACCGTCGATCCCCCGTCGAGGAGTTCGACGGCCGCGATCACCTGCCGCTCGGCGACCTTGAGCTCCGCCGCGATGGTTGCAGTGATGGCGGCCATGGATTCCTCGCGCGCGTGAAGGGGCCGCGGTGTCTACAGGCCAGGCCGGAGAGCGGTCAAACCGCGTCCCATCGCCCCGCCAGGCTCCGGGGCCGATGTGTTCGTGACAAAGCCCCCCCTGTCGATACCGATTGTCGCGATAGAGGCCGCGGATCACGCTTGCCTGCAATGGACAAGGGGTTCGTCGCAGCGGAAACTTGTCGGAAGAATATGGGGTCAGGGAGAGAATCGCATGAGGCTCAGGCTTGCTCTGGCCGCGTTCGTCGTCGCCTTTTCAGGCGCGGCCTCGGCGGACCCCCGACCTTCCAGGTCGATCCGGCCTGGCCCAAGCCCCTGCCGAACGACTGGATCATGGGCCAGGCCTCCGGCGTCGCCGTGGATGCCGAGGACCATGTCTGGGTGGTGCAGCGGCCCCGCTCCCTAACCGACGACGAGAAGGCGGCGAGCCTCGACCCGCCGCGCACCAAATGCTGCCACCCCGCTCCTCCCGTGCTGGTCTTCGACCAGGACGGCACCCTGATCCGCTCCTGGGGCGGTCCGGGCGAGGGCTATGACTGGCCCCAGAACGAGCACGGCATCCATATCGACCACAAGGGTTTCGTCTGGCTGGCGGGCAACGGCGAACAGGATGGGCTGATCCTGAAATTCACGCCGGAGGGCAAGTTCCTCCTGCAGATCGGCAAGCAGGGTCCGCAGACCAACAGCCTCGACACGACCCGCCTCGGACGGCCCGCCGCCATGCAGGTGGACCCGGAGACCAACGAGCTCTTCGTCGCCGACGGCTACTTCAACCACCGGGTCATCGTGTTCGATGCCGAGACCGGAGCGTTCAAGCGGATGTGGGGCGCCTACGGCAAGCCGCCCACCGACGAGATCCTGCCCGCCTACGACCCGGCCGCCGCACCGGCGCAGCAATTCCGCAACCCGGTCCATTGCGTCCAGATCGCCCGCGACGGGCTGGTCTATGTCTGCGACCGGGCCAACGACCGGGTCCAGGTGTTCCGCCGCGACGGCAGCTTCGTGAAGGAGTTCTTCGTGGAGAAGACCACCCGCGCCAACGGCTCCGTCTGGGAACTGGCGCTCTGGCCCGACCCCGACCAGACCTACCTCCTCAACGCGGACGGCGCCAACAACGAGGTCCGTACGCTCAAGCGCGATACCGGCGAAGTGCTCGGCGCCTTCGGCCGCAACGGCCGCATGGCGGGCGACTTCCACTGGGTCCACAACCTCGCCGTGGACAGCCGGGGCAACGTGTTCACCACGGAGGTGGACACCGGCAAGCGCGCGCAGAAGTTCGTGTTCAAGGGGGAGATGGTGGTGCGCAAGCGGGTGGGGCCGTAGGTGCCCAGAGCTGCGAGGGCAGCTTTCGACTCGACCAGACCGTCATCGAAGTGACGGGGGATGACTGGTTCTGGCCCCGCTAAACCTCAGAATGGGCGATGGCCCAAGAATGTGACGCCCATCGGATCGGCTTCTCGACCCAAGCGATTTCCTCAAAATCGCCCCGCCACTGTCAACCGAACCGCCATCGGTTCCACCGGATGCAGATGTGTGTCCGCCACTCCGCCCGCCGGTTCGCCGCGCAGCCGTGACTCATAAAAATAATCGATCTGGCTCGCCTTGACGTTGAGCAGGTTGAGAATGTCGAGCTGCACCGTGACGCCGTTCTCGAAATTGTAGCCGATGCGGCCGTTCACCAGGGTGGTGGGCTTCGAGCGGACGGAATTGTCCTCGATCAGCGGGCGCGGGCCGAAATAGCGAAGCCGCATCGTGCCAAACCAGCCGAGTGACTCGCCCAGTGTGAAGCCGGCCGCCGCGATGGCGGTGGGCGCGGCGGGAATGCGGCTTCCGGCCGGATCGCGGTCTGCGAAGCGGGCATGCGTCACGGTGAGGTCGCCGTCCAGGGCGAGCCAGGGCGTCACCGCGTAGTGGTTGGTCCATTCGATGCCGGTGCGGCGGCTCGGGCGGCTCGGCTCGGTGGTGCCGGCATCGCCGATGAAGAGGTTCTCGGAGTCGAAATCGAGCTGGAACAGGGTCACCGTCGATTCGAGGCCGGCGATGGAGCGGTTGCGGATGCCGACTTCCGAGCCCACCGAGCGCACCAGCAGCGGCACCCGGTCGAGGGGAAACAGGGGATTGCCCGGATCGACGGTGATGGTGGCACCGCGGGCATCGTTGGAATGGAAGCCCTCGCCGTAATTCACGAACAGCTCGGTCTCGATCCAGGGCCCGAACACCACGCCCAGCTTGGGGCTGACGATGCCGTCCCGCGCCTTGCCCGAGTTCAGCGGGTTGTCCGATCGCACGGTGGCGTCGTAGGCGTCGGCGCGGACACCGACGCTGGTGCGCAGCCAGTCGGTCCAGCGCAGGCGGTTCTCGAAATACAGGGCGGCGCTGCCCTCCTGCACCCGGTCGTCGCGAACGGTGGAGAGCGAGACCCGCGATCGCGTGTTGAACAGGCCGACATGGATGTCGTCGAACCGGGTCTGCACGCCGATCTCGTTCTCCATGGAAAGACCGAACAGCTCGCCCTTGAACACCCGGGCGATCTCGCCGCCGGCGACGGTGCGCCGGTCGAGCTGGCGGAACTGGTCGCCATTGACCGGATCGTTGAGAAAATAGGTGAAGTTGTTGAACAGGTTGAGGTTCGAGCGGATGACATAGGCGCTGGCGCGGGTGACGCCGCCTTCGTCCGACCGGCTCCAGCGCCCGGACAGCGACAGGCGGCTCGCCTCGCCGCCATCGGTGGGATCGAGGGTGCCGAAACGGCCGATCAGGCCTTCGGAAATGGCCCGCTGCGGAATCTGGTTCGTCGCCGTCCAGCGGTTGGAATAGGCCATGCCGGTGAGGGAGAACCCGTCGAGGGCGGTGCCCTGGCTGTAGCGCGCCACGCCGTTGAGCTTGCGGATCGCGTCCGGCACCACCCAGGGGCCGTCATAGACCTGCGCTTCACCCGCCGTGAGGAGGGTCCCCTCCCCTAAAGGAGCCGAGGCGATGGTGAGCGCCCGCTTGTAGCCGAAGCTGCCGATGGAGGTCAGCGCGAGATTGCGCGGCACCGCATCGATCGTGTCGATCCGCACCGATCCGGCGGAAGCGAAATCCCCGTCCCGGGCGAAATACGGACCCTTGTGGAATTCGACCGCGCCGACGAGTTCGGGAATGAGGAAGTTGATGTCGGCATAGCCCTGGCCGTGGGCATGGGTGCGCATGTTGGCGGGCATGCCGTCGATGGTGATGGCGATGTCGCTGCCATGGTCGAGGTTGAAGCCGCGCAGGAAGTACTGGTTGGCCTTCCCCTCCCCCGAATGCTGCGTGACGATGAGGCCGGGCACCGCCTCCAGCACCTCGCCGGGCCGGGTGATTGGACGGTCGTTGAGAACCTTGCCTGTGATCACGCCGGAACTCGACGTCAGCGCAGGAGCAGAAAGAGCGCCGAATGCCTCGGCGCCGCCGGCTCCTCCCGTCGCCCCGCCGAATCCTGGGCCGGCGACTGGAGAGGCAGTCTGCATGTCGGCGGCCACCGAGAGCTCCGACAGTGTCGCCTCGGTGGTGTTTCCCGGTCCGGCCTGGGCAAGGGCCGATGAGCAGGACGTCAGGAGTGCGACGACGAAGAGGGGAGGGAGAACGCGTGGAGGAGAGGCGGACACGGGAGGAACCTCGGGCGACGGCTGTGGCACGTCACCGCGAACGAAGCCGATCCGTGCACGCGAGCGCACGCTCCGACACCCCACCAGGGCACCCCGCCCGATGCGTTTCGCGTGTGACCACGACTGACGGCAGGTCTCCTGGCTCGCGGGTCACCGCCCTCTCATCGTCTTCCCAGAAGCCGGAGCCTCCAGTGACGTGTTGATGATGGGCTCGCCGCTTACAGTTGCGGGGGCAGCCGCGGCATCGGACCATCGAGATCCTCACCGCGTTCCCTTTTGATCCTCCGAAGAGGAACCGTCATGGCCACGCTAGGTCGAGGCTGACGGGACGGTCAATTGCAAGATTCTCCCTCACCGACCATCGCCGTGGCCCTGTCGCATCGCGGCAACGTCCGGCGTCACTCCGGCAGCGATTCGAGGCTCTTCGGCTCTTCGATGATCCGGCCGTTCTTCTCCGCCCGGAAGCGCTTGCCCATCTCGTAGGCCGATTTGCGCATGCGCATGATCCCGCCGAGCGGCCGGTGCGCGGCGAGCCCGTGCCATGGGCTGAAGGACAGGCCGTCATCGACGAAGGCCGCGCGGGCCTCGCTCCAGCTGATCTGCGGTGCGGCCATGAGCGTGGCGATGGTGCGGTAGGAGCTCGCCTCCTCGGGCCAAACCACGGAGGCGTCCTCCACCGGCATGTCGTCCAGGTTCAGGCAGAGTTGCGCCCGCAACTCCCAGGTGCCGCCATGCCGACGGAAATGCTCCAGCACCGCCTCTCGAATCGCGTTCGGGGCGCTCGTGTCGGCGAGGGGCGCGCTCGCGAGCGCCTTCAGTTCGGGCGAGACCGGAGCCAGCGAGATCTTGGCGATGTGGTCGCCGAAGCGAAGCGGGACCTGACTGTAGAAGCTGTCGCCGAGAATATGCGTCTCGGCCTGTCCGCCCAATGTCGCGAGGGTCGGGCTCGGCGAGCCGGTGGTGGCCACGACGGCGCTCTGCACGCCGCGCAGGGCGGCAGAGGCGACCTTCTTCAGGCCCTCCGCCCGGTCGGTGGTCTTGGCGAGGAGCTTCAGCGTCGAGAGGAACTGCTTCGGTCCCGGCGCCGAGAATGCCGGGCCGTTGACGAGCACGAAATCCTGGGTGGCATCCCCCTCCGATCCTTCGAGACGCTCACCCTCGACGCCGACGATCTTGATCGCCACGCCGCGCGGGGTGGAGACGCTGTCGTCCAGAATATCGCCGGGGATGGTCGAGAACCGCATCACTACGGGATAGCGGCCCGGCTTCGCGAACAGGCCCTGCGCCAGTTCGGGGGGCAGGTCGGCGGCCACGCTCAGTTCGGCCTTCAGCGCGCCATGCGCCTTGGCGTGAACGCTGCGGATGGCATGGCCGCCATCCGCGAGGGTCGTCTCGCTGATGGAGCGCATGGTCTCGTTCAGGGATCTGCTGGTCTCGGCCTCGTCGGATTCTGGTGTCTCGACGGTGGGGGTGTAGCGCAGGTAGGGGGTGTTGATCGCCAAGGGGCCTGACTCCGGGGGAAGGCAGAAGCCGCGCCCCGAGCGCTTCGAAGGCACTCAGGAAACTGCCGGCTCCGCAACTCGGTGGTGTTCCAAGGGAGAATCCCCGATCGGAGCCTCCGTTCCGATCCCTGCGACGCCTCGCCGAGTTGTGAGTTCCTCCAGCGGTGATCAGGCCACGTTGTCCCAGGTCTCGCTGATCGGGCGACCGAAGCGCATGAGTCGTGCCCGCAAAATGATGTCGCCGGGCGGTCGTGGGACCGGGGGCCGCCATTCCACATAGAGGCGCCAGCCGCCCGTCTGGGGAACCCGCTCCACCACCGGGTCGACCATGGTGCCGAGACTGGCCGAGACCTCCGCCGCAAGGCTTTCGTCGTGGCCGGCAGGCAGTCCCGGCCCCTCGAAATCGACGACGTAGAGACGTCGCTCCGGGCTCGGCGGCGTGGTCGGGCGCAGTCTTTCCGCCGAGCCGACGCGGGTTGAGACCACCCTGGCAAGGGCGCTCAGTACGGCCGTGTCCGGTTCGCCACCGACGGTGGAGAGGGTGTAGGCGAGGTCGAGGGCACCACCGCCGGCAACCGGTGCCGCCGGCACGAAGGCGGCGACGACGTTGTCCATGTATTCCTCGCGCGAGGGTATCTCGAAGAGCTGCACCGCGCCGACGCCGAACCCGGCCTGCGGCGTGACCCACAGGCCGGGCCGGGCCTCGTGACGCGCCTGGACATCCAGGTAGGCGGCAAAATTTCTTTCGCGCTGGAGGAGTCCGAACCCGTCGAGGGGATCTACCTGGAAGGCCGAGATCTGCGGATCGCGCCGTCCGTTGGTGAGCGGCCGCCATAGCCGGTCGTCCCTGGTGGAGACCACCAGCCCGTCGGAATCATGGACCTGGGGCCTGAAATCGTCGAAGGGCTGGGCGCCGCCCGCCCCTGGTCCATTCTCGCCATGCAGGAACATGCTGGTGAGAGGAGCGAGGCCGAGGCGCGGAATCGCGGCACGCGGATGCAGCGAGGCGGTGACCACCATGCGCGAGGTCTCACCCGGATGGACATCGAACCGATAGGCGCCTGCGAGACTCGGTGAGTCGAGGAGCGCCAGGATGGTGACGGCGCGAGCTTCCGCTTTCGGCTCACAGATCCAGAAAGCCGTGAAATCCGGAAATTCCTCCGCCCCGGGACCGCCCGTCTGGATGGCGGCGCCGCGTGCCGAGAGGCCGTATTCCTGCGTCTTTCCTCTCAGCCGGAAATAGGACGCTCCGAGGAAGACCAGGAATTCTTCTTGATGAGCCGGCTTCGCATCGTCGAATGCGTAGTGCAGACGGAAGCCGGCAAAGCCGAGATCGCTCGGAAAATCCTGTCCGGCCAAGCCCGAGCCGAGGTCGAACAGGCTGGACCGGTAGAGGATCGGCTGCGGCGGACCGTCCGGGGGCTGAAGGAACAGGGCGACGCGCTTCCTCTGCAGGAAGCCGCGATGGAACAGTTGCAGTGAGAACGAATCGCCGAGCCTGGGGGCCGCATCGGGCCGGAAGGTGATCGCCCGATACCCATCGTAGCTGAGGCTCGCGAGAGAAGCCGGGAGGTCGTCGGCAGAGGGCCGGTAGGGCGCGGCGGCGAGGCGGCGGGCCTGCTCCGTGACACCCTCAAAGGTCATCGGCCCGTCCCGCAGCGGGTCGGCCGTGTCGGCGGCCATCGTTCTGGCGGTATTCAGGTCGACGGCACTAGGAATTGCCAGGCCCGCGGCCACGCTCAGCGCGGTTCGCAAGGTCTGCCGCCGCGAGAAGGTATCGCGCCCCGAAAGCTCGTCGCCACCGTCGTCCCGTGTCATCGATGCCCTTTGATCTTCTTGACGGAAGGTCTTCGTGACGGAAGACGGCCCTCTTCAGCCTCGATCGAGTGTCCCGCGCCCCATGTCCATCACACGGTTGTCGCACGACGCATCCCCGGCCGGAATCCCGACCCCTTCGATTCCCGGCAGAGAGTCCGGCGAGACACCCTCGCTCGAGACGCCGTCCTTCCTCGGGCGACGGCTCCTGCTGGCGGTGCCCACACTCGCCACCGCCGCGGCGATCTCCTGGCTCGCCCTCGCCGCCTATGGTCGTCCCGAAGGCGTACTCGGCTGGGCCGTGCTGGTGCTGTTCTGCCTCGTGATGGCGTGGCAATCCTTCGTCGCCTGGCAATATGTCTACGGGCTCGTGGCGGCCGGTCTCGGCGATACCGCCAAATCCGCCATCGAGATCCGCTCCGCCACCGTGCCCGCCACCGCCTCCGGCCGGAGCCGCACGGCCGCCGTGGTCGCGATCCACGCCGAAGACGCGGTGGCGGTGTTCGCCGCGCTCCGGGTCATGGCCCGCTCGCTGCAGCGCCAAAGCGATACCGACCAAGGGGATGGCGACCAGGAAGGCGACGGGTCCGACATCGACATCTTCGTCCTCTCCGACACGCGGGACGGCGCCATCGCCGCGGTGGAGGAGCATGAATTCGCCCGGATCGAGGCCTGGACACGGCTGAACGGCCCCGGCCTTCCGCGCTTCCGCTACCGGCGGCGCCGGGACAATGCGGGCCGCAAGGCCGGGAACATCGCCGAGTTCTGCAGGACCTACGGCTCCGAATACGATTTCATGATCGTGCTCGATGCCGACAGCCTGATGACCGGCGCCACCATGCGCCGCCTCGCCCGGCTGATGGAGGAAGCGCCGAAGGTCGGGCTGATCCAGACCGTCTCCTACGCCACCGGCAGGGACACGCTGTTCGCCCGCATCCAGCAATTCGCCGTGCGGCTCTACGCTCCGCTGTCGATCCGCTGCCTCGAGACCTGGCAGGGAGCGGATGGAAGCTATTGGGGTCACAATGCGATCCTGCGGGTCGCGGCCTTCGCCGACAATGCCGAACTGCCGGTGCTGCCGGGCAAGGCGCCGCTGGGCGGCGAGATCCTCTGTCACGACATCGTCGAGGGCGCGCTCCTGCGCAGGGCCGGCTGGGAGGTCTGCCTCCTCCCGGAAATGGGCGGCACCTGGGAGGAGATGCCGACGAACCTCGTCGATCTCCTCGGGCGTGAGAGGCGCTGGTGCCAGGGCAACATGCAGCATCTGCGCGTCACCACCCTGCCGGGTCTTCGCGCGGCGAGCCGCTGGCACCTCATCGTCGGCATCCTGTCCTACCTCGCCTGCCCGCTCTGGGTGCTGTTCCTCGCCGCCGCCTCGATCCAGGCCGCCGTGACCGGCGATCTCGGCCTGCTGGCCTATGGGCTCACCGGGACGGGCCTCACCGCCCATGCGCTGGCCGCGCTCGTCGTCGCCGTGATGGCCCTGCCGAAGCTCCTCAGTCTCGGCCATGTCCTCGCCTCGGCGAGCCGCCGCGCCGCTTTCGGCGGTACCGCCTCGCTCCTGAAGAGCGCCGTGCTCGAACAGATCGTCTGGGTCCTGCTCTGGCCGGTCATGACGGTCTTTGCCGCCGGCGCCGTCGCCACCACCTTCATCGGCCGCGTGGTACGCTGGGATTCGCAGGTGCGCGACGACCGGCAGGTGCCGTGGTCCGAGGCGATCCGTCTGCAGGTGGATGCCCTGGTGGCGGGCGCTCTGCTCGCCGGTCTCCTCGCCTATGCGGGAAATCTCTGGCTCACCCTGTGGATGGCGCCGGTGACCTTGGCCCTTCTCACGAGCCCGGCCTTCAGCGTGCTGACCAGCCGTGCCGATCTCGGCCGCGCCTCGCAGAAGAACGGCCTTTTCCTATCGATCGACGACACGGACCGCGCCGCCGAACTCCTCGACCTCGCAGCGGTTCGCCGCGGGGAAGAGCGGGGCAACCGCCATCGCCGGGACGTCTGGGAGAGCGGAGACGCGAAGGTCTCCGCTCCGCGCTGAAACCGCGGATTATGGTTTCTCCAGCACTTCGATCGGGTTGGTGCGCTGGCTCGGCTTGGGCTCGGCGGTGACGGCACCCGCATTGCCATCCGACGTCTCGCGCTTCGCGCCGGAGCTTCTGTCCGCTCCAGGTCCGGTGCCCTGGGTCGGTACCGTTCCGCTCGCCAGTTCCAGGCAGGTCACCATCTCCACGTAGGAAGGATAGCCGCCGGCCTGGAACTGCTTCTCGCACTGGCTCTTCGCGGCCGGCGAGTAGTCGCCCCAGCGGCGCTGGGCTTCCTTGCGCGCCGCCTCCTCCGAACGCAGGCAGCCCTCGACGGTGGCATTGTCGCTGACGCTGGCTTCGGCGCGGACATCCGACTTGCAGGTCGCCTTCACGTCGAGCTTGGGCGGCCCGTCTGCGGCCGAGGCCGCACCGGTGAGGACGGCGAGCGCGAGGGCGCCGGTCAAGAGAGTGAATGAGTATCGCATCGGGTCGTCCTCGATCGTGTCGTATCGGCCGCCCGCCGGCGGCCGGTCCTTCGCACAACGCGCGAAGGCTGCGATCACACCATGGCGGGCGATGAATTCAGGCGAGAGCCGCATCGAGATCGGCGAACAGGTCGTCGACATGCTCGATCCCCACCGAGAGCCGAAGGAGATCGGGCGGACAGGGCGTACCCGGCCCTTCCACCGAGGCGCGGTGCTCGATCAGGCTCTCGACACCCCCGAGCGACGTGGCACGCTTCCACAACCGTACCCGCGCCGCCGTGGCGATCGCCGCTTCCTCGCCGGCCGCGACCCGGATCGACAGCATGAAGCCGAAGCCGCCCTCCATCTGGCGTGCGGCCACCGCGTGACCTGGATCGTCGGGCAGGCCCGGATAGAGCACCGACGAGACACGCGGATGGGCGGAGAATCGCCGTGCGAGTTCCGCCGCGGAGGCGGATTGCGCCGCCACCCGCAGGGGCAGGGTCCGCAGGGAGCGCATCAGCAGATAGGCCTCGAACGGCCCGAGGATCGCCCCTCCCCCGGCCCGGATCGCGCGGATCCGCTCCCAGAACGCATCGGCGCGGGCCGAGGCGAGAACGCCGGCGACCACGTCGGAATGCCCGTTCAGGATCTTGGTGGCCGAGTGCATGACGAGGTCGGCCCCGAGCGTCAGGGGCCGGGTGTGGATCGGCGAAGCGGCGGTGGAATCGATGGCGAGGCGGGCGCCCGCCTCGTGCGCGATCCCGGCTGCGGCAGCGATGTCGGTGATGGTCCAGAGCGGATTTCCGGGTGTCTCGATCCAGACCAGCTTCGTCGTGCCCGGCTGGATCGCGGCACGCAGGGCGTCTAGGTCGTCCATGGCGACGAAGTCGAGGCCCCAGCCCCGGCGTGGCGCCTCCTGCTGGAGCCAGCGCTTCAGGGCCCAGTACATCACGAATGGCGCGACGATATGGTCTCCGGGCTCCAGGGCCGAGAAGACCGCCGTGGCCGCCGCCATGCCGGAGCCGAACAGCATCGCGCCGGCTTCCGCCTCCTCCAGCATGGCGATGACGGCTTCGGCCTCGCGGGTCGTGGCGTTGTCCGGCCGGGCATAGGAGAAGCCCGAGCTGTAGCCGTTGTCGGGGTCGCGGATGAAGGTGGTCGAGACGTGGAGCGGCGCCACCACCGCCCGCGTCACCGGGTCGACCTGGCCCATGGCCTGGGCGGCCAGGGTGCGCTTGGCGTAGGATGGGTGGATGATGTCCGAGCCGTCATCGGGAGCGTTGGGCTGTCGCATGGATGCGGGTCCGTTCCTTGGGCGTTTCGGTCTCGACCGTAAGGTGGTGGGCCGTCGCAGAACGGAACCGACTTCGCA
>NZ_JBHTND010000002.1:0-225330 GCF_042679825.1 Methylobacterium marchantiae | reverse complement strand
GCAAGACTCCGGTTCGCAAGACTCCGGTTCGCAAGACTCCGGTTCGCAAGACTCCGGTTCGCAAGACTCCGGTTCGCAAGACTCCGGTTCGCAAGACTCCGGTTCGCAAGACTCGGCTTCCCTTGATACGAGGGCGCGAAGGCCGACTCG
Organism: Methylobacterium marchantiae; assembly: GCF_042679825.1. Lineage (NCBI taxonomy): Bacteria > Pseudomonadati > Pseudomonadota > Alphaproteobacteria > Hyphomicrobiales > Methylobacteriaceae > Methylobacterium > Methylobacterium marchantiae. The sequence goes on along the minus strand of NZ_JBHTND010000002.1, from coordinate 225,180 downwards.
GCTTTACAGGATTTGCTCAGCGCGATGACGACCGACCTCCACGCCCCTCGGGCGCCCGCCCTTTCCCCCTGGCCGCGCCGCATCCTGGCCATCGCTCCCGTCGCGGTAACGGCGGTGGTCGGCTCGCTCAGCACGACACCCAACATCGAGGGCTGGTATGCAGGTCTCGCCAAGCCGAGCTTCAACCCGCCGAACTGGCTGTTCCCGGTGGCGTGGACGGTGCTCTACACGATGATCGCCGCGTCGTTCTGGCGGCTCCTCGGAGCGATGCCGACGCGGGGACCGAGCCGCGGGACCTGGCAGCTCGCCGTGGCCGCCTTCGTCGGACAGCTCGTCCTCAACGCGGCCTGGACGCCGACCTTCTTTGCCGCCCACCTCATCGGATGGGGGCTGATCGTCGTGATCGCGATGTTCGTGATGATCCTCTGGACCATCCGCCTGACCTGGCGTTTCGACCGTCCGGCAGCGTGGCTTCTGGTGCCCTACGCCGTCTGGGTCGCCTTCGCGACCCTGCTCAACGCCGCGATCTGGCAGCTGAACTGAAGGCGCCGGCGGGGCGCATGTTACTCGGCCGCCTCGACGAAGACGGTGCCGGCGCGCGGCAGGTCGAGGGTATCCCAGGTCTCGGTCAGCGCGGCCGTCAGTTTGGCGATGCGGGCCGCGTCGTGGAACGGCGATGGCGTGATCCGCAGACGCTCGGTGCCACGCGGTACGGTGGGGTAGTTGATCGGCTGGATGTAGATGCCGTGATGCTCGAGAAGGTGATCGGCCGCCGCCTTGCACAGCTCGGCATCGCCCACCATCACCGGCACGATGTGGGTCTCGGTGGGAAGAACCGGCAGGCCCGCCTCCTCCAGCGCGACCTTGGTGAGGGCGGCTTGGCGCTGATGCGCCGCGCGCTCGGTCTGCGAATGCTTCAAGTAGCGGACCGAGGCCCGGGCCGCGGCCGCGATGGCAGGCGGCAGGGCGGTGGTGAAGATGAAGCCCGGCGCATGGCTGCGAACCGCATCGCACAGCACGGTGGAGGCGGTGATGTAGCCGCCGACGCAGCCGAAGCCCTTGGCCAGCGTCCCCTCGATCACGTCGACCCGGTGCATCACCCCGTCGCGCTCGGCGATACCGCCGCCCCGCTCGCCGTAGAGGCCCACCGCATGGACCTCGTCGAGATAGGTCATGGCCCCGTACTTGTCCGCGAGGTCGCAGATGGCACCGATATCGGAGACGTCGCCATCCATCGAGTAGACGCTCTCGAAGGCGATCAGCTTCGGACGGTCACCGGCGGCGACCAGCAATTCCTCGAGATGGGCGAGATCGTTGTGCCGGAAGATGCGCTTCTCGCAGCCCGAATGGCGCACGCCCTCGATCATCGAATTGTGGTTGAACGCGTCCGACAGGATCAGACAGTTCGGGATCAGCTTGGCGATGGTCGAGATGCCGGCCTGGTTGGAGACGTAGCCCGAGGTGAAGACGAGGCCCGCTTCCTTGCCGTGCAGGTCTGCGAGCTCGCGCTCGAGATCCACCAGCGGCGAGTTGTTGCCTGCGATGTTGCGGGTGCCGCCGGCACCGACGCCGCAGCGCGCCGCCGTCTTGGTCATGGCCGAGACCACGTCCGGGTGCTGGCCCATGCCGAGATAGTCGTTGGAGCACCAGACGGTGATCTCGCGGGTGCCGCCGTCGGGGCGGCGCCAGTTGGCGGTCGGGAAGCGACCGGCGATCCGCTCGATATCGGCGAAGACCCGGTAGCGGCGCTCGTCGTGCAGACGATCGACCGCCTTGCGGAAATAGGTCTCGTAATCGGTCCGTCCGTGCCCGAACGACGCCTGCGTGGACGATCCCTGAACAGAGGCATCGCGAGGTGTCGTCGTATCGCTGATCATCGTCATCGCGGGCATCCGATTCACGGGCATCCGTCCTTCACGTTTCGACCGATCGAATGGGGCGCTGCTGGTGGGCAGGGCTCCGGCATCCGCTTGTCTGCATTCGGCAGCGGCATCGTTTCAAAGGGCTTGTTCCGAAGCACCAAACTCTCCGCTGCAGGCCCCAGTCGACCACGATGCCTGCTTGCGCAACGATCTCGCTTCGCATGGGGCGGGAGAAATCAGGCGGTGCTGATTCCGACGCCACGAGGCAGACGATACAGGCGAACTTGGAATTGGTTCAAGTCGACACCCGCATTCCAGCTCTGCGCCTGTTGAGACCGGGGGGCAAAGCCGGTATTTCGCCCTGGCGACGATGGGTCGCGCAGTGATCGCCATGAAGAACGATGCGACGCGCAACGAGCGGCTGAAGGCGGCCCTGCGGGACAATCTGAAGCGACGCAAGGCCCAGACCCGGATCCGCGGTCAGACCGTAATGGAGATCTCCGAGCAAGCGGCCGGCGGAGCTGAGAAGGAACGAAAACCGCAGGGCGAGGGCGACGGGGACGGCTGACGATCCCTTTTCGGACAAAACTGCCGTATAGGCGGCTCCGTAATGGCGGTGCCCCAGGATGCGCCGCACCCGTTTTACTGAACCATGAGGGCGCCCCCTTTCCTCGTTCCCTCGTCACGAGGCTGGGAGAGGCGCCGCGCGAAGGACGACGATGGACCGGATCAACATCATCGGCGGCAAGCCGCTCCACGGCGTCATTCCGATCTCGGGCGCCAAGAACGCGGCCCTTCCTCTGATGATCGCGAGCCTGATGACTGGGGAATCCCTCGAACTCATCAACGTCCCGCGCCTCGCCGACATCCACGCCCTGCTGCGCATCCTCGGCAATCACGGCGTCGACCACATGGTGGTGGGCAAGCGCCCGGGTGATACGACGGAAACCGGCCAGACCATCCGGCTCACCGCCTCCAATGTCATCGACACCACCGCGCCCTACGAGCTCGTCTCCACCATGCGGGCGAGTTTCTGGGTGATCGCGCCGCTGCTCGCCCGCTTCGGCGAGGCCCGCGTCTCGATGCCCGGCGGCTGCGCCATCGGCACCCGCCCCATCGACCTCATGCTGATGGCGTTGGAGCGCCTCGGCGCCACCGTCGAGATCGACGGCGGCTACGTGGTGGCGAAGGCCAAGAACGGCCTGCGCGGCGGCGAGATCCACTTCCCCAAGGTCACGGTGGGCGGCACCCATGTGGCGCTGATGGCGGCGTCTCTCGCCAACGGCTCCACCCTCATCGAGAACGCCGCCCGCGAGCCGGAAGTGGTCGACCTCGCCGACTGTCTGAAGAAGATGGGCGCGAAGATCGAGGGGGCGGGCACCCCCCGCATCACCATAGAGGGCGTCTCGCGCCTGAACGGCGCCCGTCACATCGTGCTGCCGGACCGGATCGAGACCGGCACCTACGCCATGGCCGCCGCCATGGTCGGCGGCGACGTGACCCTGGAGAATACGCGGGCCGATCTCCTGCACAGCGCCCTCGACGTGCTGAGCACCACCGGCGCCGAGATCACCTCCACGGCCGATACGATCCGCATCCGGCGCAACGGCGGCGGCATCGCGGCGGTGGATGTCACCACCGACCCGTTCCCGGGCTTCCCCACCGATCTCCAGGCGCAGTTCATGGCGCTGATGACCCTGGCCAAGGGCCAGTCGCACATCCGCGAGACGATCTTCGAGAATCGCTTCATGCACGTGCAGGAACTGGCGCGCCTCGGCGCCAGGATCCGGCTCGAAGGCGATCTCGCCATCGTCGACGGCGTGGAGCGCCTCAAGGGCGCGCCGGTGATGGCCACCGATCTGCGCGCCTCTGTCTCCCTCGTCATCGCCGGCCTCGCCGCCGAGGGCGAGACCAGCATCAACCGGGTCTACCATCTCGACCGCGGCTTCGAGGCGCTGGAGGCCAAGCTCGGCCGCTGCGGCGCCGAGATCAGCCGCGTCAGGACCTGACCGCGACCTGCGCTACTGCAGGACGGCACCGCGCTTGGGACCGAAACCGGGAATGTCGCAGCGGCACGGCGTCTGGATCGGGCTCGGATAGGCCGGACAATTGCCCCGCGCGGTGACGCAGACGCTGCCGATGCGCTGGCGGCCGTTGCCGTACTGGCGCGGCAGCGGCCGGCGCTCGCCGTCGTCCTCGTAGGGCTGCCCGTAGCCCTCAGAGCGGTCGTAGCCCCGCGGCTGACCGTATCCGTAGGGCGTCTGACCATAGGGCGCCCGGCCGTTGCCATAGTCGGGGTAATGCGGGACCTGGGCCTGGGCCTGTCCCATTCCGAGGCCCGTCGCCGCGATGAGGGTGGCAAGGGCGATGAGACGTGTGCGTCGGAGAGTCATGGCTGTGGTCGTTCCGATTCGTGATCGTCTTCAGCATGGACCGCACCGCCTGAACGCCGGGTGAGTTCGGCGGAGCCGCCTCGCACAATGATCGCCCTCCCGCAGTTGCCGCAGGGCGGCCACCTCGCTACCTACGGCCGACCTCTCTTCCACATCCGGCACCGATCCCACGGTGTCCGGCCAGATGCGAACCCATCATGGAGCTCCTCAAGCTCGCTGCCCTCGACGCGGAGGATCTCGCCATCCTCTCGGCCCATCTGCAGGATGCGGTCCTGCGCCCGCAGGATCTCGCCTATCTTGCGCCGTCGCACCGCTTCGTCCTGGTGGGGCGGCGTTTCGACTGGTCGGCTCCGGAAGGCACCCCGCCGCGCCGCCGCCTGACCGCCCTCCATTTCGAGCGGGTCATGGCCGTGCGGGCTCGGGGCCTCGCGCCGGGCGCACCATCGAGCAAGCCGCTCGACCTCCTCGCCATCACCTTCGATCCGAAGGAAGATCCGTCCGGCACGATCACCCTGGTCTTTGCCGGCAAAGCGGCGATCCAGCTCGATGTCGAATGCATCGAGGCGAGGCTCAAGGATCTCGGTCCGGTCTGGGAGGTGGAAGGCCGCCCCGACCACGAAGCGGCGGAAGCCGGCCGAGCCGCGATCCAGGGTCATGCCAGCACCGACCTCTCCACCGAAGACGACGCCCGGAAAGATCACGCCTGATGGTGCGCCTCGACAGCCGCGACGCCGATTTCGCCGCCGCCTTCACCAGCCTTCTCAGCGTCAAACGCGAGATCTCGGAGGATGTCGACGAGACCGTGCGCGGCATCATCGCCGGCGTGGTGTCCGGCGGCGACGCGGCGCTGGTGGACTACACCCGCCGCTTCGACCGGCTGGGCGAGGACTTTTCCACCGCGACCCTGCGGGTAACGCCGGAGGAGGTGAAGGCCGCCATCGCCGCCTGCCCGGCCGATTCCCTCGACGCCCTTCGGCTCGCGGCGACCCGCATTGAGGCCTTCCATCGCGGGCAGGTGCCGCAGGATCACATGGCCACCGACGATCTCGGAGTCACGTCCGGCTGGCGCTGGACCGCGCTCGAATCCGTCGGCCTCTACGTGCCGGGCGGGACGGCGAGCTATCCCTCCTCCGTCCTCATGAATGCCGTTCCCGCTCGCGTCGCAGGCGTGCCGCGCGTGGTCATGGTCGTGCCGATGCCGGAAGGGCAGATGAACCCCCTGGTCCTGGCCGCGGCCGATCTCGCCGGCGTGACCGAGATCTACCGGATCGGTGGAGCCCAGGCGGTAGCGGCGCTCGCCTACGGCACCGAGACGATCGCGCCCGTGGCCAAGATCGTCGGGCCGGGCAATGCCTGGGTCGCGGCGGCCAAGCGCCGGGTCTTCGGGCAGGTCGGCATCGACATGATCGCAGGCCCGTCCGAGGTGCTGATCCTCGCCGACGGCCACGCCAATCCAGACTGGGTCGCCGCCGACCTGCTGGCCCAGGCCGAGCACGACGTCGCCGCCCAGTCGATCCTCATCACCGATTCGCCTGACCTCGCCGACGCCGTGGAGAGCGCCGTGGAGCGGGCTCTCGCCACCCTGCCGCGGGCCGACATCGCACGGGCGAGCTGGCGCGATTACGGCGCGATCGTCCTCGTCTCGAATTTCGACGAGGCCGTACCGCTGGTGGACCGCCTCGCCCCCGAGCACCTGGAGATCGAGACCGCCGACCCGGAAGCGCTGGCCGCCAAGGTCCGTAATGCCGGCGCGATCTTCCTCGGCAGCCACACGCCGGAAGCCATCGGCGATTATGTGGGCGGCCCCAACCACGTGCTGCCCACCGCCCGCTCGGCCCGTTTCTCGTCGGGCCTCGGCGTGCTCGACTTCATGAAGCGGACGACGATCCTGCGCTGCGATCCCGCGGCGCTGAGGGCCTTGGGGCCGGCAGCCATCGCCCTCGGACGGTCGGAGGGCCTCGACGGCCACGCCCGCTCGGTGGCGATCCGCCTGAATCTGTGAGGGGACGATGGCAGGCGCAGAACACCCGAGAGCGGGACAACCGGCAGACGCCAAATCCGCCCATCGCCTCGCGGCGGTGACCCTCGACGAGGATTCCATCGGCCGGGGCAACCCCGACCAGGAGCACGAGCGCGCCATCGCGATCTTCGACATCCTGGAGGAGAACCACTTCTCGATCCCCGGACGCGAGGGCCCCTACGCCCTCAATCTCGGCCTCGTGGAGAACAAGCTCTCCTTCGCGATCCGCCGCGAGGACGGCGATCCGGTGATGACCCACCTGCTGTCGCTGACCCCGTTCCGACGGGTGATCCGCGACTACGAGATGATCTGCGAGAGCTACTATAACGCCATCAAGACCGCCTCGCCCACCCAGATCGAGGCGATCGACATGGGCCGGCGCGGCCTGCACAACGAGGCCTCCGAGCTTCTCCGGCAGCGTCTCGAGGGCAAGGTCGACCTCGACCACGACACCGCACGCCGCCTGTTCACCCTGGTCTTCGCCTTGCACTGGAAGGCGTGAGCGCCCTCCCCGTCGTTTGAAGCCCGAGGCGATCCCCGCATGGCGGAAGAGGCCGGCCCGAAGAAGACGCGCGTGCAGTCGGTGCTGTTCATGTGCAACTTCAACGCCGTGCGATCCCTCGCGGCAGAGGCGATCGCGCGCCATTATTTCGGCAAGTCGACCTACGTGCAGTCGGCCGGCGTCCGCTCGGGCGAGCCGGCGGATCCGTTCATGGTGGCGGCCCTCGACGAGATCGGCATCAACGCGTCCAAGCACCGGCCCCGGACCCTCCTCGAGCTGGAGGAATGGGAGGGGCTGAACTTCGACCTCATCATCACCTTGGCGCCCGAGGCCCATCACGCCGCCCTGGAGCTCACCCGCACCAATGCCGTCGATGTCGAATATTGGCCAACTCCCGATCCGACTCTGATGCAAGAAGCATCGCGCGAGCAGCGTCTCGACGCCTACCGCGACGTCCGCGATGGCCTGATCTACCGCATCAAGACGCGATTGAAGGCGTGATCCTGCGGAGCGAGGTCACCGCGCCGTAGCTCTTCTCGGCGATACGCTCCACCGCTCCCGACAAAGGCTCCACTGCCACTGCCATGTGATATCCGTTGGCATGGATGAGGCGGGTCTCGTCCAGCATCATCCCCACATGCCCGCGCCAGAACACCAGGTCGCCCCGCCTCAGACCGTCGAGGCTCAGCGGGAGCGGCGCGCCGAGGGCCGCTTCCTGCTGGTCCGCGTCCCGGGGCGAGGCAATGCCGGCCATGGCAAGGCAGAGCTGGACGAGGCCGGAGCAGTCGAGTCCGAGGCTGGTACGTCCACCCCAGAGATAGGGCGTGCCGACGAGACGCTCCGCGGTGGCGGCATGATCGGGCGCCACCGTACCGACGGGGACGCAATGATCGCCGAAGACGTGAGCGCCATCGGCGAGGCGCAGGAAATCGCCCTCGCGGCCGACGCAGTGGAGCCCCGCGCCGAGACTGACATGGCCGAGCGGCGGCCGCTTCATGTTGGCCGCCGGGTAGAGGAACGTACGCAAGGCCGTCACCCGGTGGGTGGGAGCCGGAGCGTCCGATGAGACGGAAGTCTCCGGCAGGTAACCGACATAGCCATCGCTCCCGAGTTGCACGAAAGCATAGCCGTCCCGGGTCTCGTAGACGGCTACGGAATCGCCCATGACCGCCTCCGTCTCGATCCCCGCCTCCAAGGTTGGCCGGCGCCGCAACGGTGCCGATGGCACGATCACCCGACCGTTCCGGCCCGCGACGTAGCGCTCGGCATCGACGCGGCCATGCAGGCGGAGATCGGCGAGATCGGGACGGGCCGGGATCAGCCTGGGATCGGTAAGATCGGTGATGGGAAACATGATCGCGGCAGTATCGGGGGGAGCGTGGCGTTGTGCAACGACCGCGAGGATGGCCTGATCGACGGATGCGTCGTGCGACATAGTGACGCTTATCTCTGCTTACTTGATAGGCACTTGTCCGGTAAATCGGCCGTCGAAGCGACAGCACGCCAGGGCCCTGATCGAAATTCCGGCGGTGAGGAGGGAATGCGCCGGACGCGTGGGTGTATCGTCAAAATGGTGCAATGCACTGAAGGTCGGGTCGCGCTATCGTTGAGTGATGATGAGCGCGGGCCGAGTCGTGAAGAAGACTTCGAAATCCTTTCAGGATCTGCCGCCGATCCGTGTCCGGCGGGAGCCACCGACGATTTCCGAGGCGGTGGCGGCCGCACAGGATCTCGCGGACGATGTCGAGCAGCAGGTGGAGATCGCCGCCGGCCTGATCGGGCTTCCGGCCGACGAGGTCCGCCCGCACGTCCTCGCCGCCGAGAAACCGAAGCCCGAGAAGATCTCCGAGCGCATCCTCACTTCGGGCAGCCCCAGCCGGGCACCGCGCACCGTGATCGTCGAGCGCCGTACCCGTCCCCCGGTCATCGTGGAGCGGCGTGGCCGCCCGTTGGACGGGAGGCGCTGAGCTCCTCTTACCAAGTCAGAGTTTCGCCGGTGTAGTCCAGATAGACGATCCCAGCCTTGCCGACCTGTCGCTCGAGGATGTCGGCCATCCCGGTAACGCTTGTCTCGACATCGATATCGGCCTCCTCGCCGCCCATCTCCGTCCTGACCCAGCCGGGATGGATCAGAGCGACGCCGAAGCCCTCCTCGCGGTGACGGATCTCGAAGCTGATCGCCAGTGTGTTCAGCGCCGCCTTGCTCGCCCGATACGTCTCCCATCCGCCGCTCTCGTTGAGGGAGACGCTGCCGAGGATGGAACTCATGAAGGCGATGAGACCGCTGCCGTTGAGCCGGTCGCGGAACAGTTCCGCGAAGCGGATCGGGCTGATCGCGTTCGTCAGGTAGACCTGGGCGGCGACATCCCGTGGGACGTCGTGGGCGGGGTCGTGCGCCTGCGTCGCGACGCCGGCCACCAGGAAGATGAGGTCGTAGCGCTGGCCCGAGAGCCGGTCGTGCAGGGCGGTCACGGCTCCGTCATCGTCGATATCGGCGGTCTCGATGGTGAGCGCGTCCGACGCCAGGGCCGCCAAGCCCTGGGATGGGGAGCGCTGCGTCGCGGTGACGGCCCAGCTGCGCTTCAGGAACGCGTCCACCAGACCGAGCCCCAGGCCGCGCGAGGCCCCGACGATCAGTGCGTTCTTGCGTGTCTCGGTCATGACGAGGTTTCTCCGCTGCCGAGTTCGAGAGCCGGCATCACGAGGCTAAGGTTGGGCGATGGTCGCAGGGTGGCAATGGCCGCCGGAGACATGGGTCCCCTCAATCGGCCGTCTGCACCGACCAGGTCGCGTGGCTGATCCGTCCGTCGCGCTCCAGTCCGGCGACCACCGCATCGAGTTCGACGGATTCGACCGCCGTCGCCACCAGGGTCGCCACCACCTCCACGGTATCTTCGCCGCGCTCCACCACCTCGATGCCGCCGACGGGATAATGTGCCGCCTCCAGCCGCTCGACGAGGAGGTCGCGGGCAGGGCCGGCATGGTCGGCCTGTACCGTCACCTGGACCTCGTAGGTGGCCTCGGTCTGGCTCTCGTCGATGGGGACGCGGTTGATGGCATTGACCAGCGGCCGCAGCAGCGTGTTGCCGGACAGAACCGCAGCCGTGACGAAGCACGCCTCCAGGGGAAAGTCCGCCCCGGCAAAGGCGCCCACCGCCGCCGAGCACCAAAGGGTGGCGGCGGTGTTGAGACCGCGGACGTTCATGCCTTCCTTCATGATGACGCCGGCTCCGAGGAAGCCGACGCCCGAGATGACATAGGCGACCGTCCCCACGGCACCGCGGGAGCCTTCGAGGCGCATGCCGAGATCGACGAAGGCCGCTGCTCCGACGGCGACCAGGACATTGGTGCGCAGGCCCGCCGTCCGTTGGCGATATTGCCGCTCGGCCCCGATCATCGTGCCCAGGGCGAAGGCGACGATCAGGCTGATGGCGGAATTGACGAATTCGGGGAGCGGCGAGGAGAGAAGCGAGGTCATCGGTGCTGCATGTCGTCCGCCCATGACGGAACGGTGACGGCATGCGTCCTCACGCCTTCAGGAAGCCGAGAAGGGCATCGAGAGTGGCGGAGGAATTCTCCTCGGCGAGAAAATGCCCGGAGACGATCTCGGCGGATCGCCCCTTCGGCGCGAAGGTACGCTGCCAGGCCGCCAGCGGGCTCTCGTGCGAACAGTCGAGATAGCCGTCCCCGGTGAGGATCAGGGTCGGACAGGCGAGGGTCTTTCCCGCAGACAGGTCGTCGAGATCGGCCTCGCGGTCGCGGGTCGCTCCGGCACGGTAATCCTCGCAGAAAGCGTGGATGCGCCCGGGCACGTTCCAGTTCTCGCGATAGAGGCGAAGGGCCTGCGGAGCGAAGGGGTCGAGACTCTTGGCCTGGCTCCACTTGCGCAGAAGCCCCTCGAAATAGGCCACCGGATCGCGGCCGATCTCGTCTTCGGGTTCAGGAGCCGGTCGGGCCAGGGATTCCCAATGCGACGAGACGCTGGGATCTGCGCCGATCCGTTCCCACTGGACGATGGTGGGCAGGATATCGAGGAGGGCGAGGCGTTCGATCCGGCCCGGTTCGTCGAGGGCCAGACGATAGCCCACCCGCGCGCCGCGATCGTGCCCGACGAGCCCGAACCGGACATGGCCGAGGTGCTCCATGATCGCCACCACGTCGCGGCCCATCCGCCGCTTGGAATAGGTCTCGTGCCGGGCGTCGCCCGCGGGTGCCTCCGACCAACCGTAGCCCTTGAGATCGAGGCACACGACGCGGTGGGTCTCCGCGAGGGTCGGTGCGATACGGTGCCAGCAGGCATGGGTCTGCGGAAAGCCGTGGAGCAGGATGAGGGGAGGCGCGCCCTCCGGCCCACCGCTCCGGGCGAAGAAGCGACCTTCCGGAAGGTCGATCCAGTCCGCGCTGAAACCGGGGAAGAGGTCTGCGCTCACTGTTCGGCCTCCGGGTCCGTCGATCGTGACGGTAAGAAACCGGAAGACCGGCCCAGGGTTTCACAGCCATTACCGGAGATGCGACATAACGCCGATCTTCGATGCGAATTCGGCTCGATTGCGCAGGAAAGCCCCTACGCATGCCTCCTTCTTCACGACATCGCGACGGTCGGGCATTTTGCCCGATCTCATCCTCGTGTTTCACGGGAAACGTCACACGGGATTGACGCCGGTGCTCCGCAGCAGGCACACCCGATCGACATAGGGATCTCTTAAGAATCCGCCCGAGGAGACGCGCATGGTGCTGTACGCCGGCCCTGCCACGATCATGACCCGCTCATCCGTTGCTGCTGCCCTTCGGGCGGCCACGGGCGGCGCTCGCTCATGAGCGATGCCACATTGGCCCCGCGTCCCGCCGCCACGGCGCCGCGCGCTGCCGAGGATGCACTGCGCAGCCGTATCCTCGCCCTTCGCGACGGGCTCAGTCACGGGCTCATCGGCGCCGAGACGCTGGTGGAGCGGCTGCTCATCGGCCTTCTCACCGGCGGGCATCTTCTCATCGAGGGCGCGCCCGGCCTCGCCAAGACCCGCGCGGTCAAGCGCCTGTCCGACGGGCTCGACGGCAGCTTCGCCCGCATCCAGTGCACGCCCGACCTGATGCCGGCCGATCTCACCGGCACCACCGTGTGGCGCCAGGATGCCGGCGATTTCGAGTTCCTGCCGGGCCCGCTGTTCCATTCCCTCATCCTCGTGGACGAGGTGAACCGTGCTCCGCCGAAAGTGCAATCGGCTCTGCTCGAATCCATGGCCGAGGGCCAGATCACGGTCGCCGGACATACCCATGTCCTGCCCGACCCGTTCATGGTGGTGGCGACCCAGAACCCGATCGAGCATGCGGGCACCTTCCCGTTGCCGGAAGCCCAACTCGACCGCTTCCTCCTCCACGTGGTGGTGGAGATGCCCGACGAGGCTTCCGAGCGGCGCATCCTCGACCTCGTCGAGGGAGAGCTGAACCATCATGCCGAGGCGATGCCGGTGAAGCTCACGGTCGCGGAGATCCGCGCCGCGCGTGCCGCGGCCCTCAACGTCCACGTCTCGCCGGCCCTGAAGGACTACCTTGTCCGGCTCGTGGCCGGGACCCGGAACGACAAGGCCGCGCCGGACCTGCGCGCATCGATCGAGCATCCGGCCTCCCCGCGCGGGACGCTGGCGCTGATGCTCGCCGGCAAGGCCCGGGCCTATCTGCGCGGCCGTGACCACGTGATTCCGGAGGATATCTCGGATCTCGCCGCCGATGCCTTGGCGCACCGGATCGGCCTCACCTGGAGGGCGGCCGCCGAGGGACACACCGCGCGCGGCATCATCAAGGGCCTCGTCCAGCGGGTCCGGGCGCTCTGAGCCGGAAGGGCCGCGTAGAACAATCATGGAGTCCTCCCCCGGCCCGACCGCAGATTCCGACCACGGCCCCGGAATCCATCTTTCGGGCGAGGCCCTGATGGGCCTGCGCCACCTCGCCCGTCGCGGAGTCTCCCCCGCGACCCGGACCCTGGCGGGCCTGCCCGGCGGCATCGTCACGCGTCGGCGCGGACGCGGTTCCGAGCCCGACGATGTCAGGCTGTGGTCCGAAGGCGACGACCGCCGCCATATCGACCGCAATGCCACGGCCCGCACCGGCATTCTCCACGTGCGGACTCACCACGACGAGCGCGACCGCGCCGTGGTGCTGCTAGCGGATTTCCGCCCCTCCATGCTGTTCGGCACGCGCCGGGCCCTGCGCTCGGTGGCGGCCGCGGAAGCGCTGGTCCTGCTCGGCTGGCGGATCGTCGGCGATGGCGGCCGGATCGGTCTCGTGGCCGCCTCCTCCGGCGAACCGGTCGTGGTCCGTCCCGGAGGCGGAGAGCGGGCGATGACCGCGGTGACCGGCGCACTGGCCATGGCGCATGCCCAGGCGCTCGCAGCCTCGGACAACGGCGACCCGCCGCTCGACCGCAGCCTGACTGTCGCAGCGAGCCTCCTGCCCTCCGGCGGCCACCTCGTCATCGGCAGTGCGCTCGACGCGCCGGGAGCGGAATTCGATCACCTGCTCACCGTGCTGGCCGAGCGCCTGTCGATCCGCCTCGTTCTCGTCAGCGATGCGTTCGAGCGCACGAAGCCCGCCGGATTCTTCCCGTTCTCCACGAGTGACGGGCAGCGCGGGACGGTCCAGGTCGGCCGCTCCGCGGCGAGGACAGGTCCAGCACCCGACGACCGGCTCATCGACTACGCCCGGCGCGGAATCGAGGGTCTGCGCCTCGATGCGGAAGCCGGGCCCGAGGCCTATGCCCCGCTGATGGAACGTCTCGATGCGGTCCTATAGCGCGTGAACCCCGTGGATTCCCCGACCGGCCTCTCCCAGTTGCGCGGCCTGCACCTGCCGGCCGATGCGAGCAGCGGCGCGCAGGGCGAGGTGGTTTTGGCCATCGCGCTCGGATTCGTCGCCGCCCTGCTGGTCGGTCTCGTCAGGCTGATACGAGCGAGGGCCAGGAACTCGGTGCGGGCCTCGGCCCTGCGCGGCCTCTCCGAGACACGCGCATTACCCTCGGAGGCCCGCCTGATCGCGCAGGCGCGGCTGCTGCGTCGCCTCACCCGGACGCTCGCCGGCGACGAGGCCGCTTCGACGCAAGGGAGTGAGTGGGCGGCGATCCTCGACCGGCTCTTCGCCACCGACTTCTTCAGCAGGGGTGCCGGCGCAGTCGTGACGGAGGGCCTCTATCGGCGCTCGCCATCGGCCGATCCAGAGACCATCGATTCCGAGCTCGGCCGTCTCTTCGCGCGGATCAGGGCCTGACCCGATGCCAGCCTGGTTCACCGCCTTCCTCTCGGCCTTCGATCTCGCCGCACCCCTGGCGCTGCTGCTCCTGCCGCTGCCCGTCCTCGCGGCCAGGGTGCTACCGCCCGAGCGGATGGGATCGAGCGGTGCCCTGCGCGTTCCTGCTTCGCTGGTTGCGGGTTCGGCCCGTGGCGACAGCGTGGCGGCGCGGGGCCGGGGCCGCGCTATCCTGATCTGGACCCTGTGGACGGCGCTGGTGGCGGCTCTGGCCGGCCCCCGCCTCGTCCTGCCCGCCACCGCGCTTCCGGCCTCGGGCCGCGAGATCATGCTGGTCATGGACCTGTCCGGCAGCATGGAGAGACGCGACTTCGACATCGACGGGGAGACCGTGACGCGGCTCACGGCCGTGAAGCGGGTGGGCACCGACTTCATCCGCCGCCGGGCCGGGGACCGGATCGGCCTCGTGATCTTCGCCAACGAATCCTACGTCGCCGCGAGCCCCAGCTTCGACACCGCCACCGTGGCGCGCGCCCTCGACGACGCCACGATCGGCCTCGTCGGCCGTTCCACCGGCATCGGCGACGGTCTCGGCCTCGCCCTCAAGCGGCTGGTGCCGGCGACCTCCGGCGAGGCCGCCGACACACCACAGGCCACCTCGAAAGTCGTGGTGCTGATGACGGACGGTGCCAACAATGCCGGCCAGACCACGCCGCGCGACGTAGCAGCACTCGCCAAGGAGCTCGGCGTCAAGGTCCACACCATCGCACTCGGCCCCCGCGACATGTCCAATGCCGATGGTGAGCAGGACGTGGTCGATGCCGAGACCCTGCGGGAGATTTCGGCCTCCACCGGCGGCACCTTCTTCCGGGTGAAGACCACGGACGATCTCATCGCCATGGCCGATTCCATCGACGCGATCGAGGGCGGTCGCGCCAAGGCCCCCCCGGTGCCTCTGCGCCAGGATCTCTGGCCCTGGCCGGCCGCCCTCGCCTTCCTCTGCGCGGCGGGCCTGCTGGCAGCGAGGCGCAAGGCATGAGCGCGCTCCTCTCCTTCGCCATCCTACGGCCGTGGTGGCTCCTCGCCATTCCCGTCGTCGTGGTGCTCGCCCTGCGCGCAGCCTGGCGCTCGGCACCGTTGGGCGATTGGGCGAAGGCCGTCGATCCCGGCCTGATGGCCTTCCTCGAGAAGCGTGGAGCCGTGCTCGGCGGGCGGCGCCAAGCCAATCTCGCCGCCGCCGTGGCGGCCGGCATCGTCGCCATCGCCCTCACCGGACCGGCCATCGAGCGCCCGGACGCGGCGACCTTCCGCAATCTCGACGCCACAGTGGTGGTGATTGATCTCTCACGTTCCGTCGCCGAGGGCGGCCATCTCAAGGAGGTGCGCCAGATCGCCGACGGTGTGGCCCAGGCGGCGGGGACCCGCAGCGTCGCCGTGGTGGTCTATGCCGGCGATGCCTATCTCGCCGCCCCACCGACCACGGACCGGGACGCCCTGAGCCTCGTCCTGTTCGCCCTGGACGGCGACACCGTGCCCGATCGCGGCACCCATCCCGAGCGCGGGCTCGCCATCGCGCGCCGGACGTTGGAAGAGGCCGGCGTCATCGCCGGGGACGTGGTCCTCGTCACCGACGGAGACGGGATCGGCGACGCGGCCATGCGCGAAGCCACCGCAATCCGGAACAAGGGGTGGCATCTCCACGCCGTGTTCGTACCCGCGACGAAGGCGTTGCCGGCCGGCTCGCCGAAGCCCGACCGGGCGGCCCTCGACCGCGTGACGGGCACGGGAGGCGGCATCACCGTCGATCTCGATACGCCCTCCGCCCTCCTCGATACAGTGGGCGCCAGCACGGCCCAGCATCTGGCGGCAGGGGGCTATACCGTGCTCGCCTTCGCCGATCTCGGGCGGTGGCTGATCCTGCTCGCTCTCCTTCCCGCCCTCGCCCTGTTCCGCAGGAGCGCGTGATGATCGCAGGCCGCCTTCCCTTTCCCTTCATGGGCCGTCTTGCTCTCGCCGGCCATCTCCCCCGGCACTGGACAGGATGGGCCAGGATCGGCGGCATCGCCCTGGCGGGGGCCGGCATCCTCGGCCTCACCCTGGTCTCTGAGCCGCGCACGTCGCTCGGACGCAGCCTGATGAGCCTCGGCTTGCCGGGCGCGGCGGCGTTCGTCCTCACCGATCCGGCCTGGCGCGGACCGGCGCTCTACGAGGCCGGCCGCTACGACGAGGCGATCGCGATCTTCCAGAATGGCGGGCGGCGCAACGCCTACAACCTCGCCAACGCCCTGGCGCGCTCGGGCGATTACCAGGGCGCGATCGACACCTACGACGTCGCCCTGCAATACAATCCGCGCGATGCGGATGCGCAGGCCAACCGCTCCCTCATCGCACGCCTCGTGGCCGAAGGGCCGCCCGACCGCGGCAAGGGTGGCGGCCTCGCCAATGCCACGGCGACGGTGGGCGCGCGCTACAACAAGACCTCGAACCAGGACCCGAACGACGAGGTGAAGGCCTCTTCCGTGGGCGAGGGGCTGGCCGGCAACAAGGAGGGCGGCACCTCCTCCTCGACGCCGGGCAACAGCAAGGTGGCGCGGCGCGGCAAGGCCGAGCAGCAATCGGTGGACTCGGGCAAGGGCGAGGCCCGCGGTTCGGCCAGCGACGCGGCGGGGCGCGGGCGCACCGGTGCCGGTTCGGCCATGGTCGCCGCCGCCCCCGAGCGCGAGGCGCGGCGTGTGACGAAGAGCTTCGAGGCCCACGAGATCCGCCCGGACCGGCTCTGGCTTCAGACCCTGCCGGACGATCCGGGCCGCTATCTCAAGCTGCGCCTGAAGGCGGAGCAGGCGGTGAGGGTGGAAGCCGGCACGGCGGTCCCGGCAGGAAGCAACCCATGGTGAGCCGAGTGTATCCCCCGGATGCCGACCCTCCTCCCTCTGCGGGGGAGGGTGGCCCGCGAAGCGTGGTGAGAGAGGGAAGTGTTGTGATCGGAAAGGTCGCCTCCTTTCCCGCCTGCTCCGCAGGCACCCTTCCCTGCAAAGGGGGGAGGGATCACGGACGGCGCGCCATCCTCCTGCTCGGTGCGCTCCTGCTGATGGCCGGGCCCATGCCCGCCCGGGCCGAAATCTCTCCGGGCGACCTCACCCTGACGGTGACGCCGGAGCTCAACGGCAATGCCTCGCCCTTTTCCCGCGAGATGGTGCTGCTCCACATTCGCGGCGTCTATCGGCAGGCCATCCTCCTCGAGGAGGTGGTCCAGCCCTCGCTGGCGAATTTCAGCTGGACCCAGCTCGGCCGCGACACCTGGTCGAAGACCCGGTTGCCGGACGGACAGGTGGCGGTGGCCTTCGACCGCACGATCGCGATCTTTCCCCATCATCCGGGCGATTTCACCATCGAGCCGTTCATCCACCGCCTGACCGTCAACGACGGCGGCACCCGCAAAGTGGTGGACGTTCCCTCGGCTCCCGTCTCCCTGCCCGTCGCCACATGGACGAAGGAGATCGGCGGCCCAGACGTGAAGGAGCCGTGGTGGCTGCCGGCACGGGACGTGACCATCACCGATTCCTGGAGCCCCGACCCGGAGACGGTGAAGATCGGCGAGACCACGAGGCGCATCGTCACCCTGGAGGCGCAGGGTCTGGTGGCCGAGGGGCTGCCGCCGCGGCCGGTCATGCGCACGCGCGGCATCCTGACCTTCGCCGGACCGGTGACGCGGGAGACCATCATCACACCGACGGGGCCGGTGGCTCGGGCGACCTATCAGTGGGATGTACGCCCCGCCGTGTCCGAGATCGTGCCGTTGGAAGCGATCACCATTCCCTGGTTCGACACCGTCTCACGGACCCTGCGCGAGGCGGAGATCCCGGCGCGCCAGATCGGCGGCGGCCTTCCCGACCGTGAGGAGGATGCCAAGCCCATCGCTACGGCCTCGCCGATGATGGTCGCCGCCGCGGCGATCGGAGCCTTCGGCCTCGGTCTCGCCCTCATCGGCTTCGGCATTCCGGCACGCGGGCGTTCCTCGCGCCTCGACCGCGCTACGCGGCGGGCACTCGCGCGGCATGCGGAGACGGGTGACCGAAAGGCCTTCCGCGCGACGCTCGACCCGGTCTTCCAACGCGAGCCCGAACTGGTAAGGGCCTGGCACTCCACGCCCGTGATCGCCGAAGAGCTGGCGGCCCTGGATGCAGGACTCTACGGCCGAAGCGAGGAGGCGACGCCCGATCTCCGGACATTGGCCGGTTATCTGTCGAAACCCGTGAGAAGCTCCACCGTCCCCGCCCCACCTCCGTCCCGTCTGGCGGAACTCGATGGCAGGGCGCAGCCGCTGTAACCTTTGGTTTACCCTGTCCTGTCAGCCTCGCGCGGGAAGCGGGGTGACATGGACCAGGGGTGCGAGACAGCGAGGGGCCAAGCCATGCGGGCCCTGTTCGGGGCCTTCTTCGTCATCCCGGCATGGTTCGGAGCCGCTCAGGCGGCCGATTTCCGCGAGCGCTGGCCCACTCCTTACGGTGCCGAATCGCAATCTCGCGGTACGATCGTCGAGGTCGAGCCGCCGCCGCGCTATTTTCCACGGGCGGAGGAAGACAGCACGCCGCGACGCTACCGGGCCGCGCCGCGACGGGTCGCCTGCATCCCGAGAAGCGTTCCGATCCCCACCGATGCGCCGGATGATCCGAGCTATGTCGGATCGACCTACGGTCTCGGAAAGCCGAGCTATTACGGCATCAAGCCGGCCCTCGGCGTCGACGATCCGTTCGGCCGCTCCCTGCTGCCCTATTGCAACTGAGACCGCTGGCTCGCCGTCTCTGGCGTCCGGCCGCCGAGTTGGGGTAGTCGCAGGATCGTCCGACAGCGCCCGAGATCCAGAAGAATCCCGATGAGCATCCAAGCCTCGTCCGTCGTCCCTCTCCGGTTCGATGCGGTGGCGCCTCTGCGCGCCTGCGTCTCCGATTGGAAGGCGTCGGGTGACCGCGTCGTCCTGGTGCCCACGATGGGCGCGCTGCACCAGGGCCACCTCTCCCTCGTCGACCGAGCACGGGAACTCGGACGGCGGGTCGTCGTCAGCATCTTCGTCAATCCGACTCAGTTCGGGCCGAGCGAGGATTTCTCGCGCTATCCGCGCGACACCGAGACCGACCTCGCACTCCTTGCCGAAATCGGGGTGGACGCCGCCTACCAGCCTTCGGTGGAGACGATGTATCCGAAGGATTTCTCCACCAGCCTCACGGTCGCCGGCATCACGGACGGGCTGTGCGGCGCCTTTCGGCCCGGTCATTTCTCCGGCGTCGCGACCGTTGTGACGAAGCTCGTCAATCAGGTCCAACCGGACGTCGCCCTGTTCGGTGAGAAGGACTTCCAGCAATTGCAGGTCATCCGCCGCGCCGTGCGTGATCTCGATATCCCCGTCGAGATCGGCGGTGTGCCCACTCTGCGGGAAGAGGACGGGCTCGCTCTCTCCTCTCGCAATCGCTACCTCGACGCGGAGGAGCGGAAGGTCGCGCCCGCTCTCCATCGGGAGTTGGTGCGGATCGCCGAGGGATTGAGAGCCGGCGGAGCGGCCTCGACCCTCGTCGCGGCTTCGACCGATCGCCTGATCGAGGCCGGGTTCGGCACCATCCAGTATCTCAGCGTGTGCGATGCCGAGACCCTGGCCCCGGTGGAGCATGCCACGGGACCGACCCGCGTCCTCGTAGCGGCCTATCTCGGCTCGACGCGGCTCATCGACAACGTCGCGGTCTGATCCGGTCTGCCGGTCGATCGAACTCGGGACTGGATCAACAAGCTTCGGAATCCGCCTTGCCGAGCGGCCATGCGGATTCCGTCCGGCTTTACGGCGATCGATTCAGTAGCGCGGCCGATCCAGGCGATGGGCCAGGAAGAAATCGACCATCGCGCGCGATGCATCGGGTCCGCGTCGATCGGTATGGCTGCCCGACGGATCCCCGCCCGACCAGGCATGGCCGAGGCCGCGCACGACCCAGCTTTCCACCACCACGCGATCCGTCTCGTCGGCGTAGCGCGTGCGGGTGAAGGCGAGGCCGCCTGGGCTCACACCCTCCGAGGTCGAGGGATTCAGGGCCTCGACACCGGCCTGGATGAGCACGTGCTCGCCATTGCGAGGGTTGACCGTGGTGTCGCTCTCGCCATGAACCATGATGGTCGGAACCCGTGCGGCCTGAGCCTGCGCGACACCGACGGGCGTCGACGGGCCGAGGCGCATGGTCGTCAGAGCCGAGGAGATATCGCCGGCGCAACCGGCTGCGAGACCCGAATGGACGCCGACGGCGGCGTAGAGTTCGGGATAGGCCAGGGCGATGTTGGCGGCCGCTGCCCCGCCCGCTGAGAGACCGGCGATATAGACCCTGCGCGGATCGACATTGTGCTCGCTCATCACCGCACGGGTGAGACCCGCGATGATCTCCGCTTCACCGGCGCCGCGCGTCTGGTCGCCGGGCTGATACCAGTTCCAGCAGCGCTGGCCGTGAGCCCGCATGCTCTGACCGGGATAGGCCACGATGAACCCTTCCGCATCGGCGAGCTGGTTCATGGCGGTACCCGCGGCGAAATCGTCAGGCGACTGGGTACAGCCATGGAGCATGACGATGAGAGGAGGCTGCGCCACCGTACGGCTCGGAATGTAGAGCTTGTAGTCGCGCGATCCGGCAGCGTTGGAGAAGGCCCGCTCCGTGAACGTTCCGTCTCCGGCCGGTGGTCCCTTGGCAGTGCCGTCCCGGAAGAAGGAGGTCGGATCGAACGCTTCGAATGCGGAGCCTTGGAGTCCCGAGCCTTGGAGCCCGGTTGGAGAAAGACCCGAATTTCCCGGGAGATTGAACTTGCGGGCCACTTGGCCCAGAGCATCGCGCAGGCGCTCCTGCAGACCTTCGGGTATGATACCGGCCGAACCCATCGGCTTTGCCGTCTCGCCGGAACTCTCGATCCGGTAGGATGCATCGATCGTCTGCCCAGATGCCGAAGGCGTCTGGCGCCCGAACAATCCGCGCTGGATCATGTCGGTGGCTTCCTGTAGCCGGCCCGCTCCTGTCAGCTTGGTCGCTTCGACGATCTCGGCCAGACGCGTCTGTATCCGATTGTGCTGATCATCCATCGCTGGATCGCTTTCATGGGTGATGGGATGCAGCCGACGGGATCCGATCGATGCTGGATGCGAAGTGATCCCGCATCGACGATGGGCTTGTTTCGCCTCCGCGCCGACTCGATGTCTGGAAATGTAAGCGGGTTTTATTGCAATGCAATATGTCTTTTATTGCATTGCACCCTCGCATCCCTCAATCGCCGTCGTTCTCGCTGACGTAATCACGCCAGATCGGACTGGCACCGAGATTTGCGACGAAGGTGGCGTGCTGGCTAACTTCCAGAGGGCTCAGACGGTTGCGCAATCGGCGAGGTCCTGTGGCGATCGGTCCATCACTCACCGTGACGCGGCGTAACGGCTCGGGAGATTCCGCGCTCGCGAGACCGAGGCTGGCCTGCTTGCCCCCTAGGAGTTCGACATAGACCTCTGCCAGGATCTGGGCGTCGAGGAGTGCACCATGCTTGGTGCGCCGCGTCGTATCGATCCCGTAGCGGACACAGAGCGCATCGAGGGTGTTGGACGCGCCCGTATGCTTGCGCCGCGCCATCTGCAGCGTGTCGACGACCGTATCGAGGTTGATTTGCGGCGGTCCCTTTTCGCCGAGCCGGGCGAACTCCATGTTGAGGAAGCCGACATCGAAGGGCGCATTGTGGATGACGAGGGGCGCGTCGCCGCAGAAGGCGACGAAATCCGCGACCACGGCCGAGAAGAGCGGCTTGTCGGCGAGGAACGCATCGGACAGGCCGTGGACGCCGAAGGCACCCTGGGACACCGGCCGTGTCGGGTTGACGTAGCGGTGGAACGTGACCCCGGTCTGGACGTGGTTGATGAGCTCGACGCAGCCGATCTCGATGAGCCGGTCCCCGTTCTTGGCATCCGTCCCGGTGGTCTCGGTATCGAGGACGATCTCACGGAGCATGGTGCGGTCCATTCGAGAGGATACGGAACGATCGGTCAGGCGCGACGGCCGTCGGAGAGGCGCTCGATGAGAGCGTCGACCTGATTTTCGGCACCAGCAAGGCCAAGCCCGGTATCGATGAGGAAGTCGGCGCGTGCGCGTTTCTCCGCATCTGGCATCTGCTTGGCGAGGATGGCGGCAAACGCCGCCTCGGACATGCCGGGACGCGCCAGGACACGCTGCCGCTGAACCTCGGAATCCGCCGTCACCACCAGGACCGCGTCGCATCTCGCGTCCCCGCCGGTCTCGAACAGGAGGGGAATGTCGAGGATCATCAGGGATGCGGCGGCGTGCTCGTCGAGGAAGCGTTGCTCCTCCTCACGGACGAGGGGATGGATTGCGGCCTCCAGCTGAGCAAGGGATTCAGGCCGGCCGAGCACGTGGTCCCGCAGGCGTGCGCGGTCGACGGAGCCATCACTTCCGATCGCATCGGGAAAGAGATCGGCGATGAGGCGGGCACCCGCTCCTCCCGCCGAGTAGAGCCGCCGCACTGCCGCATCCGCGTCATGGATCGGTATGCCGCGCCGGGCGAACATGGCGGCGGTGGTCGATTTTCCCATGCCGATGGACCCGGTGAGCCCGAGAATGAAGGGCCGGGTCATCGCTTCGCCACCAGATCGGCGACGATCAGGGCGCGCAATTCCCGCGTCACCACGGGACGGGTTCCGAACCAGCGCTCGAAACCCGGCACGGCCTGGTGCAGCAGCATGCCGAGCCCGTCGATCACGCGATGCCCTCTCGCCGCGGCTGCCGCGAGAAGCGGCGTCTCCAGCGGCGAATAGACGATATCGGCAACGGCACAGTCAGCGGGCAAGTTTTCCAGCGCGATGTCGAGTTGCGGCTTGCCGGTCATGCCGAGGGAGGTGGTGTTGACGAGAAGCCGCGCGCCGCGGAGAGCATCATCGAGTCCGTCCCAGTCAACGGCTTCGACGCGGGTAGGGTCGAGGCCGGCAATGGCCTCGGACCGCGAGCGCGTACGGTTGGCCACGAGGATGCGGGTCGCCGGACGGTCGAGGAGGCCCGCGACCACGGCCCGTGCCGCTCCCCCCGCCCCGAGGATCACGACGTCGCCGGCATCCACGCTGAGCCAGTCCGGTCCGAGGGTCTCGTCGAGATGGGCGGTAAAGCCGACGGCGTCGGTATTGTCGCCCACGAGACGCCCCTGCCCGTCGAAGGAGAGCGTGTTGACCGCGCCGATCCTCCGGGCGGCGTCCGTCAGCACGTCGGCCCCGGTGAAGGCAGCTTCCTTGTGCGGCAGGGTCACGTTTCCGCCGGCGAACCCATCTGCTTTCAGGCCGCGCAGAAAAGTCCCGAAATCCTCCGGCGCCACGTCGATCCGCTCGTAGGAACCGTCGAGCCCGAGGGTGGCGAGCCAATGTCCGTGGATCATCGGCGACCGGGAATGGGCGATCGGATGACCGACGACGAAGGCTTTGATCATGAATGGGTCTCGCGAGGCGTTCGGGATCAGAAGGCCGGGATCAGAAGGCAAGCCAGCCTTGGCTTCGCAACCGGTCGAGCAATCCGGTCAGCGGCAGGCCGAGGATGGTGGCATGAGCCCCCTCGATCGCTGTGAACAGATGAATGCCGAGGCCTTCCAACTGGTATCCGCCCACCGTGCCGGTGACGCGATCATGCCCGGCGATCGCCAGATAGGTATCGATGGCGGACGCGCTCAGATCCCGCATGGTCAGACGGGCCTCGTCGTGAAGGAGGTCAGGCTCCCGTCCCGGCACGATGAGGGCAGCGGCGGAATGCAACGAATGCGTCTTGTTCGATAGCCGGCTCAATTGAAGTCTGGCAACGTCGAGAGAGGAGGATTTATGAAACACCTCCCCCTCGCAGGCGAGAACCTGATCCGCGGCCAGGACGATCCTGTCTCCGACCGTGGCTGCCACCGCACGTGCCTTGGTGAGGGCCAACCGGAGGGCGAGATCGGCGGGAGTGAGAGGGCCGGCCTCGGCCTCGATGGCGCGCTCGTCGACATTCGGGACCACGACCTCCACGTCGAGGCCGGCAGATTCGAGGAGATGCCTGCGCGTCGGCGAACCGGAGGCGAGGACGAGCGGACGTTCGGGCAGCCAGAGACGGGTCATCACGGATCTCGCTTCGCGCGTCATGCCACGATGAATTTGAGGCGGTGCTCGCGGTGCAGATCGAGGATCGACGCAGCTGTCTCCTCGATCGAGCGCCTGGTCACGTCGATGGTCGGCCAGCGATGCCGGTTGCAGAGTTTGCGGCAGGCAGCGATCTCGTCCGCCACCGCATCGCGATCGACATAGAGCGAGGTGTCGTCGGCCTTCAGGCTGAGGAGGCGGTTCTGCCGAATCTGCACGATCCTCTCCGGAGAGGCGAGCAATCCGACGATGAGCGGCTTGCGGGCATTTTCCAGACTGGGCGGTACCGGCATGCCTGGCACCAGGGGGAAATTCGCGGTCTTCAGGCCGCGATTGGCGAGATAGATCGCGGTGGGTGTCTTCGATGTCCGGCTGACGCCCACGAGGATCACGTCGGATTCGTCGATGTCGAAGGGCAGGTTGCCGTCGTCATGGGCAAGGGTGAAGTTCATCGCGTCGATGCGCTTGAAATACTCGGCGTTCAGCATGTGCTGCGCCCCCGGCCGGGCGGTCGTCTCCGCACCGAGATAGGATTGGAGCAGGGCGTGGACCGGCTGCAGGACGGAGAGGCACGGTGAACCGGTCTCGCGGCAGGCGGCTTCGAGCCGCTCCGTCAGGTCGTGCCCGACCAGGGTGTAGAGGACGAGGCCTGGAGCCGCCTCGATCTCGGAGATGACACGCTCGAGCTGCGCGGAGGACCGGACCAGCGGGTAGACGTGCTCGATGGCCGAGACGCCTTCGTACTGCGCCGCCGCGGCGCGTCCGACATTGATGAGGGTCTCGCCGGTGGAATCCGAGACTAGATGGAGGTGGAAGTAGCTGCGACTCATCGGAAATTCCCATCCCAGGCCATCGGATGGGCGTGAGGGATCACCGGGTTATCCAACACACCTGAGAGCCGGAGTCGACAGATGGGGATAAAGCCACCCGTCAGAGACCCGATCGGAATTCCTCACCGAATTGTCGACTCTTCCGTCAACATGCAACACCAGTGCCCTCGCTCCGATCTCGTTTTGGGAGATTCAAGGAGGGTTCGGGCGGACGGGTACCGTGGTGGCGCACAAGTCCCTGATCGGACTTCCGCTTCTGGAAAGTTAGCGCGAACCCGTTAAAGTCCCGTTAACGCCGGTGCCGAGGGGATGGGGTGTGGATAAGTCCGCGTTCCCATCATCCCCCGTCCAATAGAAAAAACAGAGTCCTAGAATCTCTCTTTTCCTATTAGATAGGCGGGACGGGACAGGCCTTTCCGGCCACCTTCGAAGGCGCTCGAAGCGAAGGGGCTTTCGAGGAGAGGCTCTCGGATCGAGAAGGCCCTCGGTGGTAAAAGGACGTTCCGGGGCGAAGGGATTTCCCGATGCGAAGGGACCTACCCATGCAAAGGGACTTCCCGAGAGCACGCAGTGACGTCATAGCTCTGTCCCGATAGGACCGAACTCTTCCAATCAACGATGGACCGGGCAGAGAGACGCATGACACGTCGTGACACCACCGATCGTGCGCTGATCCAGGTTCTCGAGGGCAAAGCCGCCAGGATTCCGCCCGCCTGGATGATGCGCCAGGCCGGGCGATACCTTCCGGAATATCGCGAGGTGCGGGCCAAGGCCGGCTCCTTCCTCGATCTCTGTTACAACCCGGATTTCGCCACCGAAGTGACGCTGCAGCCGATCAGGCGTTTCGGCTTCGATGCGGCGATCCTCTTCTCGGACATCCTCGTCGTACCCGATGCCCTCGGGCAGAACGTCCGCTTCGTCGAGGGTGAAGGTCCCAGGCTCGATCCGGTCCATGGCCGGGACGAATTCGCCCGCCTGAAACAGGCGGAGGATCCGAGCATCTTCCAGCATCTGGAACCGGTCTTCGAAACCGTTCGACGCCTGCGCCATGAGCTTCCCGCGGAGACGACGCTGCTCGGATTCTGTGGTGGTCCCTGGACGGTGGCGAGCTACATGATCGGCGGCCGCGGAACGCCGGACCTCGCCCCGGCCCGGGCCCTCGCCGATAGCGACACGGCGCTGGTGCAGGAACTCATCGACCGGCTGGTCTCGGTGCAGATCGAGTATCTGTCGCGGCAGCTCGAAGCGGGTGCCGACGCGGTCCAGATCTTCGAATCCCATGCCGGTTCGCTCCCCCAGGCGCCGGATGCGAGCGCCGACGCCCTGAAGCATTGGAGCTTCGCGCCCATCGCCCGGATCGTCGACGGGGTCCGAGCCCGCGTACCAGGGGCCAAGATCATCGTCTTCGCCCGCGGTTCGGGCCTGGAAGGCCATGCCCGCGTCATGGATGAGACCGGGGCGGACGCCGTCGGCGTCGATTGGAGCGTCGACCTGAAGGCCCTGCGCAGTGCCGTAGCGCCACGCACCGTGACCCAGGGCAACATTCACCCCGAAACGCTGATCGAGGGTGGCGAGGCCCTCGACGCCGCCGTGGATGGCGTCCTGGAAGCGACGGCGGGAGTGCCGCACATCTTCAACCTCGGACACGGCATCACGCCGCAGACGCCGATCGCCCATGTGGAGCGGATGCTCGCCAGATTGCGGCGCTGACGGTCCACATGGGCGACACGCTCTATCCCTGGATCAAGGCCATCCACGTCATCGCGGTGATCTCGTGGATGGCTGGGCTGCTCTATCTGCCGCGCCTTTTCGTCTACCACGCGTCGCTGCCCGCCGATGCGGCCTCCTCGGCCCAGTCGGAGACGTTCAAGGTCATGGAGCGGCGCCTGATGAAGGCGATCATGAACCCGGCCATGATCGTCACATGGTTGCTCGGCCTGTTCCTCGCTTGGCAGAGCGGGTTCTACGCCTCCGGCTGGATGCAGGCGAAGTTCGTCCTGGTCCTGGCAATGAGCGGCTGCCACGGCTGGTTCTCGCGGATGGTCAAGGATTTCGCCGCCGACCGGAACATTCGGAACCACCGCTTCTACCGGATGGTCAACGAGGTGCCGACGCTCCTCATGGTCGCCATCGTCGTCCTCGTCGTCGTCAAACCGGGATTCGGTTCATGATTTCATCGCGTAGAATGCAGCAGCGCTACCGGGCATGGGGCTTTGCCGCCGCCGCGATGCTGGGCGCGTCCGGTGCCGAGGCCGCGAGTTTCCCCTGCGAGAAGGCCGAGACGCCCGACGAGAAGGCGATCTGCGGCCACCTGTCCCTCAACGATCTCGACGTCGAGATGGCGGTCCGGTTCGAGATCCTGCGCGGGCTCCTGCCCATGGGCGGCAATGCCAAGCTGCGCGACGACCAGGAGGCGTGGCTGGAGGAAAGACGGACCTGCGCAGCCGACGTCGCCTGCCTGACCAGGGCCTACGAGGCGCGGCTGAAGACCCTGCGCGGCGTCTTTTCGGAATTCGCCAAACAGGGTCCGCTATAGAGCTCAGCCCAGCCGGGCGAGCAGGCGGTCGATCAACGGATTGTCCGCACCGAAGGCGTAGTCGATCCGTCTGACGCTGACCGCACTCGCTCCCGATTTCACGAGGTCGTCGACGAGATCGAATGTCGCATCGACCGGGCAGTGGAGCACGATCTCGGCGCCGCGATGTTCCGGCATGCCGTAGGGGAGCTGCGCATCGTGCAGGGCGCTGATTCCGGCGAGATCGAGATTGCCGTCCTGGGGCATCGCTGCGCGGATCTCGCGGGTCAGGCGGGCGCGCTCCTCCGCCGCGATCCGGCCGAGCACGGTGCGCAGGGCCTTCTTCTGGCTCTGGCCCCAGGAGGCCGTCAGAGAGGCGACGAGATTGGCCTCCGAGCGCAGGATGATGCCGTCGTCGAGGATCTTCAGGGCGTTGGCCGCGAGCGTCGCACCCGTCGTCGTGATGTCGACGATGATCTCCGAAGAGCCGGAAGCGGGAGCCCCCTCGGTGGCGCCGAGGCTTTCCACGATCCGGTAATCGGCGACCCCGTGTTCGGCGAAAAAACGCCGTGTCAGATTGACGTATTTCGTGGCGATGCGCAGGCGTCGCCCGTGGCGAATGCGGAGTTCGGCCGCGACCTCGTCGAGATCGGTCATGGCGCGGACATCGATCCAGGCCTGCGGCACGGCGACGACCACCGTCGCCTGGCCGAAACCGAGGGGCGTCAGCAATTCCACCTGTCCGCGCGCATCGGGGAGGCTCTCGCGGATGAGATCCTCGCCGGTGACGCCGAGATGGGCCG
The DNA here is from genome assembly GCF_042679825.1 of Methylobacterium marchantiae. Classification (NCBI taxonomy): domain Bacteria; kingdom Pseudomonadati; phylum Pseudomonadota; class Alphaproteobacteria; order Hyphomicrobiales; family Methylobacteriaceae; genus Methylobacterium; species Methylobacterium marchantiae. Next base: position 196,854 of record NZ_JBHTND010000002.1, on the reverse strand, counting down.
TGCCGCTGGCGAGCTGGTTGGCGATCTCCGAGGCCGAGAGGTAGCGCACCTCCACATCGGGTACGCCCACGAGCTTGCCGCGATAGTCGCGCGCACCCGCTCCTTGCGCGAGCTTCAGCCCGGCTCGCGCGAAGAACGCGGAGGCGTTCTCCTGCAGGCGTCCCTTCGAGGGTACGGCGAGAACGAGGGGACCGTTGGGCACGTCTCGGCCGGAATCCTGCGGAATCGGAGCGGTCTCAGCCACGGGATGATCCTTCCGACGTAAGCACGCGTGACAGCCAGATGGCGCAGCCCACTGCCGGCATCGGGGTCGGGCTGCCCAGATGCTGGAGCAGTCCGTCGTAACGGCCGCCGCCGACGAGGGGAGCACCCGCCCGCTCCCGCGTCACCTCGAAGATGAAGCCGGTATAGTAATCGAGATTGCGCGCGAAGCTGCCGGAGAAGCGGAAGCGCTCCACGTCGAGACCGCGAGCGGCCATGAAGCCGGTGCGCTCCTCGAACAGGCCGAGGGCCGCCTCCAGGGGCGCGTAGATGATGCCCGCCGAGGATGCGAGCTCGCGCATGGAGCGGGCGGCCTGATCCGGATCGCCCGAGATGGCGCGGTAGCGCTCGACGACGGCACGGTTCTCCGCATTGAGTCCGGCTCCGCCATTCGCCTGCGCCGAGGCCTTGGCGAGGAAGCGCTCCGCGATCTCGCCGGCGCTGCGGCCCCCGACGCGGGAGATCCCGGCGATCGACAGTACGTCCTCGACGAAGGCGCGCACGCCCTTCGGATCCTGGCCCTGGATCGCGGCGAGAAGCCCGGCATGCGGGTCTTCCACCGTCGCGACATTGGTGACGTCGTCGAGGGAGCGTCCCGCCGCGAGCGCCCGCAGGGTCCGTCGCTTGGCGGCCGGCGGCACGTTGAGACCGTCGAGGAGGGCATCGATGACGCCCATATCGCCGAGCCTCACCGAAACATCGCCGGCTCCGAGGAGGTCGAGGCCTTCGAGGGCGAGGCCGAGCACTTCGGCATCCGCCGCCGGGACATCGGTACGGCCGATGGATTCGATGCCGGCCTGCAGGAACTCCTCCGCCTCGCCCGAGCCGAGCCGGAAGACCGGGCCGAGATAGCTGTAATCGGCGGTCGCGCCCACGCCCTTTGTCAGATGCTGGCGGCAGACCGGGATCGTGAATTCCGGCCGCAGGCAGAGTTCGGCCCCGGACGCATCCTGCGTCACGAAGATGCGCCGTCGGATCTCCTCGCCGGACAATTCGAGGAACGGCTCGACCGGCTGGAGCACGGCCGGGGTCACCGCGCCGTAGCCGTATCCCGAGAAATGCGCGAGGAGCCGCGTTCCCTCATCCGCTCGCACGGTGTCGATCGGATCGACTGCCTCCGGTCTCGTCATGATTCACTCGCCGTCTGATGCGCGTCCTTTATCAACCGCATCCGGACTTGGCGACCACCCTGGGAGCGCGAAGAACGCCGATCCCGCATGCGGATAGGAAGCCCGGATCAGATCCAGCCCTGCAATTCGCGGCGGACCACGTTCTCGATCACCTTCATCCCGAGATCGCTGTCGTTGAGGCACGGAATGTAGGCGAAGCGCTCGCCGCCATTCTCCTCGAAATAATGCCTGTTCTCGCCGTCGAGCTCCTCCAGGGTCTCGAGGCAATCGGCGGTGAAGCCCGGCGCCACGATGGCCATGCGCTTCACACCGGACTTGGCCAGGTTCTGGACGGTCTCGTCGGTATAGGGCTTGAGCCATTCCTCGTTGCCGAAGCGCGACTGGAAGGTCGTTCGCATCCGCTCCGTCGAGAAGCCGAGGGCCTCACGGATCAGGCGGCCGGTCTTCACGCACTGGCAATGATAGGGATCGCCCTTGAGAAGATAGCTCTTCGGCACGCCGTGGAACGAGGTGAGGATCACCTCCGGCTCGAAATCCAGCTTGGCGAGTCCCTCGCGGATGGAAGTGGCCATGGCCTCGATATAGACCGGGTCGTCGTGATAGGGCGCAGAGACTCTGACGGTCGGCTGCCAGCGCATCTGCATCAGCGCCTTGAACGCCTGGTCGCAGGCGGTGGCCGAGGTGGCTGCGGCATATTGCGGGTAGAGCGGCACCAGCAGAATGCGGTCGCAGCCCTGGTCGAGCAGGGCCTGGATGCGCAGCGATACTTCCGGCTTGCCGTAGCGCATGGCCCAATCGACCACCACCGCATCGCCCATCGCCGCCTGCAGCCGCTCGGATTGCCCACGGGTGATGGTCTTCAGCGGCCCCTCGTCGCGCTCGTTGTTCCACACGCTGGCATAGTCGCGCCCCTTCGGCCCGGGACGCTTGGTGAGGATGATGAGATTGAGGATCGGCCACCAGATCAGTCGCGGCACTTCGATGACGCGCCGGTCGGACAGGAATTCCTTGAGATAGCGGCGCATCGGCCAGTAGCTCGTGCCCTCCGGCGTGCCGAGATTCATCAGGAGCACGCCGACCCGGCCCCAGCGCACGCGAGGATGCTCCGGCGGGAGGGCGGCGGTCTCGGAGGAGCCTGTCTGCAACGGCATGATGTCCTTGAGGGACGTCGGTTCGACGCGTTCGTTCATCGGGTTTCCGAAGCGCCCGGGTTCGGCGCAGTTGTCTGGGGAAGCATATCTATCTAGAGCACGAGACCTGCCAGCGACCATCTCGTCAATGAAGGCGCGACATGCCGTCTCCCCGGTACTTCTTCAACCACTTCATGCCGTTCACCGGCTACCCCTATAAGGGGGCACCGACCGTCTGCAATCTCTGCGGATCGGGCGAGACGGTGACGGTGGCCGAAACCGACCGGCGACTGAAGACGCTGAAATCCATCGCCTGCGCCCAATGCGGACTGATTCGCACCGACCCTATGCCGACCCCGGACGAATTGGCGCATTACTACGCCCATGCCTACCGGGCGGATTACCAGCTGGCCTTCGCTGGCGGACCGCCGCGCCATCACCTCAACCGAAGCGCCCGTGAGGCGACCTTTCGTGCGGATCTCCTCGCTCCGAAACTGAAGCCCGGCGCGCGAGTCCTGGATTTCGGTTCGGGCTCCGGCGAGTTCCTGGCGGCCGCCCGGGCGAAGGGCTGCGAAGCGGTCGGCGTCGAGCCCGGGCGGGACTACTCGGCCTATGCCCGCGAGCATCACAAGGTCGAGGTCCTCGACGATGCCGATGACGACCGCTTTCCCGCCGGGCATTTCGACGTGATCTCGACCCACCACGTGCTCGAACACCTGCGCGATCCGGCGGTGGTGATGGAGCGGCTGTCGCGCTGGCTGAAACCCGACGGGGTCCTCTACGCCGCGGTTCCGAATATGGCCGCCACCGGCAAGCCGCCGCACGAGCGTTTCCATTTCGCCCATGTCCACGGCTACGTCCGCGAGACCTTCGATCTCCTCGCCCGCCGGGCCGGCCTCGTGCCCCATCCCGATTACTGGCGCGAGGACACGACGGTGATCTACCGGAAGACCGATGCGCCGGTGGGCGAACTGGCCAATCCCGGCCTCGCCCAGCGCCTCGCCGTCGATCTCAAGCCGATGCCGGCCGCCGCCTACCTGGTCTCCGGCGCCTGGATCTGGCCGATGATCCGCCGCAACGCCAAGGCGGTCCGGGACGGTTTCGCGTCGCGCTAGGAACGATCCCGGTTTCATGAGGCCGGTGTCGCATCGGTTTCATCCTCGGTGTCCACATTCGGCGGTGAGAGGGTCGTCCACTGCCTGTCCCGCTCGTGGAGATCTGCCGCAATGCCTCGTCCTACCCGTCGTCAGACCCTGAGCCTCGGACTCGGGGCGGGTCTCGCGACAGGCTGGCCGTCTCCGGCCTCCGCCGGGTCGATCGAACCGACCTTCACCCTGCTTCTCGTCAACGACGTCTACCTGATGTCGGAGGTGGACGGCCGCGGCGGCTTTCCCCGTCTCAATGCGGTGGTGAAGGCCGAGCGGGCCCGCGGCGTGCCGATGCTCTACGCCCATGCCGGCGACACCCTGTCCCCTTCGCTGATGTCGGGCTTCGATCGCGGTGCGCATATCATCGAGCTCCTGAACATCGCCCCCCCCGACGTCTTCGTGCCGGGCAACCACGAATTCGATTTCGGCCCCACCACTTTCGCCCAGCGTATGCGGGAAGCGGCCTTTCCCGTCTTCGCCGCCAATCTTCGGAGTGCGGAAGGCAAGCCGCTGACCGGAATTCGCGACCGGACGATCGTGACCCTCGGAGGCATCCGGATCGGGATCGTCGGCATCGCCCTCGCGAGCACGCCCGAGAAGTCGCAATCGGGCGATCTCGTCTTCGGTCCCGAGATCGAGACATTGCGGACGCAAGCCCAGGCCCTCCGCGACGAAGGGGCCGACTTCATCGTCGGGATCTGCCATACGGCGCGCGTCACGGACGAGGCCATCGTGGCGGCGCGGATCGTCGACATCCTGCTGTCGGGCCACGATCACGACCTCATCATGCAGTATGACGGCCGCAGCCTCCTGGTCGAGTCGAGCTTCGACGCCCGCTACGTCACCGCCATCGACGTTGCCGTGACGGTAAAGGGGGACGGAAAGACCAGATCCCTGTCGTGGCATCCGAACTTCCGTGTCTACGACACCGCCGACGTCACGCCCGATCCCGAGACCCTCGCTCTGACGCAGCGCCTCGAAGGGCGGTTGTCGCGGGAGCTCGACGTGTCGGTCGGGACCATCAGCACACCCCTCGACAGTCGCATCTCCACGGTGCGTCTCCGCGAGGGGAGTTTCGGCAACCTCGTCGCCGACGCCCTTCGCGCGGCGACAGGGGCGGAGATCGCCATCACCAATGGCGGCGGCATCCGTGGCAACCGGCTCTATCCAGCGGGCACCGTCCTGACCCGGCGCGACATCCTCACCGAACTCCCCTTCGGCAACACGACGGTTCTGGTCTCGCTGAAAGGGGCACAGGTGCGCGACCTGCTGGAATCGGCCTTCGCCGATCTCGGCCGTCCGGCCGGACGGTTCCCGCAGGTCTCCGGTCTCGTCGTCACCCTCGACCCGGCGGCGGGTGCGGGACACCGCATTCTGTCCATTCTGGTGGATGGGAGACCGCTCGACGAGGCGCGCTCCTACACCGTGGCCTCGAACAACTTCCTCTACGATGGCGGCAACGGCTACGGCATCCTCGCCGACGGGCGCACTCTCATCGGCGCCACCGACGGCAAGCTCGTCGCCAACGAGGTCATGGCCTATATCGGCCGGCATGACCCCCTCTCCGTTCCCGATGATGGCCGGATCGTGATTCGGTGACGGCATCCGGTCCTGTCTCCACCGCCCTCGACCGATTCCGGTCCTCCGGCTCGTCCTGGCTCCGGCTGCCGTTCTTTTCCGGAGATGCGGCCGATGCCGTATGCGCGCGGGTCGATCGCCGGATCGCGGAAGGTTCGAGCGTCCTGCCCTCCCCCGACACCGTCTTCCGTGCCCTGACCCTGACGCCCCTGGAAGCAGTCAAGGCCGTCATCCTCGGCCAGGACCCCTACCCGACACCGGGCGACGCCAACGGTCTCGCCTTTTCCTATGTCGGTCCCCGCCGGCTTCCGGCCTCGCTCAAGGTGATTCTCGCCGAACTACCGGGTGCTCCTACGAGCGGTGATCTCACACCCTGGGCACGGCGTGGCGTGCTACTCCTGAACTCGGCCCTCACCGTCGAGGCCGGCAAGTCGGGTGCGCATCTGCGCTACGGCTGGTCCGCCCTCACCGATCAGGCCGTGAAGGCCGTGTCTGATCGTTCCGAACCTGCCGTGTTCCTGCTCTGGGGCGCGCAGGCGCGGTCACGCGCGGCGCTCATTGATCGGGCGCGCTGCGGAGTGGTCGAGACCGGCCATCCCTCCCCCCTCAACCGCCATCGCGACTTTTCCGGAACACGACCCTTCGACGAGGCCAATGCCTGGCTCGTCTCCAGGGGCGCCACACCCGTCGACTGGTCCCTCGGCTGACAGGGCGAAAGGGTCGCTTTGACAGGCTGATCGGGCAGTCTATCTCGGAAGAGCAGCATAAGCGGAACTTAAGAATCCGCATCGCCTCGAGGAAACGCCGTCCATGCGCCTGAAACCCGTTCTCGCCGGTGGCCTCGCCGCTGGTCTGCTCCTGACTAGCCTGGCCGAGGCCCAGATCCGAAATGCGCCGCCGCCGCGGGCCCTGGAATTTGCCGCCTACATCTTCGCCGCCGCCAATGTCTGCGGCTACCGGATCGGCGTCGATGAGTTCGACGCCCTGCTGCAGAAGCAGGGTGTGAAGGCCGCCGATGTCGGACCGCGAGGCCCCTTCGGCGGTAAGGTCCAGACCATCTTCGCGCTGATGTCGAACCAGATGCAGCTCAACCGCGAACAGGCCTGCCTCGCGGTGGCCGGTGAATACGGCCCGGAGGGCAATGTCACCAAGAACGTGCTGCTGCCGCCCGCTATGGAAGGCGCACCAGCCGAATCGAAGCCTCCGGCCGAGGCCAAGCCGGCCCAGTAGGCCCCGCCATTCCGTGCACGCATCGGGACCCATTCGCGTTCCGGTGCGGGATCGCCTATATCGGACCCGTTCCAAGTCCGAAGGTCAGAGATCCATGGCGACGGCGTCGTTCGACACCGCCGGTCGCGACGTCAACGTCGTGACCGCAATCGAGAAGCTCCCCGAGTTCCAACCGGATGCCGTCCCGCCGGGACGGTCCTCCCTCATCGGGCTGACCCGCGAGGAATTGAAGGGGCGCCTTGCCGCCATCGGCGTGTCGGAGCGCGAGCAGCGCATGCGCTCGGGCCAGCTCTGGCACTGGCTCAACGCGCGCGGTGCCACTTCCTTCGATCAGATGACCAATGTCGGCAAAGGCCTCAAGGCCGAGCTGGCTCAGGCCTACACCCTCGAACGCCCGGAAGTCGTCAGCGAGCAGATCTCGCGTGACGGTACCCGCAAGTGGCTGCTGCGCATGGCGCCCACCGGCAAGCACGACCACAATCGCGGTGCCGAGATCGAGTGCGTCTACATTCCCGGCCGTGGGCGCGGGACCCTCTGCGTCTCGTCCCAGGTCGGCTGCACCCTCACCTGCAGCTTCTGCCATACCGGAACGCAGCGGCTGGTGCGCAACCTGACCGCCGCCGAGATCACGGCGCAGGTGGTGGTGGCCCGCGACCGGCTGAACGACTGGGTCGGCCAGAACCCGGTGCCCGCCGGCGAAGACGAGACCCGCCGCGCCGTCACCAACATCGTCTTCATGGGCATGGGCGAGCCGCTCTACAACATCGACAACGTCATCGATTCGGTGGGCGTCATGTCGGATCAGGAAGGCCTCGGCCTCTCGCGCCGGCGCATCACCGTCTCGACCTCCGGCGTCGTGCCGCAGATGCAGCGGCTCGGGGTCGAAGCGCATGCCATGCTGGCGATCTCGCTCCATGCGGTGCGCGACGACCTGCGCGACACGCTGGTGCCGCTCAACCGCAAGTATCCCCTGGCCGAGCTGCTGGCGGCCTGCCGCAACTATCCCGGGCTCAACAATGCCCGCCGCATCACCTTCGAGTACGTCATGCTGAAGGGCGTCAACGATTCCGACGCAGATGCGCGCGAACTCGTCCGTCTGCTCAAGGGCATTCCGGCCAAGATCAACCTGATCCCGTTCAATCCCTGGCCCGGCAGCATCTACGAATGCTCCGACTGGGAGCGGATCGAGCAATTCTCCGAGATCGTCTATGAGGCCGGCTACGCTTCGCCGGTCCGGACGCCGCGCGGTCGTGACATCCTGGCGGCCTGTGGCCAGCTCAAGAGCGAGACCGAGAAACTGCGCGCCCGCGCCCGGATGATGCTCGAAGACGGGATCGGCGCCGAGGGAGTCTATGCCGGGGCCGATGACGACGAGGCCTGATCGCATCCCATGCGGCTCCTCGGCCGTCTGATCTGGGCCTGCCTCGCTTTGTGTCTCGCCATTCCCTGCGGGGGCCTGGTTCTCGTCGCCGTCATTCTGCTCGATCCGGTCTCGAGCGAGGTGCTCACCCGTCTCGGCCTGTTCGGCTTCTTGCAAGGGATGACCGATCTCGCTTCCGGGATCGGGCCCGACGCGCTGCTTGTGCTGGCTGCAGGTATTGCCCGGGCCGGATTCATCCTTCTGGTGCTACCGCCTGTCGTCATGGCGCTGATCGGCGAGGCGATGGGCCTGCGCAACGCCCTGGCATATGCGCTCGGCACGGGCATCTCCACCGCCCTGATCCCCTGGTTGATGCGGGGCGCATCGGGCTCCGCTGCCACCCATCATCTCGTCGTCGAGGGCAGGGTGACCGCCCTGCTGTTCCTTGCGGGAGCGGCTGCCGGGCTGGTCTATGGCTGGATCGCCATACGCGACCGGCCGGCCGGCGCCTGAAACGTCACCCCTCTCGAAACGTTGCCCGTTCCGGATCATCGTTCGGCACCTGGATCGGTGGAGAGCCCTGCATGACGGATGTGGCATGACCGGACGTCGCTTCAGCCTCGCCTTCGCGTTCCTCTGCAGTCTCCCTGGAGCGGTGTCTTCCGGACCGGTTCTCGCTCAGGCCATCCGCGCACTGCCTCCGATCCCGTCCGACGATGCGCGCATCCTTCCGGTTCTCGGCGCCCACGGCATGGTATCCTCGCAGGATGCCCTGGCGACCCGCATCGGCGTGTCGATCCTGAAAGGCGGCGGGAATGCCGTCGATGCCGCCGTCGCCGTCGGTTTCGCCCTCGCGGTGACGCTGCCCCAGGCCGGCAATCTCGGCGGCGGCGGGTTCATGCTCGTCCGGCTGGCCGGGACGGGCGAGACCGTGGCGATCGATTTTCGCGAGACGGCGCCTCGTGCTGCACGGGAGGACATGTTCCTGAAGTCCGACGGGCAGCCCGACCGGGGCGCCTCCACCCGCACCGGAAAGGCCGTCGGCGTTCCCGGCTCCGTACGGGGATTGGCCGAGGCGCACCGCCTCTACGGCTCCGGCCGCTTCACCCTGGCGCAGCTCATCGCTCCGGCCCGGGCGCTGGCCCGGGACGGGATTCCCGTCGAGGGCGGGCTTGCCGATTCGCTTCCCCGCGCCAGCGACCGCCTCGGCCGCTGGCCATCGAGCCGGGCCGTGTTCTTTCGCGACGGCCGTTCCCTCACGCGGGGCGATGTCCTGGTCCAGCCCGATCTCGCCGCGACCCTGGCGGCCATCGCCGAACGTGGTCCCGACGCCTTCCATACCGGTCCCATCGCCGAGCGGATCGCGGCTGCGGTACAGGGCGCCGGCGGGGTGATGACAGAGGAGGATCTTTCCGCCTATCGCCCCGTGATCCGCCAGCCGATCCGGGGGAGCTATCGCGGCTACGAGATCGTCTCGATGCCGCCGCCGAGTTCCGGCGGCGTCCACCTCGTCGAGATCCTCAACATCCTCGAAGGGTTCGATCTCGCAGCGATGGGTGCGGGCAGCGCGCAGGCGCTCCATACCCTCGCAGAGGCGATGAAGCCCGCCTATGCCGACCGCGCTACCTGGCTCGGCGATCCGTCCCGCTCGGAGGTGCCGGTGCGGGGCCTCACCGCCAAGGCCTATGCCGAGACCCTGCGCGCCGCGATCGACCCTGCCCGCGCCCGCTCGGCGGAGGCTGTGAAGGCCGGGGACCCGCTTCCCTACGAATCCGACCACACCACCCACTACTCCGTGGTGGACCGTGCCGGAAATGCCGTCTCCACCACGACGACGCTCAACTTCTCCTACGGTCTCGGCCTCGTGGCAGAGGGGACCGGCGTTCTCCTCAACAACGAGATGGACGATTTTTCCGCCAAGACCGGAAGCGTCAACGCCTACGGCCTCGTGGGCGGTCCGGCCAACGCGGTGGCGCCCGGCGCCCGGCCGCTCTCCTCGATGACGCCGGCCATGGTGCTGAAGGACGGACGCCTCGTCCTCGTCACCGGAAGCCCGGGAGGGAGCCGCATCATCTCCACGGTGCTGCAGGTGATCGTCAACGTCATCGACTTCCGCATGAACCTCGCCGAAGCCGTCACCGCGCCGCGCATCCACCATCAGTGGCGCCCGGATACGCTGTTCGTCGAGGACGGGCTCTCTCCGGATACCCTTGCGCTGCTTCGGGCGAAGGGGCACGAGATCCGGGTAGGATCGAGTTCCGGATCGGCCAATTCGGTGATGACGGGGAACGGGCTCGTGGCCGGAGCCTCTGATACGCGCCAGCGCGGAACCCTCGCCGAGGGGGACTGACGCCCATCCGGAGCACCGGATGGTGCCGCGGGAGCGCCCGCGCTACAGGAGGGGCATCATCCTGGGTTTCCGATGCTCATTCTTCGCTCCATCGCCTTCAACATCGTCTTCTATCTCGCCACCGCCCTCGTCGCCCTCGGCGGGTTGCCGGCCCTCGTCTCCGAGAAGGCCACGATTCGTGTGGCTCAGTTCTGGGCGCGGGTGAGCCTGTGGCTGCTGAGGGTGGTGGGCGGCGTGAGCGTCGAGTTCAGGGGGCTGCATCATCGACCGCCCGGCGCCCTCCTCGTGGCGGCCAAGCATCAATCCGCCCTCGAAACCCTGGCCCTCGTCACCGCCTTCCCGGACTTCGCCTACATCCTCAAGCGCGAGCTTCTCTGGATCCCGCTGTTCGGCTGGTTCCTCTCTCGCTCCGGCATGGTCGCCATCGACCGATCGAAGGGCGCCCGCGCCATGGCCGCCATGAACGAGGCGGCCGCACGTGCCATCCGCGAGGGACGCCAGCTCATCATCTTCCCCGAGGGAACCCGCAAGGCGCCAGGCGCACCTCCCGTCTACAAGCTCGGCATCACCCACCTCTACGCCGCCCTGGGCGTGCCCTGCATGCCCGTCGCCCTCAATAGCGGCCTGTACTGGCCCCGCCGCCAGCTCACCCGCCGGCCCGGCACCACCGTCATCGAGTTTCTTCCACCCATCGCCCCGGGGCTCGAACGCACCGCCTTCTTGGAAGAGATGCAGAAGCGGATCGAATCCGCCTCCGATGCCCTTCTCGCCTCCGGTCGGGCCGAACTGGCAGCGCGCGGTCATGCCGTGCCCGAGCCCGCCTCCGTCGGCGAGCCGTCCCGAACCGCCTGACCTCTCGTTCTATCCACAGGCTGTGGATAAGTGCTCCCGAGGCCCCGTTCGCAGAGCGAAATAGGGACTCTTGACGGTTCGAAACGGTTAAGATTATTCTGGAACATATGGCGAACAGAGAGGCCATTTCCGGTCTGGTGCCGCAGGGCCCGAACGGATGGCGATCGACGCTGAATCCGTGATCCGGAGACCCGCCCATGCGCGAAGTACGTCTGAGGACGGCAGCCAGCCTGCGCGGCACTCCTGCCTTGGCGTTGAGCGCTTGGCGCGGTCGTTCCGGGCGCCGCTACGTCGTCGGCATCCACGAGCTGGCCGAACTCGAACTCGACGATATGGGGGAGGCTGTGGTCATGGCCGTGCGTCGGAACTCGGCGGGAATCGGCGAACTCGTCGCCGTCGCCGCGGCGGGTTCGAGCCCGCGGGAGCGGCTGACCCGCAACTGGATCGCCCGTGCTCGCCATGGCGGCGCCACCGAGATGCATGTCCATCGCTTGGCCGAGGACGAGGCCGAACGGGGCCAGATCGTCGCCGACCTTCATGTGGACCGGACCACGAACGCTGCTGCCTGAATCGATGGGCGGCCATGCTTTCGCCGCGTTGAGACCCGCCAAAGCTCACTCACGGATATGCCTCGTCGATGGCGATGGGGTTCTTGAGATCGAGGCGAGTGGACGATGGCGCAGGGACCGGACTTGACGGCCAGGAAACGGCCCTCGCGCACCGGCCTGTTCCTGCCCTACATCCTCCTCCTCGCCGTCGTTCTCCTGTGGAGCGCCGGCTGGTTCTGGATCCGCGGTAAGGCGGAATCCGAGATGGATGCCTGGCTCGCCCGCGAGGCCTCGGCCGGACGCAACTGGACCTGCGCCGATCGCTCGATCACCGGCTATCCCTTCCGCATCGAATTACGCTGCGCCTCCCTCGCCTTCTCCCGAGCTGACAGCCGCTTCACCCTCGGACCGCTGACGGCGGTCGTGCAGGTCTATCAGCCGCGCCAGGGCATCCTGCAGGCAACAGGACCGTTCCACGTGGAACAGGACGGTCTCGTCGCCGACGCGACCTGGACCGCACTGGAAGCGAGTTTCCATGGCGCCTCGGACGGATTCGTCCGCGCATCCCTGGTGGTCGATGCGCCCAAGGTCAGCGTGAAGAATGCCGGGCCGCAACCGATCGACGTCGCCGCTAAGCACCTCGAATTCCATGCCCGTCCGACACCCGCCCGCTTCGCCACGGATGGCGCGGTCGATACGAGCCTGCGACTGACACAGGCCGCCGTGCCGCTCCTCGACCCATTGCTCGGCAATACGACCCCCGTCGACATGGCCCTCGACGCCACGGTGAACCAGGCGGCGGTCTTCCGGACTGGACAGGTGGCGCGGGAGCTCGAAACCTGGCGCCAGGCCGGCGGCAGCCTCGAGATCGCCCTGCTCTCGCTGGTGAAGGGCGATAGCCGTCTTCAGGCCCAGGGGAAGATCGCTCTCGACGACGAGCACCGCTCCACCGGCCAGATCGATATCCGCGCCGCCGGAGTGGAGGCCCTGGTCGGCCAGATCATGGGCCAGCGCTTCGGAGCCGAGAAGGGCGCGCTGATCGGAGGCTTGGTCGGCAAGCTCCTCGGCGGCGGCAGCCGTCGCCAGGAAGCGGAGACCGGCACTGCGCCCGTGTCGGGGGATGCGTCCCTCAAGGCGATGCCACCCCTGCGCCTCGCCGAGGGACGCCTGATGCTCGGTCCATTTCCGATCCCCAACGTCCAGGTGCCGCCGCTGTATTGAGCGCGCCGTCATCCTGAAGTGCCGCTTCGCGGTGCCTCATGATGAGGTCGTGATGAAAGAATGGACGTTTTTGCTGGGGGGCGACGCCGAACCAGCCCGCCACGCCCATCTTTCAGGCCTCCATCTTTCAGGACCCTACCGCCCCGAGACCGGTTCGTCCTTCGCCGGCTCCGGCGGGGTTCGGCTGCGGCCGAAATCCGCTTCCGCCGTTTCCTGCCCCAGGGCGACGATACCCCGGCGGATGGCGCGGGTACGGGTGAACAGGTCGAACAGCGCATCGCCGTCGCCCCAGCGGATGGCGCGGGCCAAGGCCGCCAGATCCTCGTTGAAGCGGCCGAGCATCTCCAGCACCGCCTCCTTGTTGGTCAGGAACACGTCCCGCCACATGGTCGGATCGGAGGCGGCGATGCGGGTGAAATCGCGAAAGCCGCCGGCGGAGAACTTGATCACCTCCGACTGCGTCACGGCTTCGAGATCGGCGGCGGTGCCGACGATGTTGTAGGCGATGAGGTGCGGCACGTGGCTGGTGATGGCGAGCACCAGATCGTGATGCTCCGGCGTCATGCTCTCGATGATGGCGCCGAGTCCTTCCCAGAAGGCCTGGACCCGTGCGGTCGCGGCCCCGGCGGTGCCCTCGGGCGGGGTGAGGATGCACCAGCGGCCCGAGAACAGGGTCGAGAAGCCGGCATCGGGGCCGGAATATTCGGTGCCCGCCACCGGATGGGCCGGGACGAAATGGACGCCGTCGGGCAGATGCGGCGAGACGGCGGCGACCACCGAAGCCTTCACCGAGCCGACATCGGAGACGATGGCACCGGGTTTCAGATGCGGCGCCATGGCCTCGGCGACGGCACCCACCGCGCCCACCGGTACGCACAGGATGACGAGATCGGCGTCCGCGACCCCGGCGGGCTCGCTCGTCGCCTCGTCCGCGAGGCCGAGCGCCTTCACCCGATCGATCACAGCAGGGTCGCGATCGATGGCGACGATGCTCCGCGCCAGCCCGTATTGCCGCGCGCCCCGCGCGATGGAGGAGCCGATCAGTCCAAGGCCGATGATGGCGAGGCGCTCGCAGACAGGGCTCGCCTCAGGCACGGATGCTCTCCTTCACGAAGGCGGTGAGCGCCGCGACGAAGGCCTGGTTGGCCTCTTCGCTGCCGATGGTGACGCGCAGGGCGTCCGGCAGACCGTAGGACGTCACTCTCCGCACGATCACACCGCGCGCGGCGAGATAGGCATCAGCCTCCGCCGCACTGCGTCCGGGTTCGTCGGGGAAGTGGACGAGGACGAAGTTCGCGACACTCGGGGTGACGACGAGGCCGAGGGAGGAGACGACCTCGCTCGTCCAGGCGAGCCAGGTCTCGTTATGCGCGACCGCCGCCGCCACATGCGCCTCGTCGGCGATGGCGGCGGCACCGGCCGCGATGGCACTGCCCGAGAGGTTGAACGGCCCGCGGATGCGGTTGACCGCGTCGACCACCTCCGGCGGACCCACCATCCAGCCGATGCGGAGCGCCGCGAGGCCGTGGATCTTCGAGAAGGTGCGGGTCATCACCACGTTCTCGGATTCGAGGACGAGTTCGAGCCCGGCGCTGTAATCGTTGGTCCGCACGTATTCGGCATAGGCCCCGTCGAGGACGAGGAGCACGTGCGGAGGCAGGCCGGCATGCAGGCGCCGGATCTCGGCGAAGGGCAGGTAGGTGCCCGTCGGATTGTTCGGGTTGGCGAGGTAGACGATCTTCGTGCGCGGCGTGACGGCCGCCAGGATGGCATCGACATCGGCGCGCAGGTCGCGCTCCGGCACCACGACGGGGACGCCGCCCGCGGCCAGGATGGCGATGCGGTAGACCAGGAACCCGTGCTCGGTGAAGATCCCCTCGTCCCCCTCGGCGAGATAGACGTAGGCGAGGAACGAGAGGAGCTCGTCCGAACCGGCGCCGCAGACGATGCGGGCGGGATCGAGCCCGTAGCGGAAGGCGATGGCTTCGCGCAGGCGTGTGGAATTGCCGTCCGGATAAAGCGCGAGACGGAACGCTTCCTGACGCATGGCCTCGATGGCGAGCGGGCTCGGGCCGAGCGGCGTCTCGTTCGAGGAGAGCTTATGGACCTTCGCCGCGCCGGGGGCACCGCTCTTGCCGGGCACGTAGGCCTCGATGGCGAGGACTCCCGGGCGGGGAACGGGACGGGATGCAGAGGGTGCGGAGGACATGGGCGCGGGCCGGCTGGAGTTCAGGCTGCCCCTCTAACCCAGCTTGCCGGTCTTGACGAGGGAACCGGCCGTTTCGAAGCTCGCTCTCACACCCGGAACCGGGCCGCGTGGCTTCCGATCTCGTCGAGCGTCGCGACCTCGGCGCCGGCCCGCTCCAGCGTCTCCCTCAACTGCCGGCTTCCGACACCGCCCGGCACGGCGAGAAGGAGACAATGGCCTTCAGCATTGACCGCCCGTGCGACGACTTCGCCGTAGAGATCCTGCAGGGCGCGTGCGGTTTCCGGCGACCATCGCCCGAGTCGGGTGGCGTGCAGCACCCAGTCGCGCTGGGCGGCGGCCGGGTCGTCGAGGGGGTTGGCGACGACGAAGACCGGCGTGCCGGCGGGATGGGTCGGGCGCTCGATGAAGGGAAGGCGCGCGATCACCTTCGGTCGGCCTTCACCGGCGAGACCTTCCCACCACGGCGCCTCCGGGCTCGGAGGCGCGGAGCCCTCCGGGTCGAGCCGGAAGATGCCAAGATCACCGCGGGATGTGGCCACGGCCTGGATCACCGCCGCGCAGGTGGGATGCGGCCGGTAGGGCACCGTGAAGCCGAAATGAAAGCGCGCGGAGTCGCGCATCGGGGCGTCGCCGCCCGAAATGTCGGCATGGACACTGAACGGGGCCTGGACCCAGGTGAAGGTGGCGATGATGACGCGCCAGATTCCCTCCACCGTGTCGAGGGGCAGGAGCCCGCGATGGCGCTCGGCCACGCGTCGCATCATCGCGGCCTCGCGGCCGGGCCTGAAGGCCGATCCGCTGGCGGAGGTCCGTTTGACTGCGATCAGCCGGTCGATGATCGAGCCGCGCTGGATCAGCAGGGCGTGCATCTCCGCGTCGATCCGGTCGATCTCGGCGCGCAGCTCGGCGAGGTTGTCGAGGGGCGGTGCGGGTCTCGTGGTGAAGCGCATGCGGGATGTCGAGTCCGGCGACGGGTACGGGATGGCCGCCCCCGCATGAGGGCAACGGCCCGTCGTGTCTACGTTTCCGAGCGCCCGAGGGCCAGAGCCGCGCTACATTCCTTCGCACGTGCCTCCGCGCGCGTGCCTGCGTGCTCGGCCCCTTTCGTTGACGCCCGTGCATACGCACATTACGCCCGATGAGCGTCCGGCTTTGCCGGGCACCGATGGGGATGGACCTTCGCGACGCGTCGATAGGGTGGCGACAGGCTGCCCCCTCGCATCACCGCGAAAGCGAATCGGCGAACAACGCGCGAAGACGCCTGATGACCATGTCGCTCGATAGTCTCGCAAGGCCCGACGAAGGCAACGTGCGCCCGGACGGGATTCCGACGGATGCGCCGCCCTCCCTCGACCCGCGGAGCCCCGTGGCCGAGTTCGGTCTCGACGAACCCCTGGCGATGGATGCCGGCGTCGATCTCGCGCCCTTCCGGATCGCCTACCAGACCGCCGGCACCCTCAATGCCGATCGCTCGAACGCGGTGCTGATCTGTCACGCACTCACCGGCGACCAGCATTTTGCCCACACCCATCCGGTGACGGGCAAGCGCGGCTGGTGGGAGACGCTGGTGGGACCGGGCAAGCCCGTCGACACCGATCGCTACTTCGTCATCTGCTCGAATGTGATCGGCTCCTGCATGGGCTCCACCGGCCCGGCCTCCACCAATCCAGCCACGGGTCGGCCCTACGGCCTCGACTTTCCGCTGGTGACGATCCGCGACATGGTCCGCGGCCAGGCCATGCTCCTCGACCGGCTCGGCATCCGCGACCTGTTCCTCTGCGTCGGCGGGTCGATGGGGGGCATGCAGGTGCTGCAATGGGCCGCCCTCTATCCGGACAGGGTCTTCGCGGCGCTCCCCATCGCCACGGGCGCCCGCCACTCGGCACAGAACATCGCCTTCCACGAGGTCGGCCGGCAGGCGATCATGGCCGACCCGGCCTGGGCGGAAGGACGCTATCTCGAAGCGGGGACACGGCCCGCCAAGGGGCTCGGCGTGGCGCGGATGGGCGCTCACATCACCTACCTCTCGGAGCCGGCCCTGCACCGCAAGTTCGGCCGCCGCTTCCAGGGCGGCTCGGCCCCGACCTTCTCGTTCAACGCCGATTTCCAGATCGAGAGCTACCTGCGCCACCAGGGTCTGAGCTTCGTCGAGCGGTTCGACGCCAACGCCTATCTCTACCTCACCCGGGCGATGGATTACTTCGACCTCGCGGCCGATCATGGCGGCGTGCTCGCCAACGCCTTCCGCAACACCAGGACACGGTTCTGCGTGATGTCCTTTACCTCGGACTGGCTGTTCCCCACCGCCGATTCCCGGGCCATCGTGCATGCGCTCAACGCAGCCTCGGCTCCGGTCGCCTTCGTCGAGATCGAGAGCGACAAGGGCCACGATGCCTTCCTGCTCGACGAGCCGGTGATGTTCAACGCCGCCAAGGGCTTCGTCGACGCCGCCGCGAGGGCGAGAGGATTGTGAGATCGGTGACCCGCGTGGCCCCCGCCCCCTGGAGCGCGACCGATACGCTGCCGCGCAGCGACGGCGCCCGCGTCGATCATCTCGCGGTGCTCGGCCTCGTACCGCCGAGCGCCCGCGTCCTCGATATCGGCTGCGGCGACGGGACCCTCCTCGCTCTCCTGCGCGACCGGCGCGGCGTCGACGGACGCGGCATCGAACTGTCCCGCGAGGGCGTCAACGCCTGCCTCGCCCGCGGCTTGCCCGTGATCCAGGGCGATGCCGATACCGACCTCGCGAATTATCCCGACGATGCCTTCGACGTGGTGGTCCTGTCCCAGACCATCCAGGCGACGCGCAACCCGCGCATCGTGCTGGAGCACCTGCTGCGCATCGGCCGGCAGGTGGTGATCTCCTTCCCGAATTTCGGCCATTGGCGGGTGCGCTCTGAACTCGCCTTCCGCGGACGCATGCCGGTCACCGAGCTGATGCCGGAGGAATGGTACGAGACCCAGAACATCCATCATTGCACCATCCGCGACTTCGTCGGCCTGTGCCGGACCGTGGGCGCGCATATCGAGAAGGCCACCGCCCTCGATGCGCGCGGGCGGCCGATGCGGATTTCGATGCCGTGGTGGGTCTGGAACCTGATGGGCGCGCAAGGGGTGTTCCTCCTGCGCAGGGGCGACGGGTCGTCGTCGGGCACGGCGTAGGGCGCCGGCCCGAACAGCGACCATCGCCTTTCGGGCCGACGCCGGGCGAGCGGCGCCCGGTCGATCGATCCTCCCATGCGGCAACCTCGACCGGTGTCTGAATCGACGACATCCGGCATGAGAAGCGGCCGATGAAGCGCAGAGGGAGCCGTCCTGTTGAGAACTGGGGATCGAGACCGGACACGGGCGGAAGAGCCGCGTTCGCCGACGATCACGAAGCTGCAGCAGGTCTCGAGCGGACGATCCTTCGCCCTGCACCTGCTCATCGTTCTGGTGCTGCTCGCCACCGCGCAGACCTATGACGGATCGATCCACGGACTGGGACACTGGATCGTGCTGTCGGCTTATGCCGCGGCCTCGATTCTCCTGGCCTTCGTCTCCCTGCGAACGTGGCCGGAGACCACCGGCGAGACCGGCCCGGTGGACCCGTCCCGAGGCTGGCTGTCCTGGGGCTGGCTGTCCTGGGGCTCGACCCTGCTCAATGCCAGCGTCGCGATCTACGTGCTCATCGAGCACATGTTCCTGGGCGCGGCGGACACGGAAGAGGCGGCCGCCGCGGCCAGCCGGCTCCCGGCCTTCCTGATCCTGCTGCAGACCGCACTGACCATGCGCGTCTGGCACACCTTCGTGTTCGCGGCCCTGGTGACGGCGGGGTGGGGCGGCGCCATCCTGTTCGTCTACCTGTCGCCCGAGAGTCACCATCTTGGGCCTCACGTGACCCTCGACGAGGAGGTACCGGGTCTCCTCACCTTCATGGTGGCCAGCCTCGTGGTCCTGGACGGCATGCGGCGATTGACCTGGGCCGTGGCGACGACGTTCCGCCTGGAGCGGGAGCGCCTGATGCTCACCCGGTTCGTGCCCGCCGCCGTCGCCGAGGATCTGGCGCGGAGCGGCCGCCCGGGTGAGGTCCAGGAACGGCATGCCTGCCTGTTCGCCCTCGATATCCGCGGGTTCTCCACGCTGACGCGGACACGGCCTCCCCAGCAGGTGTTCGAGATCCTCATGGAAATGCGCGCGCTGACGCACCGGGCCGTGACGGAACGCGGCGGCATCATCGACAAGTATATCGGCGACGGGGTGCTGGCGCAGTTCCTCGTCGGCCCACCCCAGACCCAGGCACGGGCGGCCCTCACCTGTGCCGAGGCCGTCCAACTGCGGCTGACGGCCCTGAACCAGCGCCTCGAGAAGAAGGGCTTGCCGTCCCTGCGCGTGGTCATCGCGCTTCACGCCGGCGACGTCCTCGTCGGCGTCTTCGACGACGGTCATCGCGCGGAGTTCACCGTCCTCGGTCCGGCCATGAACACCCTCGCCCGGATCGAGGCACGCGCCAAGGCCGTGGATCTCCAGATCGCCATCTCGGAGGACTTTCGCGATCTTCTCGCCGGATCCGGAGCGAGCGGCCTGAACTGGATTCCGGCCGCGGTGGAAGATGCCGGTTCGCCGGGACCTCGGCTCTACGCGGTCGCGCCCTGAAGGCTCGAGAGGAAAGAATTGCCCGGATCGATCGAGATAAAACTGATATATCATGATCGTTATCAGTATTTTATCGGATGTCATGTATGCTCTGACGTTGTTAATCCCGGATGCTTCGTGCGGCGCGGCACGTCATAGATGAGATTGGCCACCTATATTAGTTTTATACAGAGAGAAACGGACCAATCATCTGGTCTGTACTGTGAGGAAGCTAAGAAACGCCATGACGAACCGTATCGCCGCCGTCGCTACCGCCCTTGTGCTTGGCGCTGCTTCGATCTCTTCCGCAGCCGCGTTCGAGCGCCCCTCCCGCTACACCTCCTATTCGCCCTACGACATCACGGAGACGGGCTCCCTCAACGAGGTCCGCCGCCCTCCCGCCTATCTGGGCTGCCCGATGAGCTCGGCCGCCGAAGGCAACGCCAACCAGCCGAGCTTCCCGGTCCAGCAATACGGTCAGACCTCCGGCGGAAACCGCTGCTGATCCCCTCCATGAAAGCGATGGACATGGTTCTGAAGGGCTTTTCCTACGCCATGATCGGCGTCTTCACCGGCGGCCTGGTCTTGACGATCATCGGTTCGGCCAACGCGTTCCTGGGCTCGTAGGGCCGACCGTTCATCGATACCGAGACTGCGTGCGGCGGAGCGAAAGCTCCGCCGCTTCAGCGTGATCGATCCCGTCGGATATCCAGGGTCGCGACCTCGTAGGTGACCGCGGACCCGCTCTCCTCGAACCGTCTGATGACCGCGCGGAGGGCACCTGGCGACAGCGACCCGGCCGAGCCCGGCGTTCCGGCCCCGATGCTGCGCAGCGCATGGAGAAAGGACCGGCCGTCGGCATGCCGCTCCACCACCGGCTCCAGCGACAGGTGGCTCGTGCAGCCTTCGAAGCGGAGCCGAGCGAGGGCATCCGCCGTCGGATAGGACGGCGTCGCTGGGTGATGACCAAAAGCCGCATGGGCATCGCGCCATTCGCGGAAGGTGTCCGAGGCCAATGTCGTCACCGCGAGGAATCCCCCCGGAGCGAGCAGGCCCGCAAGCCGGCCGAGCGTGCCTTCCAGATCCTCGAACCATTGCGCCGCCAAGCTCGAACAGATCAGGTCGAAGCCGGGCGACAGGCAGGGACGCTCGCCGTCCATGACGAGAAACGCCGATCCGGGCCGATCCTTCAGCCGTTCGCGGGCCCGCTTCACCATGGCGGGCGCCAGATCCGAGACGATCAGCACGCCGGGCGCCACGTGATCGAGGAGGGCCTGGGTCAGAAAGGCGGTGCCGCAGCCGATCTCGAGGACTCGCGGCGACGGAGGGAGAGGAAGAGAAGCGATGCGTTGTGCCAGCCGCCGAGCGACCATCGCCTGGATCACGCCGGCGGCATCGTAGCCTTCGGCCCCGTCGAAGGCCCGGGCCACAGCCTGTTTCCAGGGACGCATCGGGACCGTCTTCGGGGGGCATCTGTGCGGCTGCGATAGCCTGGGCGGGAGACGGGCTCAAGCGTGGAGCCGCCGCTGTACGTCCCGCCTCTCGGGACTTGGCGCATGACTCGTCCACACCCGTCCACAGGGGTGCGGATCGCTCCGCATCGTTGACGAACGCTTTACGGAAAGCCGCCCATTGTCCGGACCATGTGGCGTAGCGTACTCGCGTTTTCCGTTCTCGGACTCATTGGCGCAGGTCTCACCGGCTGCGGACGCAGCGCGTTCGAGAGCCGCGAGCCCTGGCGCGACCAGACCGAGCAGGCCTGCAACGCCCGCCGGCTGGTGGAGACCACCGAGTTCGTCACGCCGGTGAAGGAGATCAACGGCCCGGGTGTCTGCGGCATGCTGCAGCCGTATCGGATCACCCGTCTCGGCAAGGGCTCCGTCGTGCTGAAACAGCGGATGACGCTCGCCTGCCCGGCCCTGGCCGAGGCCGAGGCCTGGCTCGCCGACACCATCCAGCCCGCCGCCAACCTGTATTTCGGCCAGCCCGTCGCAGAGATCAACGCGGGTTCCTATGCCTGCCGTGGCCGCAACAACCAGGCCGGCGCCAAGCTCTCCGAGCACTCGTTCGGCAATGCCGTCGACATCATGTCGTTCAAGCTCGCCGACGGCTACGTCATCACCGTCAAGGGCGGCTGGCGCGGCACGGAGGCCGAGCAGGGCTTCCTGCGCGAGGTCTTCGTCGGTGCCTGCGCCCGTTTCTCCACCGTGCTGGCGCCGGGCTCCAACGTGTTCCACTACGACCATATCCACGTGGACCTCGCCCGGCACGACCCACGCGGCCTGAAGCGCATCTGCCAGCCGCTCATCAAGTTCGTGCCGCAGCTCGGCGCCGACGGCGTGCCCCGCCCGGTCTCGCGTCCTCGGCCGGTGGAGCGCCAGCCCGCTCCGCCGCAGGCTCCCGTCGACGTGGAGGAGGACGATCCCTACGGCGTGACGCCGATGTCCTCGAACGAGCGGGCCCGGTCGAACCCGCATTTAGCGCGCGCGCCCGCACCTGCCCTGTCCGCGCCGGCTCCCTCCGTTCGGGCACCCTCGGCCTATGCTTCGGCACCCGTGGCGCGTCCCGTGCCGCGGTCTCAGACGTCCCGTCTGGCGGCGGTGCCGACCTATGCCGAACCGGCGCCGGGCTTCTCCGACGAGCCGCTGTCCCTTGCAGCGCCCGGTCTATCGGATCCGATCTACTGAGCGCGAAACTGTGCTCCGGCCGCCCCATGCCGGAGCGAAAACGACGTCGCCTTGTCCCTTGCGCTTGACAGCGCCCGGCCAGACGCCATCGTCCCGGGATGAACGGACTCCAGCGAAAAGACGCCGGCATGCGCCCGAATCCCATGCTCACCGCCCTGGCCCTCGGCCTCGTCCTCGCGGGCAGCCTGCAGCCAGCTTTCGCCCGCTCGGGGCGCGAGGAGATCACGCCGGCCGAGGAGCGTGAATTTCCCTTCGATGGGCAGATTCCGGGCTGTCAGGATTCCTCTGTACTGGAGCAGATGTCGAGCCAGTTCGCCGAGAAGGAGGCGAAGTTCTGGAACTCGAGCCTCACCATCATCGCCTACGACCGTATCGAGCGCACGGCCTGGCGCCCCTGGGGCCTCGACACCTATCCCCGCCGCTTCTGCAGTGCGGTGGCGACCACGTCGGACGGGATCAAGCGCAAGGTGGACTATTCCGTACGCGAGGGCCTCGGGATAATCGGCGTGACCTGGGGCGTCGAGTTCTGCGTCCACGGCCTCGACCGCAACCTCGCCTATGCCTACGCCACGGCCTGCCGCGAAGCCCGTCCGTGAGGACGGCGTCGGCGCTCGTCGCACTGGCGCTGACGGCGCTCTCGGGCACGGCACAGGCTCAGGGCTACGGACGCGGCGGCACGCCCGGCGAGTTCGATTTCTACGTGCTGGCCCTGTCCTGGTCGCCGACCTATTGCGAGACTGCGGGACGGCGTGATGCCGACGGCCAGTGCCGGCCGGGGCGCGGCCTCGGCTTCGTCGTCCACGGGCTCTGGCCGCAATACACGCGAGGCTACCCGTCCGATTGCTCTTCCGTCGAGCGTTCTCCCACCCGTCAGGCCATGGATGTGGCCGGCGAGGTCTATCCGAGCGAGGGATTGGCCCGCTACGAGTGGCGCAAGCATGGGACCTGCTCCGGTCTCGATCCGATGTCGTATTTCAAGGCTGCCGCTCAGGCGCGTGAGGCGGTGAACATTCCACCCGCCTTCGCCAAGCCTGATTCCGATACGCGCATCGCGCCCGTCGACATCGCCCGCCAGTTCGTAGCGGCCAACCGTGGGCTTCGCCCGGACATGATGTCGGTCACCTGCACCAGGGGAGAGTTGCAGGAGGTGCGAATCTGCTTCACCAAGGACCTGCGCGGCTTCACGCCCTGTCCCGAAGTGGCGCGGCAGAATTGCCGTGCGGGCGAGATCGCCGTCGACGCGAGCCGGTGAGCCCATGAACCTGCGCCCATGAATTACAGGCACGCCTTCCACGCCGGCAATTTCGCCGACGTGCTCAAGCACCTCGTGCTGACGCGCGTGCTCCACCATCTCAAGGCCAAGCCCACGGGCTTTCGCGCCATCGACACCCATGCGGGCCTCGGCTTCTACGACCTGACCGGTGACGAGGCAGGGCGCACCGGCGAGTGGCAGGATGGATGGGGTCGCCTCGACACCCCCTTCCCCGACGAGGTGGAGGTGCTCTTCGCGCCCTATCGCGAGGCCGTCGCCGCCACCAAGGCGCGGCACGGTGCGGACATCTATCCGGGTTCGCCGGCGATCATCCGCGAATTTCTTCGGCCCACCGACCAGGGTGTCTTCGTCGAGTTGCACCCCGCCGACGCCGAGATCCTGCGCGAGCGCTACAATCAGGATCCGCGCACCAAGGTGATGCATCTCGACGGATGGACCGCCCTCAACGCGCTGATCCCTCCCCCGGAACGCCGGGGCGTCGTGCTGATCGACCCACCTTACGAAGAGCTCGGCGAAGTCGACCGGCTCGGCGCGGCCCTGGCCAAGGCCGTGGCGAAATGGCCGACGGGCATCTATCTCGGCTGGTATCCGATCAAGGATGTCGACCTCATCGACCGCATGGTGGCGGAACTCGACCGCTCGCTCTCCCGGCCCGCCCTGCGCATCGACCTGATGATCTCGGAGCCGTATCCCAACCGTCTCAACGGCAACGGCCTCATCGTCATCAACCCGCCCTGGCGCCTTGCCGACGAGGCGGCCCTGTTTCTACCCGCCCTGGCCGAGCGGCTGGCGCGGGGCGATTACGGCGCGTTCCGCTGCGATGCATTCGGCATCGAGGCTTGAACTCTGCCGTGAAGGTCTTCCATCGATGAGTTCCGCGATTCCCATCGCCAGCGCGGCGATTCCGGGCAGCATCGAGACGATGCGTCTCGTCCGTTACGACGATGCCTACTCGATCATGGTCGGCACGGCCGAACTGATGAACGACCGGCATCGCGACTCGGAGCGCGCACTGGCCACGGTCACCTGCGCGCGACTCGGCGGGAACGCGGCGCCGAAGATTCTCATCGGCGGCCTCGGCATGGGCTTTACCCTGCGCGCGGCGCTCGATGCCCTCGGCCCGCGGGCCGAGGTGGTCGTGGCTGAACTGATGCCGGCTGTGATCGCCTGGGCGAGCGGTCCCCTCGCCCATCTCTTCACCGGTAGCCTCGACGATCCGCGCGTCAGCCTGGTCGAGGCCGACGTGAACCGCCTTATCCAGTCGGGACAGGCTCAGTTCGATGCCATCCTCCTCGACGTCGACAACGGCCCCAAGGGGCTGACGCGCCGGGAGAATGACCGCCTCTACGATGGCTGGGGCCTCAAGCGGGCGCATTACGCCTTGCGGGACGGCGGCATCCTGGCGGTCTGGTCCGGAGGGCCGGACCGCCGATTCAAGAAGCGGCTCCGGCGCTTCGGCTTCGATGTCGAGGAGCACCGCTATCCCGCCCATCCCGGCGGGCGCCGTCACGTGCTCTGGATCGCGGTCCGGCGAGACGGGTAGTCCATTCTCCCCCGCCACGATCCCGAGACGATCGGCGTCAGTAATTATAGGAGCGGCGCGGGTAGGCCTGATTCGGCGCATAGCCGGCTCCGCGTTGCTGTACGCGGGAGCCGTACTCGATCTCGCGCTGCTGCTTGGCGCGGCGGTTGGCGAGGTAGCGCCCGCCAATGCAGCCCGCCACCGCGCCCACGACGCCGCGCTCGGCGAGGTAATGCCCGGCGAGGCCGCCGATGATCGCGCCCTTGATGCAGCCCTTGGCTTCGGCCGCCCCCGTGCTCGCCACGGTGAGCAGCGCCAGGGCCGAGAGCGTTGCAACGATGCGCATGATCATCCTCCAGCATTTCTTCGGGCACGAATTCTTCGGGCACGAATTCTTCGGGGATGAAACACCGGCCCGGAGCTTAGCGTTCCGGGCATGGTTCGGGTGATGGCAAGAAACCGCGACGCGCCTCAGGCGGCGACGCGTCCCTCCAGCGGGAATACCTTGGCGGGGTTCATCAGCCATTTCGGGTCGAACACGTTGCGGACCCGCATCTGCTGGTCGAGGTCGGCCTGCGCATACTGGAAGCGCATGAGCTCACGCTTCTCGATACCGACGCCGTGCTCCCCGGTGAGGCAGCCGCCGACCTCGACGCAGAGCTTGAGGATCTCGTCGCCGGCGGCCTCTGCCTTCTGCAACTCGCCGGGCTTGTTGATGTCGAACAGGATCAGCGGATGCAGGTTGCCGTCGCCGGCATGGAACACGTTGGCGACGCGCAGCCCCTTGTCGGCGCAGATCGCGCCGATGCGATCCAGCACCAGTGGCAGCTGGCCGGTAGGGATCGTGCCGTCCATGCAGATGTAGTCCGAGATGCGACCCGTGGCGCCGAAGGCGGATTTGCGGCCCTTCCAGATCGCGGCGCTCTCGGCTTCGGATTTCGAGACCCTGATACTGGTGGGCCGGTAATCGCGGGCGATGGCCTCGATCCGGCCCAACATCGCCTCGCATTCCGCGTCCGACCCTTCGACCTCGATGATCAGCATCGCCTCGGCGTCGCGGGGGTAGCCGGCCTGCGCGAAATCCTCGGTGATGAGGATCGCCTCGCGATCCATGTATTCCATGGCCACGGGGATGATGCCGGCAGCGATGATGGCGGCGGTGCAGGCGCCGGCATCCTCCACCGAGGAGAAGCCGACCAGAGCCGGGCGTGCCCCTTCCGCCGCGCGCAGGATGCGCACCGTGGCTTCGGTGACGATGCCGAGCTGGCCTTCCGATCCGCAGATCAGACCCAGGAGGTCGTAGCCGGCGCTGTCGAGATGGGCGCCGCCGATCTCGGCTACGGTGCCGTCGTTCATCACCAGGGTGACGCCGAGCAGGTTGTTGGTGGTCACCCCGTATTTCAGGCAATGCGCGCCGCCGGAATTCATCGCGATGTTGCCGGCGATGGTGCAGGCGAGCTGGCTCGACGGGTCTGGCGCGTAGAAGAACCCCTCGTGGCTCACCGCCCCCGAGATCGCGAGGTTGGTGAGGCCCGATTCCACCCGCGCGACGCGGTTGTCGAAATCCACGTCGAGGACGCGCGTCATCTTGGCGACGCCGAGGATGATCGCATCTTCCTGGGCGATTGCTCCGCCGGCGAGGGAGGTGCCGGCTCCGCGCGCCACCACACGCACGCCGTTGGCATGGCAATAGGCCATGATCGCGGAGACCTCGGCGGTGGTCGAGGGCAGGACCACGGCGAGCGGCATCTTGCGATAGGCCGTCAGACCGTCCGTCTCGAAGGCGCGGCGCTCGTCCTCGGTGACGATCAGGGCCTCCGCCGCCACGAGTGGGCGCAGGCCGGCGATGATCGTCTCGCGTCGGGCAAGGGTGTCGGGATCGGGGATGGGAAAGGCGATCGACATGGGGCGCAGGCTCCTCGGCGTATCGACCCGTCTTCAGCTCTCGCTCAGCTTGGAAGGACTAAAACTTGGCGGTGAGCCGTTCAGGACAATGGAATTGGACGACGTCTAAACGAAAACCGGTTTCGGTGCATCCGTTTGTGGTGTGCCGACGTTTGCCCCGAAGCGAAAACGCCCGATCGGGCTTCCTTTCGTCGCAGGGACCCTAGGTGAGTTTGGAACGTTCCCAGTCTCGATCTGTTCTAAACCAAAAAGCTCTGCCATAAGCTAGACCGGCTCATGCCGCCCAACGGAGGAAATAAAACGATGCGTCACCTCATCCTCGGCGCCGCGCTCGCGCTGATGCTCCCGATGTCCGCGCAGGCCCAGGAAGCCGGCGACGCTGCTGCCGGTGAGAAAGTCTTCTCGGCGTGCAAGGCCTGCCACAATTTCGAGAAGAACGGCGTCGGTCCGAGCCTCAAGGGCGTGTACGGCGAAAAGGCCGGCGAGGGCCATGACGGCTACAGCTTCTCCGCCGCGCTGAAGAATTCCGGCATCACCTGGGACGATGCGAATCTCAAGGAATGGCTGAAGGATCCCAAGGCCAAGGTGCCCGGCACCAAGATGGTCTATCCGGGCCTCAAGGACGACAAGAAGATCGCCGATCTGATCGCCTACCTCAAGACGAAGTCCTGACGAACAGGGGCCGCAGCCGATTACAGCGGTTGCGGCTCCGAACCTTCGTCGCCGAGAATACTTTGTCGATCGTCACCGAGGCCGCTCCCGTTCACGCAGGGGCGGCCTTCCTGTGTCGCGGGTCATCGACCGTGCTGCGCGAAGCATGGCCGTCATGCGGCTTATCGGAGCGGTGCTTCGTTTCCGCTCGAGAATTACGGCACCGGAACGGTCCATTCCGTCTTCAAGGAGAGAATGCCGGATGACCGTTACTTGGAAAAAGACCGTTACGTGGAGATTGCGGGTCCCGCATTGGTGCCGGTGACGTTGTCGTGGAGCGCGCCACGCAGCATCACCAGGGAATCGAGGAGGGCTTGGCGGGCATCCTCCGACATGCCGGTGAGAGCGCCGGCCAGACCGGGGACGCAATCCATCCGTCCCTCGAGGTCACGCCCCTTGAGGGTCAGGAAGATGCTGACCTGACGTTCATCGGCCCTATCGCGGGCTCGGCGGACATGGCCCGACGCTTCGAGGCGTTTGAGGAGAGGCGTCAGCGTCCCGGAATCGAGGAACAGGCGCGTACCGATCTCCTTCACCGTCAGGCCCTCCTGTTGCCACAGGACGAGGAGGACCAGATATTGTGGATAGGTCAGGTCATGGGCGGCCAGCAGCGCACGATAGGCCCGCCCGAAGGCGTGAGCCGCGGAATAGACTGCGAAGCAGAGTTGGCTGTCGACGCTGCGGTCTGACGCGGGAACTTGGTCGATCGCCGTGGTCTGCGTGTTGCGCCGGCCTGCCATGGTAGCGGCCTCCTTCTCTGTCGGGTGCGGTGTCGAGTCCGACCCGGGTACCCTATCTAGTTGAAAATGCGGAATGGTCACCCTCACACGCGGCAATCCCGCAAGAGGATTGCGCGCAATCGAGTTCGATGCCATATGAGATATCAGTTGTGCGCAACCTAGTTTGTGTGCGTCGGACGGATCGTCTGATGCGCAGCACCTCCCTCAACGGTCGAACCGTCCGGCCCCGTGGTCGGATCTACCCCCTCATTCCACTGGAAGCAGAAAGAAGACCATGAAGGCTCTCTATACCGCTCATGCCCATGCCACCGGCGGCCGTGAAGGCTCCGCCTCCACCGACGACAACGCGGTCAATGTCACCCTCGTCACACCGAAGGAACTCGGCGGCGGCGGCGGGAACGGCACCAACCCGGAACAGCTCTTCGCCACCGGCTATGCCGCCTGCTTCCTCGGCGCGATCAAGTTCGTCGCCGGCAAGGACAAGGTGAAGATCCCCGAGGACGCCAAGGTCGAATCCTCGGTCGGCATCGGTCCTCGCGACGATGGCGAGGGCTTCGGTCTGGTCGTCACCCTCAAGGCCACTCTGCCCGGAATCGAGCGCGACAAGGCCGAGGACCTGGTGAAGCGCGCTGACGTGGTGTGCCCCTATTCCCATGCCACCCGCGGCAACATCCAGGTCGATATCAGCGTCGCGTAGACCGCACGCCATGCACGGGCCGGAGAGGCTTGCCCTTCCGGCCCGTTGTCTCGCACAGGTGTCGTTCGGGAAACGGCATCCATCTTGGCGTACCGACGTCAGGCCACGGTCACGATCAGCACGGTTCCCTCGATCCCCGTGACTCGGATGCGGGTACCCGTCGCTGCATCGGGTCCCGAGACGCGCCACAGCGTGTCGTTGACCTTGATCCGCCCGAATCCGTTGGTGATCGCGGTATCGAGGTGGAATTCCTGGCCGATCAACCCTTGCGCGCCGCGGTTGAGGCTGTTGGGGCGTCCCGTCATCCGCTTCTGGGCCAGGATGACCAGCCCGACCGAGAGTCCCGCGAAGAAGATGATCTGGGCCTGCCACGGCATCGGCACGACGGCGACTTCGAGCCCCGTGACCAGGGCCGCGGTGCCGAGCCAGACCAGGAACACGCCCGAGATGGCGAGTTCCGCCCCCATCAGGATCAGCCCGATGAGGATCCAGGTCCAGACCGGACCCAAGGCCGCCAGAACATCGAGGATCACGCGGCGCTTCCCCCGGTCGGCCCGACCTTCGGCGGCAGGCCGGAGCTCTTGCGCTGCGGAGCCGATCCCTCGCCGAATACGTTGCGGGTGATCTCGGCGATGCCGCCCAGGGTGCCAGCAAGGGCCGCGGCCTCGATCGGCACCACCACCACCCGCTGGTTCGGCGCCGTGGCAAGGGCCTTGATCGCATCGACGTATTTTTCGGCCACCAGGAAGTTCGCCGCCGCAAGGTCGCCCTGAGCGATGGCTTCGCTGATCAGGCCCGTTGCCCGAGCCTCGGCCTCCGCGCTGCGCTCGCGGCCCTCAGCGTCGCGAAAGGCCGCCTCGCGCCGGCCCTCGGCTTCGAGAATGGCGGATTGCTTGCGGCCCTCTGCGCGCAGGATGTCGGCCTGGCGATGGCCTTCGGCTTCCAGCACCGAGGCGCGCTTCTCGCGCTCGGCTTTCATCTGGCGCGCCATGGCGCCGGCGAGATCGGCGGGCGGCAGGATGTCCTTGATCTCGATCCGGGTCATCTTCACTCCCCAGGGGGATGACGCCGCGTCCATGACGTGGAGCAGTCGCTCGTTGATCTCGTCGCGGTGGGACAGCAACTGATCGAGATCCATGGAGCCGACGACAGTGCGGATGTTCGTCATCGTCAGCGTCATCATCGCCGTTTCGAGGTTCGAGATCTCGTAGGAGGCCTTGGCCGCATCGAGCACCTGGTAGAACACCACCGCGTCGATCTTCACGCCCGCATTGTCGCGGGTGAAGGCCTCCTGGCTCGGCACCTCGATCACCTGCTCCATGACGTTCACACGCCGGCCGATCCGCTCGACATAGGGAGCGATGAGTCCCAGCCCGGATTCGAGGGTGCGCGAATAACGGCCGAACCGCTCGACCGTGTAGACGTAGCCCTGCGGAATGATGTTGATGCCGATGGCGAGGGTGACCACCACGAGGACGACGAGCGCCACCGCCACCACGCTCAACCCGATCGAGAGATCCATTCGCGTCCCCTGCCGCCGCACCGCGACATTGACACCGCGCTGCGCTTTCCGTGCAAGCTCGGCCGTCGTGAGACGGCACGTTTTGTCAGGGCTCCCCTACCGGCTAGGCGGGGCGGCCGGACCCGTACCGACCGGCGTCGAAAACCGATCTCCCTCCCATGCCGAGCCGGCGCCTTACCGCGCCCACACCCCCAGGCGTTCCGTCCGCGCCCGGTCCTCGGCCGCGACGAGGTCGGGGGTCGCTTCCGAGGAGGCACGGCCTCCGCCGTTGAACAGGACGACTTCCGAAAGATCGCGGCCCTCCACCGAGCAGAGATAGGCCTCGCTCCCGGCCACCGTCTGGCAGGTCACCGGGCGCCCTGCGAGGTAGCGGGTCAGTTCCTCCGGCTGGCCGCCGCGGACCCACTCCACGCCGAACAGGCGCACGAGCTTGCCGCCGACGCGCAGGGTCGCGGTGTCGATCACCTCGGTCTTGCCGGTGACGGCGTTGGAGGGCTCCGGCGGCTTCGTCGGAACCTCTTCGGCCGAGGGGGGGCTCGGTTCTTCCACGGGCATGCCGGGAGGGTTCGCGGGGGATACGGTCTCGCGCGGATTGACCAGCGTGGATGGCTGGCTCGGGGCCTGCTGAGGCGGAGCTGGGGCTGGCGCCGGAGTCGAATCGGGCGTCCTTGCCTCCTGTCGGGGAAGCTCCGCATCCGGTGCGATCGTCGGCCTGTCGTCCCCGCCGCTATTGGCGAGGACCAGGACGACGACGAGCCCGCCGAGCAGGCCGGCACCGGCCAGCGTACTCGGCCGGGTCAGGACATGGCCTTCATCCGGACGAAGGCGGCGCAGCCCGTTCCCGGCCCGGGCGAGCAGGCCGGACATGCGAGGCGCGCCCGTTGGTTGCGATCCCTGAAGCGGCGTTTCCGGAAAAGAAGAGCGGGTGCTTCCGGTGAAGGTGGACAAGCGTTCGCGGGCGATACCGATCGTCGCCCGTGCCTTGTCGCCGAAACCGGCACCGATCCGGATACCTCGCTCACGCAAGGTCAGCTGGGCGCCCGAGCCCGGAATGCGACTCTGCCGATCGGCGAATTGGTGCCTGACCCCGCTCAGGGTCTCCGACCAGGTGGCGGAGACCGCGGTCGCCGCAGCCCTCCCCCTTGCGGCCGAGCGGGCCATCACCGAGCGTGCGAGCTCCGATTGCGTCTCCACGAACCGCGCCGTGGCCGCCTTGATCTCCTCGGAGGTAGTGGGCTCGGGCAGCGGTTCGACGACGGGCTTCGGCGGGACCGGCACGAACAATGCCCCGTGGCGCTCCCGCAATTCCGCAAACAGTTCCTCCAGGGTCAGCGGACCGTTCTCGCCCTCGCGCGGCGTGCCGGACCGATCCACGATCCTGTAGAAGGGGGGAGCGGCGGCCGGCTCGACCACGGCCTCGGCAAGCAGCTGCAATGTCCGTCGCGCCACCGGAAATGCATCCTGCCGGCGGATCTCCGCCTCGATCAGTACCCTCACGGATTCCCGTGCGGCTCGTGCTGCGACGATGGCCGGCGCCTCGACGCCTTCGGACACCTTCGTCGCCGTGGGCGTCCTGCCCGCGGCGCGATTCTTGTCCCTTACGGGATCCTTGTCTCCGGATGGGTTCCTGGCTGCGGTCGATGTCATCGGTTCGAATGTGTCTCAGGCGCCATGCTGCGTCGCTGCTGCGGCGCTCAGCGGTCCGGGTGCGTAGCGGCGCAGAACCCGGCTCGATTCGGACACGATCACCGGGCGCGGCCCGTTGAAGGAGACTTCGAGGGTCAGTTCCGCGACGCCCTGAGAGCGCGCGCCGTTCCGTGGATTGTCGGCTCGAAAATCGAAGGTGGAGCGCACGATGCAGGTTCCCGTGCCGACGCTGCAGGCGATGCGCGCGGAGCCGCCCTGCATCACGTAGCGTCGTTCGGGCCAACGCCGGACGAAGCGGCGCTTCTCCGCCATCAGGGCGGAGAGCGACAGAATGCGGCCGTGGAAGCGGACACGTTCCGCGTAGAAGCGCGGCGCCGCGGCGACCATGCCGTCGCCGGAGGCGGAGACGGTATCGAGATAATCCTCGCTCAGCCGTTGCGCCTTGCCGGCCCATTCGGGGAAGCGGTCGGCGGAGGCCACCGCCATGCCGGGAGCGACGGTGATCGGGAGCGCGTTCGGAGGGGCATTCGACAGCCGGCGATGCGAGCGCCTGGCGCCCGCTTCGGCTTGGCGGATGCTGCGACGGGTGCGTTGCGGCGCTTCGGCACTCTTCTCCTCGGCGGATGAAGCGCTGGCATCGGCCGTGGCGGTGTCGGGCTTCGTCGCCTGGGATGCGCTGCCCTGTAGTGTGTCCTTTTCGGCCAGGGGCGAAGCGGGCTTCGCTTCGGCTTTCGGCTCGGGCTTCGTCTCCGCCTTGGCCGGAGGATCGACCCAGGCCGGACGCGTCTGGGCGTCGACATTGCCGGCGGAGAGGAGCGCGCCGAGCAGGGCGGCCGAGCAGGTGGAGAACAGACCGTAGCGCATGGCATCTCACCGCTGTCGCGAACGACGTGGAGGGTGGGCACGACCGCATCAGAGCGCCCGGCCTGGGGGAAACGTCAAGGTCGGGCTTTCGGTTGCCCGCGTGGTCGAGATGGCTCGACGTGCGAACCTGCCGTCCCGCGAGCGTTAGCACGACGCACCGATCCGCCGCTTACCCGTGGTATCGTTCCACGCGCTATGCCCGCTGTTCCCACCCCTCGGAATCCGACCGGCCTCGGGACGTCCACGATCCGGCGGCATGGACATCTCCTTTTGCTTCATGCCTCCTCTCGCTGCCGCTACCCCTTGCCATCAGCGCGCAAGCGCCCACCTCTGGAGAGCTTGACGGGTCCGGGCCCCTCTGGCGGCCGAGGCGTCGGCCGCGATGTCGGACCCCTTCTTTGCCTTTGCGCTCACGCGGCGCGAACGCACCGGGGGGTTCTGATACACGTGGTGGTCTCAATGATTTCGCGAGGCATCTCGCGATGCCCGTCCGTGGAGGCTTACGCGTGAGCGCTGCCTCCACCCGCCGTGCGCTCCTCCTCGTCAATCCGAACGCGCGCAACGGTTCGTTCTCCCTCGATTCCGTCCGCGAGGCCCTGCGTGATGCCGGTATCGAGCCATTCGAGCCGCCGGGCGATCCCGATTGCACGGCGGTGATCAAGCGCCATGCGAAGGAATGCGATCTCGTCATCCTCGGCGGCGGCGATGGCACCATGAACTCCGCCGCACCGGCCCTGGTCGAGACCGGCCTGCCGCTTGGCATCCTGCCGCTCGGCACCGCCAACGATCTCGCCCGCTCCCTCGGCCTGCCCACCGACCCGGTGGAGGCCGCGCGCCTCATCGGCACCGCCCAGCCGCAGGCGGTCGATCTCGGCTGGGTCAACGGCCGCTACTACTTCAACGTGGCGAGCATCGGCTTCTCGGCCGAGCTGGCCGGCGATCTCACGTCCGAATCGAAGAAGAAGTGGGGCACGCTCGGCTACGCGATCGCGGCCATGCGGGTTCTTCGGCGGGTGCGGCCGTTCACGGTCTATCTCGAACACGACGGGCAGACCGAGACCATCACGACGATCCAGGTCTCGGTGGGCAACGGCCGGCACTACGGCGGCGGCATGACGGTGGAGGAGACGGCTACCGTCGATGACGGCAAGCTGGATTTCTACAGCCTCGAAGTCTCGCATTGGTGGCGGTTGATCGCGCTGCTGCCGGCCCTTCGCCGCGGCACGCAGGGCAAGGCCGCCGACGTGCGCGCCTTCAACACCACCGAGATCGTTGTGAAGACCAAGAAGCCGAGGCCGGTGAATACGGACGGCGAGCTCTCCACCTACACGCCGGCCCATTTCAAGGTCGTGCCCAAGGCCATCCGGATCTATGCGCCCGAGCCTTCGGCGCGCCCCGGCATCATTCCCACCGCTTCCTGACCTGACGACGTTCGAGGTTCTCTTTCCGTGGATTCCCTTCTTCAGCTCGCCGCAGACCCCACCGCCTGGGTGGCCCTCGCCACTCTCATCGTGATGGAGGTGGTGCTCGGCATCGACAACCTGATCTTCATCTCGATCCTCACCAACAAGCTGCCGGCCCATCAGCAGACCAAGGCCCGCCGCATCGGCATCGGCCTCGCGCTGGTCCTGCGTCTGGGCCTGCTCGGCACGGTCGCCTACATCGTCCACCTGACGCAGCCGGTCTTCGAGATCTTCGGCAAGGGCTTCTCCTGGCGGGACATGATCCTCATCGCCGGCGGCCTGTTCCTGCTGTGGAAGGCGACGAAGGAGATCCATGAAAGCGTCGATCCCGATGACGGGCATGCGGAGACCTCATCCCCCGTGACCCTGAGCTTCGCCGCCGCCGTCGGCCAGATCCTGGTCCTCGACCTCGTCTTCTCCATCGACAGCATCATCACCGCCGTTGGCATGACCGATCACGTGCCGATCATGGTGATCGCCGTCATCACCGCCGTCACCGTCATGCTGCTCGCGGCCGACCCCCTGGCGCGCTTCATCGCCGCCAACCCGACCGTGGTCATGCTCGCCCTCGGATTCCTGATCATGATCGGCATGACGCTGATCGCGGAGGGCTTCGGAGCGCATGTGCCGAAGGGCTACATCTACACCGCCATGGCCTTCTCGGCCGGTGTGGAGGGGCTCAACCTCCTCGCCCGCCGCAGGAGGCGGGCGAAGCAGACCGGCCCGGTCTGAAGGGGAGGCTGTTTCACGGGAAAACGAAGAAGGGCCCGACCGGGAGACCGGCCGGGCCCTTCTTCGTTCGGGAGAGGGTAGGCCGTCACCGAGAGCTGATCGATGGTGACGGCGGCTTCCTGTGCGTAGGCCCTGGAACTCAGCGCGACCGTGCCCGTCGCCAGGGCAGTTCCAATGGTCGCCGCTAAGCAGGTTCGCGTTGGTAAGCCAACGCTTCACCCAGCTTGGCTTATCGATGCGTCGCAGGTTCTTGTCGCAGAACCGGGGACCACTTCTGCGAAACCTGCCTAGCCCGATCCGCCGAAGCGGGGCTTCGCGCTAGGTCGATCGGAGGAGTCGGGGCATGGGGAGCTTCCTGGAACGCCTGCCGCCAATGAAGGCGACAGGCGTGCTCTTGAAGGTCCCGAGCTTGGATATAAAAAAAGTGTTTCGGTATATAAGCTTAGAGTAGTTCGACGCTACAAGATCGGCTCGCGCAGCGCCGAGGTTTCGCGAGCACAGATGGCCTGATCGGGAGGCGAACCTTCCTGAGAAAGGTTCTTTGCGAGTTCGACGCGAGCGCGTTCGAAATCCGCACGGAAGCCTGCATCACCCTGGAGCGAGCTGACGACGACGCTGGCGGTCGTACGTCCGGCCTCGACATCGCTTGCCCAATGCACACCGCAGACGATGCGGTTCTCGCCATAGGCCTTGCCGCGCACGAAGAACTGCGTCGCCTTCTCGGGGACGAGGGCCGCGAGAATGGACGCATAGGCCCATCCCTGGGTGGCATGGCTGGACGGGAAACTATAGGCGTCGCCGAGTTCGCGCGTCCGTGCCACGCAGATCTCGGCCTCGTTGCCGACGAAAGGACGCAGCCGGCGATAATGCTCCTTGAGCGAGCGGGTGGCCCGGCTGATGTCGAGGCGGGTCCGCTCCAGCAGCGTCATCAGGGCCGGAGAACGGGACTGGTCGATCTTGCGGCCGAGCACGCAGGCGAAATCGTCGAGAATGGCGGAAGGTCCGTCGGCCACGTCGGCCGTGGCGAGGTCCCAGCGTGCGCTGCCCTTGAGGGCGCGGGTCGCCGAGAACACCGTCTTGTCCGCCGCTTCGGCAGCAGATTGTCCACGGGGCGGAGGAGGCAGGATCGCGACGGCATCCGGCGCAGTAGCGTCGGAGAGGTAGGGAGCCCGTGCGGCCTTGCCCGGCGTCAGCGGCGTCGTCGCCACGGCCGGAGCCGAACGGGGCCTCGCCTCGGTCGCGCTCGGATCAAGGGTGTTCGGGGCGGGGACCTGCGCCCAGGTCGAGCCCGTCATCAGTGCGAATGACGTCAGCGCGAGCGACGCGACAGCGGGAAGCAGGGGAGACATGACAGCGGCTCTGGATGAAGGACGTCGGGATCGTCAGACTGCATTTGGCCATACTGTCCCTGAACGACACTCGTATGGCACCCTGAGCGCATGACATTTCTCCATTCCGTAATGGATTTGATGGCCGATCGTTTCCTGGGTCTCTTTCTTCCTCCGATACATTTCTGTCGTCGGCACAGCGATGCGGACGCGGCCCGCGCCGATGTCAGAGGTTGGCGCGGATCGCGGCGGCCACCTCACCCGGATATTCCTCGTGCGGGCTCAGGGCACCCGGGATCGACGCCTTGGCCACGCGGCCGGAGGCGATGAGCGCATCCATCTCGGCGCCTGAGCGGCGGGGTGCGCGCTCCGGGCGCAGCACGAGGATCGGGGGAAGATCGTCCCCTTCGAACAGGGCGAGGAAATCCTTGCGGGCCTTGAACGGGTCGAGGCCACCGGTGACGAAGGCGGCCGTGCCGAACCGACCGCCGGGCTGGAGGGTGACGGCGTGCTTGTCGGCGATGATGCCGGGCGTGACATGGTCGGGATCGGCATAGACATGCGCGCGCATCATCCGGCCGATCACCGGCGGGCTGATGTTGACCCGATAGAACGCCTCGCCGATGAGCGGGAACTCGATCACCTTGCGGATGCCCGAGAACAGTCCGCGGCGCGATTCGCCCATGGCGGTGGGCAGCGGCCCACGCCACGTGGGCGCCACGAGAACGAGCCGGTCGAACATGCCTGGATGCCGTCGCGCGGCGGCCACCAGATAAGGTGCCGCATGGCCCGCCGCGACGCCGATCGCATACGGACCTGGTACCGCCGCGATCAGGGCGTCCATGAACGCATGGAAGGTCACCGGTTCCATGGAGATCCGGGAACGCGGATGGTTCCCGAAGCCCGGCCAATCGGGGACGAGACAGCGATAATCGTGGCCGAGATTTTTGGCGAGGGGCCGCATCTCGGCGCGCGCCGAGATCGACGACAGGGCCGGTAGCAGCAGCGCGGCCGGGCCGCTCCCGACGATGTCGCAGGGCGTCGGCACCTTGCGCTCCCGCACGTCGAGCTGGAAGCCGCGGGTGGAGTGGGCCGGTTCGATCATCGCTCGCAACCCCTCATCCGTCACGACCTGCGTCAGTTCGAAAATCTATGGCGCCACCGACCTCCGCACAGGGCGACCCGGCGTCGCGAGCCGGATCGAATCGCATGCTCGGCCAACCTCCTCTGCGCGGGGAGGTGGGCCGCGCAGCTTGGGAGAGAGGCGAAGACCGAGGGGCTGCCTCAGGTGCGAAGCAACTCGTTGATGGCGGTCTTGGAGCGGGTGCCGGCATCCACGCGCTTGACGATCACGGCGCAGTAGAGGCCGGGGCCGGGCGTGCCGTCGGGCAGATCCTTGCCGGGCGTGGTGCCGGAGACCACCACCGAGTAGGGCGGCACGCGGCCGTACATGACCTCGCCGGTGCTGCGGTCGATGATCTTGGTGGAGGCGCCGATATAGACGCCCATGGAGAGCACGCTGCCCTGGCCGACGATCACGCCCTCGGCCACTTCGGCGCGGGCGCCGATAAAGCAATCGTCCTCGATGATGACCGGGTTGGCCTGGAGCGGCTCGAGCACGCCGGCGATGCCGGCACCGCCGGAGATGTGGCAGTTCTTCCCCACCTGCGCGCAGGAGCCGATGGTGACCCAGGTGTCGACCATCGTGCCCTCGCCCACATGGGCGCCGAGATTGATGAAGGACGGCATCAGCACCGCGCCGGGCGCGATGTAGGAGCCGCGCCGCACGATACAGCCCGGCACCGCGCGGAAGCCCGCCTCGCGAAAGTGCTTCTTCTTCCAGCCCTCGAACTTCGAGGGGACCTTGTCCCACCAGTTCGCGCCGCCGGCGCCGCCATGGATGATCTCCATGTCGTTGAGCCGGAAGGACAGCAGCACCGCCTTCTTGAGCCACTGGTTGACCTGCCACTCCTCGCCGGCCTTCTCGGCCACACGGACCTTGCCGGAATCGAGCAGGTCGAGGGCCTCGTCCACGGCGTCGCGCACGGCGCCCTTGGTGGAGGTGTCGATGCCGGCGCGCTCCTCCCAGGCAGTCTCGATGGTGGCGGCGAGGTCGGCATGGGACATGGGGGCATTCCGGTCGGTAAGGGGAGGGCTGTGCTTACAAAAGGCGGCCGGGCCTGTCACCCATCACGGATGGGGAGTGAGGTTTGTGGGGAGAGGCTTGCTCCATGCCCTCCCGCGCGGCCACGCGCTTCGAACCACAGGATCGATTCGGTCGTGGGTTGGTACTAAGAGAAGGCCTCGCCAAGACCGGCACCGTGCCGGGATGACGCGCCCTGGTGCGACGACCGCCTGATGGATACGCATACCGATCTCTGGCTCGCCGCGAGCATCGTGGTGATGTCGCTGCTGCTCTCGGCCTTCTTCGCGGGGGCCGAGACCGCGTTCACTGCCGCCTCTCGGGCTCGGATGCTCTCCCTGGAGAACAGCGGGGACCTCCGCGCACGCCTCGTGAACCGCATCCTCGCCTCGCGCGAGCGTTTCATCGGCGCCATGCTGATCGGCTACAACATCGTCGCCATCGGCGCCTCGGCCTTCACCACCAGTGTGCTGACGACGATCTTCGGCAAGAGCGGCGTGCTCTACGCCACGGGCGTGATGTCTGTCCTGGTCATCGTCTTCGCCGAGGTGCTGCCGAAGACCCTCGCCATCAACAAGCCGGACCAGGCCGCGCTCTTCATGGCACGGCCCGTCGCCTTCATGGTGGCGCTCCTCGGGCCGGCGGCCATCGCCATCGAGAATCTGGTCAGGCTGATGCTGCGCCCCTTCGGCGTCACCATCGGCGAGCATCAGTCGATCCTCTCTCCCACCGAGGAGATCCGGGGGCAGGTCGCCCTGCTTCATCGCGAGGGCGGTGTCGCCAAAGCCGAGCGCGACATGCTCGGCGGCCTCCTCGATCTGCACGAACTGACCGTCTCCGAGGTCATGGTGCACCGCACAAAAATGCGCATCATCAACGCCGACCTGCCCTCTGAGGAGATCGTGCGGGAGGTTCTGGCCTCTCCCTATACCCGCATGCCGCTCTGGCGCGGCACCTCCGAGAACATCATCGGCGTTCTCCACGCCAAGGATCTTCTGCGCGCCCTCGATGCGGCCGGTGGCGATGCGTCGGGTCTGAAGGTCGAGGCCCTGGCTCTCGAAACCTGGTTCGTGCCCGATACGACGTCGCTCCGCGATCAACTCAAGGCCTTCCTCACCAAGAAGACCCATTTCGCCCTCGTCGTCGACGAGTACGGCGAGGTGATGGGCCTCGTCACCCTCGAGGATATCCTGGAGGAGATCGTCGGCGACATCGCCGACGAGCACGATGTCGCGGTCTCGGGCGTGCGGCCCCAGGGCGACGGCTCGGTGAATGCCGACGGCTCCGTCGCCATCCGCGACCTCAACCGGGCCATGGACTGGAGCCTGCCCGACGAGGAGGCCACGACCATCGCCGGCCTCGTCATCCACGAGGCGCGGGCCATTCCCGATACCGGCACCGCCTTCAACTTCCACGGTTTCCGGTTCCAGGTGCTGCGAAAGACCAAGAACCGCATCACCTCGCTGAGAATCACACCCCTCGTTCCGATGATCGCGAAAAAGGGCGAGGAGGAGGGGTAGGGCGAAGGACCGGTTCCCTCGGACTTCCGCAGCGAAGCGGACGGTGAGCCGGGGCCCGGAGCCGGATGCCGCGAAGCGTCCGGTCCTATCCTCGTGGTGTCGGCCGCCAGCCCGGCGGGGCCATCTCGAATCCCTCGAACCGGAAGGCCGGGGAGACGGTGCAACTCACCAAGGTCCATGAACCGAGGCT
The DNA here is from genome assembly GCF_042679825.1 of Methylobacterium marchantiae. Classification (NCBI taxonomy): domain Bacteria; kingdom Pseudomonadati; phylum Pseudomonadota; class Alphaproteobacteria; order Hyphomicrobiales; family Methylobacteriaceae; genus Methylobacterium; species Methylobacterium marchantiae. The sequence goes on along the minus strand of NZ_JBHTND010000002.1, from coordinate 156,279 downwards.
CGTGGCGGTCTGCCAATGCCCGGCCGGCACGACGATCTGCGGATGCTGTCCATGGGCGAGGTCGGGGCCGAGATAGGTAGCGGTGGCGTCGTGCCCGTTCGGGCTCGTGGTGATGACCATCGGTGCGCCGGCATGCCAGAACCAGATCTCGGCGGCATCGACGCGGTGCCATTCGGAGGTCTCGCCGAGATCGAGGAGATAATAGATCGCGCTTCCGACGGAGCGGCCGTCGATCTCCTTCGGATCGCGAAACGTCTCTCGGTAATGGCCGCCTTCCGGATGAGGCTGCAGCCCCAGCCTGGCGATCACCTCGGCGGCCTTCATTCCATTCCCCTCTTCGAGTCCATCACGGTTGTCCCGCCGGGATGGCACCTTGCGGCAATTGCAGGCCTCGCGGGACGGCGCCGTCCCCGATTCCGGGCTCTCTCCCGGCTCCTTCGCCGGCGGAGGGCTTGGGCTGTCGCGGTGATTTCGCGACGGGCTTTGCCTTCTCCTTCTCCTTCTCCTTCGCCTTGGCGACAGGAGGCTGCTTGACCTCCGGAGCATCGCCGCAGCGGCGGTGATCGAGCCGCGCCAGGGCCTCGCCGGCCTCGGAAACGACGTTGAGAAAATCGGGCAGGACGGTCAGCTGCTCGTCCCAGCGCACCGGTCCGCCCGTCGCCGCCTCCAAGGATGCAGGCGTCCCGCCCCGGCGCAGGGCCAGGAGATCGGGGCCGAAGGCGGTGGCGGCCTTGTTGCCGATGACCACCTGCAGCACCTGCGTCGTCTCCGGTGTCAGCGGGCGAAGCGGGTTGTCGACAGTGATGGTGCCGCTGCGCGTCACCCAGAGCGAGACCGCGCCATGACCCTCGTAAAAGGCGCCCTGACCGTTGTCGCAGACCACGATGAGCTCCGGCAGCTTCACGGGGGCGAGGTTGGCCGCCGGCATCAAGGCGGGCGCGACATCTTTCGGCTCGCCGGATTTCACGGCTGGTTTCGCCACCGGTTTCGGCCTGGGCTTCGGTTTCGGCTTGGGCTTCGCGGCCGGAGCCTCGACCTCTCCCGCCGGCGCGGCGTCCTCCTGGGCGAAGACGGGTGCGCCCCCCAGCATGACGGAGAAGAGGACGGCCGAGGTCGTGAGGGCGAGCCGGCTCGCGGCCACCATCATCCGCGACCGAAGGGGGAAAAGCGGATTGCCGAAGGGGAGGGGCGGCATCGAAGAAATCTGCATGGGCCCGAGGGTTACCCCAGCCGGGTCCAGGTTGCATCCACTTGCTGCCGATCGCGAGACACTTGCCACGTCTCGCATGGGTGCTTTCGCACGAGGGCGGGGCGTCGACGCCGACATCGCCATCGGACGCGTCACGGCCGGAACGGTCCTTGCGTCTCTGCTCGACCCTTGCGTCGAGGGGATGCGGAGCCGAAACCATCCGGCGGTGGATGGTGGATCGCCATGCGCCCATTGTCGCCGGATCGACGCCCAACCTGATCTAAGACGGTTCGACTTCAACACCGCCCTGCTCTTCCTCTACCCAGACAAGGTCGATCGATGCGCATGCTTGACCGCAGCCCAGCCCATGCGGTGCCCGATCCCGCCGATCTCGAACAGGATCTCATCGCCCTGATCGAGGGATCCCGCGAGCAGGCGAGCGAGGATCCGTTTCGCAACCCCGTCCTCGCCGTGACCCTCGCGATCACCCGGCGCTTCGACCGCGAGGAGATCGGCGATGACGAACTCGACAGCTTGTTCGCGCGGCTGCGGATGCAATCCCTCGTCGCCCGGGCCGAGCGACTGCGCGGCTATGTCGGCCTCGATCGCGACGCCCATGCATCGGCGGATTCCACCATGCCGGCGCGCCTCGTGGCGGCGATCCCGAAGAGCGCGGGAGATTTCGAGACGTTTCGCGATCTCGTCGGGCGCACCGGCTTTGCCGTGGTCTTCACCGCCCACCCGACTTTCGGCATGCCGAAAGCGGTGGCGGGGCTGATCGCCGAGGCCGCATCCCAGGACAAGGAGGCCGCGCGCCTGCCCCTGATGGAGAAGGCCGCGACGCTCTCGACCCGGCCGGATGCGAGGATCAGCCTCGACGACGAGTTCGATCAGGCCTGTCATGCCGCCAATCACGGCCGTACGGCCCTGGACAGCTTCAATGCCGGCCTGCTCGATGCTGCGCGCGCCCGCTGGCCCGACCGCTGGTCCGAGCTGGTGACCAAGCCTTTCGCCATCGCATCCTGGGTCGGCTGCGACACGGACGGGCGCACCGATATCGGCTGGTGGGACACGTTGCGGTACCGCCTGGAATCGAAGCGCATGCAGCTCGACCGGGTGATGCGCCACCTGCCTGACGTGCCGGCGACCAGGGTCGTGCGCGACCTGACGCAGGGCGCGCTGGCGGCCGTCAATCGCCAGCTCGCCGTCGCCCCGCGACTCGGCACCAAACCTTCGCTGGAGGCGGTCCATCGCTTCGCGCTGGCTCTCATCATCGAGCGCGAGCGGGCACAGACCGATTCCGGGCCGATCCTGGCCGGGCTCGCCGGAGCGCTCGGGGGTGTGGAGAGCGACGAGGACAAGCGCGCCATCGCGCTCCTGCGCTCGGGCATCGCCACGCACGGCCTGTCGAACGCCCTGCCGCATTTCCGGCTCAACGCCAGCCAGATCCACAACGCGGTTCGTCGGGTGATCGACCTCGAAGGCGAGCCGACGGACGCGGCGCAGCGGCGCTCGCACCTCTCCACCATCCATGCGCTTCTCAACGACGTGCATCCGGTGGCCGTCGATTTCGGAGCGCTCGCCGCCGAGCGGGCCTCGGCTGCCCGGCTGATGATGACCATCGCGCAGATCCTCAAGCATGTGGACGGCACCCATCCGGTGCGATTCCTCATCGCCGAGACGGAGACCGGCTACACCCTGCTCGCCGCCCTCTGGCTCGCCCGGCATTACGGGATCAGCGACAAGGTCGAGATCACCCCGCTGTTCGAGACGGCGAGTGCCTTGGAACAAGGCATCCGGGTACTCGACGACGCCCTGCGCAATCCGCATTGGCGGGCCTATCTCAAGCGCATCGGCCGGCTCACGGTGCAGTTCGGCTACTCGGATTCGGGCCGCTATGTCGGCCAGCTCGCCGCGAGTTTCTGGATCGAGCGCCTGCGCCTGCGCATCACCGACCTGATGGTGCAGAACGACCTGACCGGTGTCGAGCTCGCGATCTTCGACACCCACGGCGAGTCGATCGGGCGCGGCGCACATCCGACCTCCCTGCGTGACCGCCTCGCCTATCTCGCGCCGGAAGACGCCCGCCGAAGGAACCGCAAGGCCGGGATCAAGGTCCGCCTCGAATCGAGCTTCCAGGGCTCGGACGGCTACCTGATGTTCGGTACGCAGGCGCTCGCCCGCGCGACGGTGGAGCGGATCGCCGAGCACGTCTTCGCGTTCGATGTCGCCGACGATGATTCCTTCGCCGACTACGTCCTGTCTGATGCCCCCGGAGCCGACGAGGCCGACGACCCGATCTACGGCGAGGCCGATTTCGCCGCCGAGTTCTTCACCGTGGCCCGCCAGGACATGGAGGCGCTGGTGGACGACCCCGGCTATGCCGCACTCCTCGGCACGTTCGGCCCGAGCCTCCTCGACCGGACCGGCTCACGCCCCGTGGCGCGCCAGTCCGACGGCGGCGGCCCCAGCATGATCACCCATCCGCGTCAGATGCGGGCGATCCCCAACAACGCGATCCTGCACCAGCTCGGCTATCTGGCGAATTCCCTCCACGGCCTCGGCCGGGCGGCGAGCCGCGCGCCTGACCTGTTCCGTGACATGCGCCGTGATTCCGTCCGGTTCTCCCGGGCGTTCCGGCTGGCCCAGCACGCCTCGGCAGTCGGCGATCTCGACGTGCTGCGCGCCTATATCGACACGCTCGATCCGGCGATGTGGCTAGAGCGGGCGCGGCGTACCCAGCGCGACGACCGGCGCGACGAACTCGTCATCATCGCCATGTCCCTGGATCGCCTGCGCCTCGCGCCGGATTTGCGTCGCCTGTTCGGCCGCCTCACCAGCGATTGGCTGAGCCTGCAGGCGGCGGCTCCCGATCTCGGCAAGATGTCGGTGCGGCTGACCCTGCTGCATGCGCTTCGCCTCGCCCTGATCCACCGGATCTGGTTCCTAGCGGTGCATATTCCGGGCTTTCGTCCGCAATCGGGCATCACCCGCGAGCAATTGATCGAGCGCTTCCTGCGCCTCGATATCGATGGCTGCCTCACGATGCTGGACGAGATCTTCCCGGTCACGCCCGATCCGACACTCGGGCTCAATTTCGGCGAGCCCGCCGGCCCGCGCGATGTCGGCACCTACGAATCGGAGCACAAGACGATCTTCGGTCCGATCCGCCAATCCTTCGCCCGCGTCCGCGAACTCTCGGGGATGATCCAGCACGAGGTCGGCGCCTTCGGGTAGGGCGGAAGGAACGCCGTGAATCCCGGGTTCCGCTGCGCGGCCCCGGGAAAGGTGATGAGGCAGACGATTCCTCACTTGACCACCGCCCCTTCCCTGGCCGCCCGGAGCGACAGCACAGGGTGAGCCGGAGAAGGGGCGGAACGTCGCGAAGCGCCCGATCTCAGGCTCCCGCGGCGCGGGGGCGCTCTCCGAAGATCGCGGTGCCGACGCGGATATGGGTGGCGCCCATCTGGATCGCGGCCGGGTAGTCGGCGCTCATGCCCATGGAGAGGATGGGCAGGTTGTGGCGCTCGGCGATGCGGGCGAGCAGGGCGAAATGGGCCGAAGGCGGGGCCTCGGCCGGCGGGATGCACATCAGCCCGTTGATCGCGAGCCCGTGGGTCTCGCGGCATTCGCTGAGCAGAACGTCCACCTGAGAGGGCGAAACCCCGGCCTTCTGCGGCTCGTCGCCGGTATTGACCTGGACGAGCAGCTTCGGCGTCCGGCCCGTCCGCTCGATCTCCTTGGCCAGGGCCGCGGCCAGCGATAGCCGGTCGAGGGCGTGGATCACGTCGAACAATTCCACTGCCTCGCGGGCCTTGTTGGACTGGAGCGGTCCGACGAGATGAAGCTCCACATCCGGAAAGCGCTCGCGGAGCGCCGGCCATTTCGCCTTCGATTCCTGAACGTAATTCTCGCCGAAAACCCGATGCCCAGCCTCCAATGCGGGCACGATCCCGTCCGCAGCGATGAGCTTCGAGACGGCCACCAGCGAGATCGTCGCCGGGTCCCGCTCGAAATCATGCGCGGCCTGGACGATCGTCTCACGCACGGCCTTCAATCCGGCGACGACGTCGGCAGCATCCGGATGGGCGTATCTCGGCGGGGTGGTGTCGGGCATGGTGTCTCGTCGGCGAAGGAGGGGTGGCGGTTTGCGCCTGACCTATCACCCGCAACGCAGGCCGCAAGCGCAGGGCTCCGCAGGAAGGGCTCAGTTGACCGGCAAACGTGCCGTGCTAGTCCGGCATCCAATCGATCCGGCGCCGCGTGAGGCGCTTCGCCAGCTCGTCCTGGCCCGCATCCCAGAGTCCATACCATGACCTCCTCCCCCACGCCCGCCCCGGAGCGCTACAACGCCAAGGATGCTGAGCCGCGCTGGCAGGAGGCCTGGGCCGCGCAGGGCATCTACGCGACGCGCAACGACGACGAACGACCGAAATACTACGTGCTGGAGATGTTCCCCTATCCGTCGGGGCGGATTCATATGGGCCATGTCCGCAACTACGCCATGGGCGACGTGGTGGCCCGCTACAAGCGCGCCAAGGGCTTCGCCGTGCTTCACCCGATGGGCTGGGACGCGTTCGGCCTGCCGGCCGAGAACGCCGCCATGGAGCGCAAGGTCAACCCGCGCGAATGGACCTACGCCAACATCGCCACCATGCGTGGCCAGTTGCAGAGCATGGGCCTGTCCCTCGACTGGAGTCGGGAGATCGCCACCTGCGACCCCGATTATTATAAGCACCAGCAACGGATGTTCCTCGACTTCCTCGCCAAGGGCCTCGTCACCCGCCGCACGGCCAAGGTGAACTGGGACCCTGTGGACCACACGGTGCTGGCCAACGAGCAGGTCATCGACGGGCGTGGCTGGCGCTCGGGCGCGCTGGTGGAGCAGCGCGAGCTGACGCAATGGTTCTTCAAGATCACCGACTTCGCCCAGGACCTCTACGACGCGCTCGACGGGTTGGAGCGCTGGCCCGAGAAGGTCCGGGTGATGCAGAAGAACTGGATCGGCCGCTCGGAGGGGCTGGAAGTCCGGTTCGCTCTCGATGGCGCGAGTGGTGATGCCTCCGAGGTCAAGGTCTACACCACCCGCCCCGACACGCTGTTCGGCGCAAAATTCCTGGCCATCGCCGCCGATCATCCGATCGCGGCCTCGGTCGCTGCCACCCGTCCCGAGCTGCAGACCTTCATCGAGGAATGCCGCCGCACGGGCACTGCCCAAGCGGCCATCGACACGGCGGAGAAACTCGGCTTCGACACGGGCCTGCGGGCGCGCCACCCTCTCGACCCGTCCTGGCTGCTGCCGGTCTACGTCGCGAACTTCGTGCTGATGGAATACGGCACCGGCGCCGTGTTCGGCTGCCCGGCTCACGACCAGCGCGATCTCGACTTCTCCAATAAATACGGCCTCGGCAACACTCCCGTGGTCTGCCCGGAGGACCTGGATGCGGCGAGCTTCGTCATCACCGACACCGCCTATGACGGCGACGGGCGGATGATCAATTCGAGCTTCCTCGACGACATGACGACGGACGAAGCCTTCCACGCCGTCGCCAACCGGCTGGAGGGCGAAATTCTCGATGGCGAACCCGTGGCGCAGCGCAAAGTCCAGTTCCGCCTGCGCGACTGGGGTGTCTCGCGTCAGCGCTATTGGGGCTGTCCCATTCCGATCATCCATTGCGAGGCCTGCGGCCCGGTGCCGGTGCCCGTCTCTGACCTGCCGGTGAAGCTGCCCGACGAGGTCTCGTTCGACACCCCCGGCAATCCGCTGGAACGTGACCACGCCTGGCGCAACGTACCCTGCCCGCAATGCGGTGCTCCGGCGCGGCGCGAGACCGACACGATGGACACCTTCGTCGATTCGTCTTGGTACTACGCGCGCTTCACCGCGCCCTGGCTGACGGATGCTCCTACTGACCGCGCGGCCGTGGATCATTGGCTGGCGGTGGACCAGTATATCGGCGGTATCGAGCACGCGATCCTGCATTTGCTCTACGCGCGCTTCTTCACCCGCGCCATGCAGGCGACGGGCTGGTCGGGCGTGTCGGAGCCCTTCGCCGGCCTGTTCACGCAGGGCATGGTCGTCCACGAGACCTACAAGGACCAAGCTGGCGCTTGGGTTCAGCCTGCCGATATCCGCATCACTGCCGAGGGTGGCGAGAGGCAGGCGTTTCACGTGAAAACAGACGCGCCGATCTCGATCGGCTCGATCGAGAAGATGTCGAAGTCGAAGAAGAACGTGGTCGATCCCGACGACATCATCGCCAGTTACGGCGCCGATACGGCCCGCTGGTTCATGCTGTCGGATTCGCCGCCGGAGCGTGACGTGATCTGGACGGAGGATGGCGTGCAGGGCGCGGCCCGCTTCGTCCAGCGCGTCTGGAGGCTGGTCTCGCTCGCAGCGGGAGTTTCCACGGGCGAGGGAGCGACTGACGCCGTCCTGCGCAAGGCGGCCCACAAGGCCCTCGCTGCCGTGGAGGAGGATGTGGAGCGTCTGCGCTTCAACCGCTGCGTGGCGCATATCTACACGCTGTCGAATGCCCTCGACGAAGCGCTGCGTGCGGGCTCGGTTTCGCGCTCCGCGGCAATGGAAGCGGCCGGCATCCTCACGCAACTCGTGGCGCCGATGATGCCGCATCTCGCCGAGGAATGCTGGTCGGCCCTCGGCCGCGAGGGACTGGTCGCTCAAGCCGCGTGGCCGGCGGTCGACCGAGCTCTTCTCGTGGAGGACGAGATCACCCTCCCTGTCCAGCTCAACGGCAAGAAGCGCGCCGACGTCACCGTGCCTCGCACGGCCGATACGGCCACGGTGGAAGCCCTCGTCCTTGCCGATGAAGCAGTCCGGAAGGCGCTGGAAGGCCGCTCGCCTCGCAAGGTGATCGTGGTGCCTGGCCGGATCGTGAACCTCGTGGTGTGAGGAACGGGGATGTCTGTGAGAACGACCATCGTCCTGCCGCAGAGGAATCGTAAAGCTTGACGCTTATACGAGTGACGTGAGGGGCGGGATCGCCGTAAACAGCGAGACCGGACGGAGAGCGGTGCTGCGATGATGATGCATGGGTTGAGACGGGCGGTACGGTCTCGTGCGGCGAAGGTCGCGCTGGTTTCGCTCATGGCCGTCAACCTGTCGGCGTGCTTTCGCCCGCTCTATGGCCCGACCGCGTCAGGCGAGCCCATGGCCGCCCTTCTCGCCTCGGTGCAGGTCGACGACGTCTCGACGGCGTCCGGCCAGGAGCGGCTCGGCCATTACTTGCGCAGTGAGCTGATCTTCGATCTCGACGGTTCGGGCCAGCCCTCGCCGAAACGGTACCGCCTGAAGATGCAGGGCAGCGAAGCGGTGCAGACCCCGATCGTGTCTTCGCAGACGGGACGCGCCGAAGCCGGCACTCTGGTCGGTACCATCCGCTTCTCCCTCGAGACGCTGGACGGTACGAAGATCATCAGCGAGGGCGTGGCTGTTGCCACCACGACCTACGATCGTTCGATTCAGCGCTTCGCCTCTCTCCGCGCGGCCCGCGACGCCGAGATCCGTCTGGCCAAGACATTGGCCGACCAGATCAAGACGCGGATCGCTTCCGTGCTGGTGACCAAGCCCTGACCGCCGTCAAGGCCGGCGATATCGAAGCTTTGCTGCGGCGCGGACCTGCGTCGCAGGTCGCGGTGATCCTCGTCTACGGGCCCGATACCGGCCTGGTCTTCGAGCGCGCAAAACGTCTGGCCGAGAGCTTCGTCACCGACCCGTCCGACCCCTTTGCCCTGGTGAAGATCGAAGGCGATGTCCTGGCCTCCGATGTCGGGCGGCTGGTGGACGAGGCCAGTACGGTGGGCCTGTTCGGCGGCCAGCGCAGCATCTGGGTGAGGCCTGGAAGCCGGAACTACGCGCCGGCCGTGGATGCGGCCCTCAAGGCCGAGATCGCCGGTGCCCGCATCGTCGTCGAGGCGGGAGACCTCGCCAAGAGCGCTCCGTTACGGACGTTGTGCGAGAAGTCGACGCGTGCCCTCGCATTGCCTTGCTATGCCGATGACGAACGAACCCTCGCCGACCTCATCGACCGCACGCTTCAGGACAGCGGGCTGCGTATCGCTCGTGAGGCGAGGGACGTCCTGGCGATGAGCCTCGGCGGCGACCGGCGCGCGAGCCTGTCGGAGATCGAGAAACTCGCCCTCTATGCGCAGGGTCAGAGCGAGGTCGGTCTCGACGACGTCGAGGCCGTGGTGAGCGACGTCGCCGGCAGTGTGCTCAACACATTGATCGACGCCGCTTTCGTCGGTCGGAGCGAGGAGGTCGAGCGGGATTACCGCCGGTTCCGGCACGAAGGCATGGACCCTTCTGTGATGCTCGGTTCAGCCCTGCGCCATGCCCTGACGCTCCTCTCGACGCGAGTCGCAGGGGAGGGACAGAGCCCGAGCATGATGGTCGGCAATTGGCGCGGCCTGCATTTTCGCCGCAAGACCATCGTCGAAGCGCAGCTCGGGCGATGGTCTCCGGTCGCCCTGCGCCATGCGGTTCAGCTACTTCAGGAGGCCGTGCTGGCTTGTCGCCGCTCGCAACCCGACCTGGCCCATGCCCATGCTTCGGCGACGCTCCTGCGCATCGCCACGGAGGCCGCTCGCCGACGGGGATGATGCTGGATCGACGTTGCGTCGGCTCAGCTTCCTGCCAGACGCATCGGGAAAGCTCGGCCCGACCCTGTCCGTCGTTGACGACTCGCTCGCAGCGCGCCTAATCACCCCATGTCCCAGACGAGTCCATCTTTCGACGTGGTCGTGGTCGGCGGCGGTCACGCCGGCGTGGAAGCCGCCGCCGCATCCGCGCGCATCGGCGCCCGCACCGCCCTCGTCACACATTCCGCCGCCACGATCGGGGCGATGTCGTGCAACCCAGCCATCGGCGGGCTCGGCAAGGGCCATCTCGTTCGTGAGGTCGACGCGCTCGACGGGCTGATGGGCCGTGCGGCTGACGCAGCTGGAATCCAGTTCCGCCTGCTCAACCGGCGCAAGGGCCCCGCGGTGCGCGGCCCTCGCACCCAGGCCGACCGCAAGCTCTATGCGTGCGCGATGCAGGCGGCCGTGGCCGGGACCGCCAATCTCGTCGTCGTCGAAGGCGAAGTCGCGGATATCCAAGTATACGGGCCACAGGTCCAGGGAGTCGAGGCGGAGAAGCCCTGCATCGCCGGCGTGGTCCTGGCGGACGGCCGGACCATACCCTGCGCGGCCGTCGTGCTGACCACCGGCACGTTCCTGCGCGGGCTCATCCATATGGGTGAGGTGCAGGTTCCGGCCGGGCGCATCGGCGAGGGGCCGTCCATAGGCCTCGCCCAGACCCTGGACCGCCTCGGCTTCACGCTGGGACGCCTCAAGACCGGTACGCCCGCGCGCCTGGACGGCCGCACCATCGACTGGTCCGGTCTCGACATGCAATCGGCGGACGACGATCCCGTGCCGTTCTCCACGCTGACCGATCGGATCACCACAAAGCAGATCCAGTGCGGCATCACCCGCACGACACAGGCCGTACACGATCTGATCCGCGCCAACCTTCACCGCTCACCGATGTATTCCGGCGGGATCAGCAGCCGTGGCCCGCGATACTGTCCGTCGATCGAGGACAAGGTGGTGCGCTTCGGCGATCGCGAGGGGCACCAGATCTTCCTGGAGCCCGAAGGCCTCGACGACCCGACTGTCTACCCCAACGGCATCTCCACGGCGCTTCCCGAAAGTGTTCAGCGCGAGCTGATCGCCCTTATCCCAGGTCTCGAACACGCGGCCATCGTGCGGCCGGGCTATGCCATCGAGTACGATTATGTCGACCCGCGCGAGCTCGACACCACGCTTCAGGCCAAGCGCCTGCCCGGCCTGTTCCTCGCCGGGCAGATCAACGGCACGACCGGCTATGAGGAAGCGGCGGGGCAGGGGATGGTGGCCGGCATCAACGCGGCGCGTCTGGCCGGTGGCTCTCCCTTGTCGAGCTTCGACAGGGCCGAATCCTATCTTGGCGTGATGATCGACGATCTCGTCACGCACGGGGTCAGCGAGCCCTACCGCATGTTCACCTCGCGCTCCGAGTACCGGCTGTCGCTTCGCGTCGACAATGCCGACGAGCGCCTCACCCCGCGCGGAGCTGCGCTCGGTTGCGTCGGCTCGGAACGGGCCGAGCATTTTGCCCGATCGCAGGGCGAACTCGAAGCGGCGCGAGCGCAGCTGGATACACTCAGCCTGACGCCGGCCGCGGCGGCTCGGCAGGGCATCGCTCTCAATCAGGACGGCATCCGTCGCAGCGCCTTCCAGCTCCTGTCTTATCCGGAGATCGGCTGGGATCGGCTCGCCGATGTCTGGCCCGAACTTAGGAGCGTGTCTCCCCGTATCGCCGACCGCCTGCGAACAGACGCGACCTACGCCGTCTATCTCGATCGGCAGAGCGCCGACATCGCCGCCTTCCGGCGCGACGAGGCCGTGGCCTTGCCGATCAGGCTCGACTACGCCGCCATTCCCGGGCTGTCGAACGAGATGCAGGTCAAGCTCGAAGCGGTGCGGCCGGGCACGCTGGGGCAGGCGGCCCGCATCGAAGGCGTCACGCCGGCGGCTCTGACCTTGCTGGCCGCACATGCGCGCCGTGCCGATCGCTCCACCCCGGCTGCCCATCATGGCTGCTAGGCAGGACGATCGCGCGCGAGTCCTGGCGCAGGCGAATGTTTCACGTGAAACGGCCGAGGCGCTGGAGCTCTATGTCGAGCAGTTGAGACGCTGGCAGAGCGTCAAAAACCTTGTCGGTCCTGCCACCCTCGCCGAGGTATGGACGCGCCATATCGCCGATGCTCTGCAACTCCTCGACATCGCACCCGACGCGACCACTTGGCTCGATCTCGGTTCGGGAGCCGGCATTCCCGGTCTCATCCTCGCCATTGCCGGCCGCGACAGGCCGGGGTTTCAGGTCGACCTGATCGAGAGCAATAGCCGCAAATGCGCCTTCCTCACCGAGGCCGCGCGCTTGACCAAGGCCCCCGCGCGTATCTGCAACCGGCGGATCGAGGATGCGATCGGGGACCATGTCGGCGTCGCGGTGGTCTGCGCCCGCGCACTCGCACCCCTCGACCAGTTGCTCGCCTGGACCGAACCGCTGTTGACAACCGGCACCATCGGCCTGTTTCCCAAGGGCCGTGATGCACAGGCGGAATTGACCGATGCAGCGCAACGGTGGAGATTCGTTTACGATCTGTTGCCGAGCCGTACCGAGTCGGAAGCGCGGATCGTCCGCGTCACGACCCTCTCCCGCGTGGATTCATGACCATCGAACCCTCCTCCGCCTCTGAGGCGACGCACGAGCGGCCTCTGCGCATTCTTGCTCTGGCCAATCAGAAGGGCGGCGTCGGCAAGACGACGACGGCGATCAATCTCGGTACGGCCCTCGCCGCCATCGGCGAGCGCGTTCTGGTGATCGACCTCGATCCGCAGGGCAATGCTTCGACCGGGCTCGGGATAGACCGCCGCTCGCGCCGGGTTTCCACCTACCACGTGCTCGCGGGGGATGCCTCTCTCGCCCAGGCCGTAGTGCCCACCGCCGTACCGAGACTGCTGGTCGCTCCTTCGACCATGGATCTCCTTGGTCTCGAACTCGAAATGGCGAGTTCGTCCGACCGCGCTCATCGCCTGCGCAATGTCATGAAGGATATCGGACGGGCCGGTTCCGCGACGGAGGGCGTCACCTACGTCCTGATCGACTGCCCACCCTCGCTGAACCTGCTCACCATCAATGCCCTGGCGGCGGCCGATGCGGTGCTGGTGCCGATGCAATGTGAGTTCTTCGCCCTGGAAGGGTTGAGCCAACTCCTGCGTACGGTGGAACAGGTCCGTGCGGCCCTCAACCCAAGGCTGACGATTCAGGGCGTGGTGCTGACCATGGTCGACCCGCGCAACAACCTTTCGAACCAGGTAGCGGCCGATGTCCGCGGCTTCCTCGGCGACAAGGTCTACGAGACCACGATCCCGCGAAACGTTCGCGTCTCGGAGGCTCCGTCGCACGGAAAGCCGGTGCTGCTCTATGATCTGAAATGCGCCGGCTCGCAGGCCTATCTCCGTTTGGCCTCCGAGGTGATCCAGCGCGAGGGCCGGCTCCCAGTGGCGGCATGATCCTTTGGTTTTCTCGTAGATGCGTAGCGTTTCGGAGTTGAAGCAGGTGGCGATGGCGGATGAAGTGGCGCGGCCCCGGCTCGGGCGCGGGCTCGCGGCCCTGATCGGGGATGTGGGAGACGATAACGGCGATGCGGGCAAGCCGCAGGCACAGCGCAAGGTCGCCGTCGAGTTTCTGCGTCCCAACCCACGCAATCCACGCCGCCGTTTCCACGAGACCGAGCTCGACGAACTCGCCGCCTCGATCAAGTTGCGCGGCATCATTCAGCCCATCGTCGTGCGGGCGCTGGCGGGCGTTCCCGACACCTACGAGATCGTTGCGGGTGAGCGCCGTTGGCGCGCCGCTCAGCGGGCGGGTTTGCATGAAGCCCCCATCGTCGTGGTGGAGATCGACGATCGGACCTCCCTCGAATACGCCATCCTCGAGAACGTCCAGCGCAGCGATCTCAACGCTATCGAGGAAGCCGCCGGCTACGAGCGGCTGATGAGCGAGTTCCGCTACAGCCAGACAGAGCTCGCCGAGATCATCGGCAAGAGCCGCAGCCATCTCGCCAATACCCTGCGCCTGCTGCAGCTTTCCAGCCCGATCCAAGACCGCGTGGTCGCCGGAGAGATCACGGCCGGTCATGCTCGCGCGCTGCTCGCCGTGAGGGATCCCGAAGCCGTGGCCCGCCGCATCGTGGCCGAGGGCCTGTCCGTCCGTGAGGTAGAGGCGCTCGCCTCGGCCGAGGTGCCAGAGGGGGATGCACCGCGCCCCGGCCGTCCTCGGAAGCCCGAGCGAGACGGCCGGGTCCGCAGCCTGGAACAGGCCATGGCGCGAGCCCTCGGCGTCTCCGTCTCCCTCAAGGCCAAGGGCCAGACGGGCGGGGAAATTCGCATCCGTTACGAGACGGCCGAAGAGCTCGACGATCTGTGCCGGCGGTTCAAGATATCGGATGGGGCCTGACGGCTCCGAGCCACCGAACAAACTGGCCGGACGAGCCGGTTCTACTTTCCGATACAGAAGCCCGAAAACAGGCGGTCGAGCATGTCCTCGACCCCCACCTTGCCGGCGACTTCGCCGAGGGCCCGGACGGCGAGGCGTAGGTCCTCGGCCAGGAGTTCGGGGAAAGCAGGGCCGGACAAGACCCGGTCCAGGTGATCGCGACAGCGGGTGAGGCCATCGCGATGGCGCTCCCGGGTCACCAGGGCGTCGCCGCCGCCGAGCGACGCCTCCGCGCGCGCCTCGATGAGACCGAGAAGCCGGTCGATTCCCTCGCCCGTCACTGCGGAGATGGCGATATCGCTGTCTGGAAGAGCACCGAGATCGGACTTCGTCCGCACCGAAACGGTTCGATCCGAAATGAGGGCCGTACTGCCATCGTCCGGCTCATCACCTGCGTGAAGGGCGAGGATCAGGTCCGCTTGGTTCATTCGCTTGCGGGTACGACGGATGCCTTCGGCTTCCACCGGATCGGCTGTGTCGCGCAGGCCCGCCGTATCGACGATGATGACCGGCAATCCGCCGAGATCGCAGCGGATTTCGATGAGGTCGCGGGTGGTGCCCGGAACTTCCGAGACGATGGCGGCATCCCGCTGGCTCAGCGCATTGAGCAAAGTCGATTTGCCGGCATTCGGCGGCCCGGACAGCACCACGACGAATCCCTCCCGCAGGCGTTCCCCGCGCCGGCCATCGGCAAGAACCGCCGCGATCTCGTCACGAACGGCGCGCGCCTTGGACTGGAGGGCGGCATCGAGGGCAGCATCGTCGACGTCCCCTTCATCAGCGAAATCGAGGGCGGCCTCCGCACCAGCTAAAAGGTCAATCAATCGATCGCGCCAATCGGCGACCTTGCGTCCGAGCACGCCGTCGAGCTGACGCAAAGCCTGACGCCGCTGAGCGTCGGTCTCCGCCTCGATGAGATCGGCGGCTCCTTCCACGGCTGTCAGGTCCATGCGCCCGTTCTCGACGGCACGGCGGCTGAAGGCACCGGGTTCGGCGAGACGACAGCCGGGATACGCTGCCAAGGCCGCCATCACGGCGGAGCGCACGGCGAGACCGCCATGGAGATGAAGTTCGGCCATGTCCTCTCCGGTGAACGTGCCCGGTCCAGGCATCCAGGCGACGAGAGCCGAGTCGAGCACCTCACCGGTCGCAGGCTGGCGAAGAGTGCGCAGGGACAGGCGACGGGGCGGGGGGAGGCGCTTGGTCAGGCTCTCGATGAGGGAGCCGGAGGCAGGCCCGCTGATCCGGATGACGGCAACGGCAGCGCGCCCGAATCCACTGGCCGGTGCGAAGATCGTTGTGCCGTCGCTCATCGCGGAAATCCTGCGGGGCGCACCAGCGCGGGATGGGTTTTCTCGTGTTGGATTAGTGTTAGCCGGCGAATAATCTTATTTCCAAAAGAAAACGCCTTTGTTCGACGGGGGCTTGATCCATCCTGAAGTGGCCGCGTCGCCGGGTATGGTAGAAGCCCACTAGGTCACTTTGCGCCACTAGGAGGGGCCGGTCGTCACGGAAGCGGAAGCAACCCGGCGTCAAGGGAACGAACCTCGCTCCATCCGACGGCCCGGCAGGGAGCGTCCGAGACGGAGCGAGGAACGGCGTCAGGTGTTCATGGAGTCGAAGAAGTCGTTGTTGCTCTTCGTCTGGCGCAGCTTGTCCATGAGGAACTCGATCGCGTCGGTGACGCCCATCGGGTTGAGGATGCGGCGCAGCACGTAGGTCTTCTTGAGCGAATCCGGCGGGACCAGCAGTTCTTCCTTACGGGTGCCCGAGCGGGTGATGTCGATGGCCGGGAAGATGCGCTTGTCCGAGACCTTGCGGTCGAGGATGATCTCGGAGTTACCGGTGCCCTTGAATTCCTCGAAGATCACCTCGTCCATGCGCGAGCCGGTATCGATGAGTGCGGTGGCGATGATCGAGAGCGAACCGCCCTCTTCGATGTTGCGGGCGGCACCGAAGAAGCGCTTCGGGCGCTGCAGGGCGTTGGCATCGACACCGCCGGTGAGCACCTTGCCGGAGGACGGCACGACGGTGTTGTACGCGCGGCCGAGGCGAGTGATCGAATCGAGCAGGATGACCACGTCGCGGCCGTGCTCCACGAGGCGCTTGGCCTTCTCGATCACCATCTCGGCGACCTGGACGTGACGGGTGGCCGGCTCGTCGAAGGTGGAGGCGATGACCTCGCCCTTCACCGAGCGGATCATGTCGGTGACTTCCTCGGGCCGCTCGTCGATAAGCAGCACGATGAGGTAGCATTCCGGGTGGTTGATGGTGATCGACTGCGCGATGTTCTGCATCAGCACGGTCTTGCCGGTGCGCGGCGGCGCCACGATCAGCGCGCGCTGACCCTTGCCGATGGGGGCGACGATGTCGATGATCCGCGGCGAGAAATCCTTCTTCGGCGGAGCATCGAGTTCGAGCTTGAAGCGCTTCGTCGGGAAGAGCGGCGTCAGGTTGTCGAAATGGACCTTGTGCTTGATCTTCTCCGGATTCTCGAAGTTGATCGTGTTGACCTTGAGCAGGGCGAAATAGCGCTCGCCGTCTTTCGGGCCGCGGATCGGTCCCTCGACGGTGTCGCCGGTGCGCAGGCCGAAACGGCGGATCTGGGTGGGCGAAATGTAGATGTCGTCGGGGCCCGGCAGGTAGTTCGATTCCGATGAGCGCAGGAAGCCGAACCCGTCCTGCAGCACTTCCACAGTGCCGGCGCCGATGATCTCGACCTCCTTGGCAGCGAGCTGCTTCAGGATAGAGAACATCAACTCCTGCTTGCGCATGGTGGAGGCGTTCTCGACCTCGACCTCCTCGGCGAAGGCGATCAGATCTGTGGGTGTCTTGGACTTGAGGTCCTGGAGCTTGACCTCGCGGTGCTGGCTCAGATCGGCGGCGACCAGCCCCATCTCTGCCGGCGGTTCCACGGGAGTGAGCGAATCGTTCTGTGACGTCATGGGAGAATTGGAACCGACGATGGACGAGGGTTGATCGGGCTGGACAGTCGGAGGAGCGCCGGATGCCTTGTCGGCACCTTTGGTCGGAACGTCGGTAAAGACCGGTTCCGCGCATCGTCTATGGGGAGCCTGGGGCTCCCGGATGCAACACGGCGTAAAAGGAGGGAATTTTCCTTATCGCGATTCCGCATTCGGCTCAAGTCCCCGCCAGGCGCGAATTCGCGCATGGCGCGAGCCGGGAACGATTGCTCCGCGATCTCACGCCGGTCGGCCCATGACGACGAGAGCGATGATTGGAGGGTATGCGCCTCGGCAGATCGATCGCCGCGACCGGCCCGTCTTCGCGTCGTCCGCACAGTGGCGTTTCAGGCCGGCCTCAGCGCCGCCTCAGGCGGACATAGAGGGCGCCTGCGCCGCCATGATGGCGCGCCGCCTCCTCGAAGCCGAGGACGACACCGCGGAGCTCCGGCGAACGCAGCCAATGCGGAACGCTTCGGCGCAGGACGCCGCGCTCGGAGAAGGCGTCGTCATAGCCCGCCCCGCCGCCCTTGCCCGTGACGACGAGGACATGGGCGTGGCCCGCAGAGCGGCAGCGCATCAGGAAGCCGACCAGGGCGCCGTGCGCTTCGGTCTGGTACATTCCGTGAAGGTCGATCCGCGCTTCCACCTTGAGCGATCCGCGCCGTAGGGCGAGGCGCGCCTTGCGTTCGAGGCCGGGCAGGGACGGGGCCGTGACGACCATCGCCGGTGCCGCCACCGGCGATGGCGGCGGTGCCGGCTTCAGGATGCGTTTCGCCGCGGCCTTGAGCGGCACGGGGGGCTTTGCAGCCACCGGCGCCGCGGCCTTGGTGGTGGCGGCCTTGGCGGTGGGATTCTGCGTATCCGCCTTCGTCTTCGAAGACGGGGGAGTGCCGGTCGGTACCGCCTTGGCCTTCGGCACGGCACGTCCGCGCAACGGCGTGATCAGCCGCGCGATCTCGCTCCAGAGGAACGCGTCCTCGCCCGACAATCCGCGGGGCCTGCGCGGCATCCTCATGGAGCACCAGCCGCGGCGGGCGAGCCGGAAGGGGACGTACGCGGCTTCGGCAGCAGGACTACGAAGCCCACCGGATCGCGCAGGTTGCCGGCGGCGATCCCCGCCGCCTCGCCGGTGCCGAGATAGAGGTCGCCCCGTGCCGGGCCGACGATGGCCGAGCCGGTATCGGCGGCGACCACGAGACGCCCGGCGGCGTCCTCTCCGGCGATCCGTCCTTCGAGCCAGAACGGCGTTCCGTAGCGCCACAGGCTGGAATCGACAGCGAGGCTGCGGCCGGGGGTCAGCGGGATGCCGGCCGCGCCCGGAGGGCCGAGGCTCGGGTCCTCCACTTCGGCGAGGCGGAAGAAGATGTAGGAGGCGTTGGCGCGCATCAGCGGTTTGGCGAGCTCGGGATTGGCGCGGAGCCAGCCGGTCCAGCGCGGGAGCGTCAGTCCTTCGAGGGGGAGGTGTCCCGCTTGGACGATGAGCTTGGCCACCGAGGTGTAGGGCCTGCCGTTGCGGCCGTCATAGAGCACGCGGACCGCACGCCCGTCCGGCAGGCGGACCCGGCCGGATCCCTGGACCTGGAGCACGAACAGGTCGACCGGGTCGCGCAGGTAGACGAGGGGCCGGGCGCGCTCCCCGATTCCGCCATCCTCGATGGTCGCACGATCGGGATAGGGCTCGAACCCGGTCCGCGTGGCCCGTGCCGCCCGCAAGGCCGGGTCGAGGCCGGGCCGCGTCTCGCCGGGGCCGAGGCTGACGAGGTCGTCGGGTCGGGCGAGGGCAGGGGTGGAAAAACCCGGACCGGCGGAGAGGTCACCGGTGAGTTCCGGCTCGAAATAGCCGGTGAGGAAGCCCGTCCGTCGCGGCGGACCGCCCGCCTCGCCCGGCCTGACGATGCGGTAGGCATCGAAGTTCCGCACGAAGAAGCTCCCGGCCTCCTGGGGCTTGGCCGAGGCCGCGCGGGCGCAGGCTGCGGCGAGGTCCTCCGCTGAGCCGGTGACGGTGGGGGCGATCTCGACCGGAGGGGCGGCGCAGGTGCGGCGGAACGCATCGAGGGCAGCGGCCGCTTCCGTGCCGGGAAAGCCTTGCAGAGCCTCGAGGTCCACGGGCTCGAGAACCGCTCCGCCGACGCGAAGCGGCCCGGCCGCGACAGCGACCGGGCCGGGAAGGAGCGCTCCGACGAGAGCGAGGGCGGCGAGAGATGCGATCGTCCGATACCAGAAACCGGTCACGACATACCCCGAAAGATCCGGACGCCTCAGGCGCCGGCTTCCGTGGCGACGAGCTGCCAGTTCGGATCGCGGCTGCCCAGGGTGCGAGCGAAGGTCCACACGTCCGGCACCTCGGCCACCGCTTCGGCATTGCCGTCGATGACCTTGCCATCGGGGCTGCGGGTCGCGGTGATGAGGTGCGAGAGGAACCGCACGGTCACCTGCGCCACGCGGTTGCGCACGTCGACGGCCACGATCTCGGCCTTGTCGAGGGAGACGAAGGTGGTCTCCACCGTCTCCTGGCGCGATTCGCGGGCGGTGATCTCACGCTCGAAACCCTCGCAGACCTCCTTCGAGAGCAGGCTGCGCAGGGTCTTGCGGTCCCCCTTGGCGAAGGCGATCACGATAGCCTCGTAGGCGCCCTTGGCACCTTCGACGAAGGCGCGCGGATCGAAGTTCGGCTCCACCTGGACAACGGCTTCGAGCCCGTGGGCGACGGCCGAGCCGGGCTCTGCGATGCCGCGCCAGTCGCGCGCTTCGGCGATGGCGGCCGGTGCCGAATCGGGCTGGGGCTGAGGCCGGTCGGCACCGGGCAGACGCACGACGTTGTCACCCTCCGCCCGAGCCGGTGATGCCGGATTGCGATTGCGGTCCACCGGCTTGAACGGCGAGCGCTCGGTTCCGGTCTTCTGACCCAGCACCGAACGGAGCCGCCAGATGACGAACACCGCGAGTGCCAGGAAGATCAGGGTCGTCAAATCGAAAGAATCCTGCATCACCGATCCGATCGTGGCCGTCGCACGACATACTTGTTCGAGGGGGCTCCCGAAATCCCGCCGCTGCGTCCTTTAACGGAGCGCCGCGCAAGGATCGAGCCGGAGAATCCGAGGCTTCCGCCCGGAATGTAGGGGCGCGACCCAAGAGGTCAGCCCGCATATGGGACTCCCCGCGCGCTGTATCCAGGCAGGGAGGAGCCATGCCGGAGGCCTCAGGGTCAAGAGCGGATCATGAAGTCCGGAGACGGCTTGGTTTCGCGGCTCGAACCCGGCGCGTTGCCGCTCGTCTTGTCGGAGGTGGCCCAGCGTGTTAGCGCGCTGTCGCTCGGAACCGGCCCTGCGACGATCGGACGATACGCCACGTCAGTGAATCGCCGAGGTGCCCCGAAGGACCCCGCGAAAGAGGACGAGAACGCCATGGCCGATACCCCGGCACCAAACGGCAACGGCGCGGCTCCCGCCGAAGACCAGACGCCCGCCATCAACGCGCTGGCCCAATACGCCAAGGATCTCTCTTTCGAGAACCCGAATGCGCCGCGCTCGCTCCAGCCGCAGGAAAGCGGCCCGCAGATCAACATCCAGGTCAACGTCAACGCCAAGCAGCTGGCCGAGGCCGATTTCGAGGTCGAGCTCACCCTGGAAGGCGATGCCAAGATCAACAATGAGGTGCTGTTCGCGTTCGAGCTGAACTATGCCGGCATCTTCCGCATGCGCAACATTCCGCAGGACCAGCTCCACCCGGCGGTGATGATCGAGTGCCCGCGCCTGCTCTTCCCCTTCGCGCGCCAGATCATCGCAGAGGCCGTGCGCAACGGCGGCTTCCCGCCCCTCTATATCGATCCGATCGATTTCGTCGGCCTCTACCGCCAGAAGGCCTTCGAGGCGCAGAACCAGCAGGCTGACCAGACCGGTCCTCTCGCCTCCTGATTCGCGCCCACCGTCGCTTCGCGATCCTGACGATACACGCCCCTCCGCTTCGGCGCCGGGGCGTTTTCTTTCGAGCACGCGACATCCCACCGTCTTGAGAGCAGCGGCCTTCCGCGCCCGACGGACGCCTCGACCGGAGGCGGGATCAGCCGCCCCGATAGGATGCGGCGAGGGCCCGCAGGGCTGCCTGAGCGCGTGCGTCGACGGCCCGGGCATGGAGCGTCACCGTCGAGACCGGCAATTTGGGGAGACGTCGTGGCGTCCCTCACCCTCCGTCCTGACGATGGCGGCATCGATCTCGCCCCTTTCGAACTCCGTCATGAGATCGTGCGACGGCGCGATCCGCACCTCCAACACCAGACCGCTGCCGTCGATCCCGAGGCGCCGCAGGTCGCGCCGGCAAGGACGCCGCCTATCACAAGGCCCTCGTGGCCGGCATCTACGCCGCCATGCGCGAGACCTTCGCGGTGCCGGAGAACGATCTGTTCACCGTGATCCACGAACACACGGATTCGGCCTTCGCATACGATCCGGCCTATCTTGAAACCAGCCGCGATGACGACCTCGTGGTGATCCAGATCACCGCCAACGACACCCGCGACACCGGCCAGAAACGGGCCCTGTACGGGGGCGATCGCCCGCAACCTCGCGGCCGATCCGAAGGTGCGGCTGGAGAACCTGTTCATCAACCTCGTGGAAGTTGCACGTGAAAACCGGTCGTTCGGCAACGGCGCGATGCAGTACGGGCCGGTCGCCGCAGGGAGCCTGATCATCCGGAACCGCACCCGGGGGCGAAGGTTGGCCGGCGAGAGATCGAGGAGCTTCCCGCCGGATGGCCAAGGCCGATAGACGCACGCTGACCGTGAGCGAACCCCGCTCCGTCCCGTGGCTCGGCATCCTGCTGGGCTACGGACCGATGCTGCCCTTCGCGATCGGCGCGGCTCTCGCCTGGTGGCGCCGCGACGATCTCGGTGAGGCGATCCTCTATCTCACCATCCTGTGGGGATGTGCCATCCTGCTGTTCCTGTCGGGCGTGCGCCGCGGCGTCAGCTTCCGTACCGAGGGCGGTCCGACCTTCATCCAGATCGCCACCATGCTGGGCCTGTTCAGCCTCGGCTTCATCGCCCTGGTCGCGGCCTCCCTCGGGCAGACGGTGACATCGCTGGCCCTCCTCATCGCCGGCTTCACCACCGTGGCAATCCTCGATCCGCTGGCTGCCCGCACCGGGGAGGCGCCGCTCTTCTTCGCGCGGCTGCGCCCGACGCAGATCCCCATCGCCATTCTGAGCCTGTGCGCCCTGCTGGCCCTGAAGCTTTGACCCCCGCGCTTGCCGCTCGGGAGCGCCCGCGATAGAGCCCGCCTGACATCGACAGCCCGAACGCAAAGCGAAATCACCATGGCCAAGGCCGAATCCGCGAAGGCCGACACCCTGAAGGCGCGCCTGCCGCGCGGCTTCGTCGACCGCCGCGCCGACGAGATCGCCGCGCAGCACCGGATGCTGGAGACGATTCGCCAGAGCTTCGAGCTCTACGGGTTCGAGGCGCTGGAGACCCCCTTCGTCGAGTACACCGAGTCGCTCGGCAAGTTCCTGCCCGACCTCGACCGCCCGAACGAAGGCGTGTTCTCGTTCCAGGACGACGACGAATCCTGGCTGTCGCTCCGCTACGATCTCACCGCGCCGCTGGCCCGCCACGTGGCCGAGCATTTCGACGCGATCCCGAAACCCTATCGCAGCTTCCGCGCCGGCTACGTTTTCCGCAACGAGAAGCCAGGTCCGGGCCGCTTCCGCCAGTTCATGCAATGCGATGCCGACATCGTCGGCGCGGGCTCCGTCGCGGCGGATGCCGAGATCTGCATGCTGATGGCCGATACGCTGGAGAAGCTCGGCCTCTCCGGCCAGTACGTCATCAAGGTCAATAACCGGAAGGTGCTCGACGGCGTCATGGAGGCGATCGGCCTCGCCGGCGAGGACAAGGCCGGGCAGCGCCTCACCGTGCTGCGCGCCATCGACAAGCTCGACCGCCTCGGCGTCGATGGCGTGCGCCAATTGCTCGGCGAGGGCCGCAAGGACGAGAGCGGCGACGTCACCAGGGGGGCCGGGCTCAGCCCCGACGCCATCGAGCGCATCCTCGCCTACGTCTCGTTCCAGGCGGCACCCGATTCCGAGGGCGACCGGATGGCATTCTGGGAGCAGTTCTTCGGCTCGTGGAGCGACGTCGTCGGCTCCTCAGAGACCGGCCAAGAGGGCATCGCCGAGCTGCACGCGATCATGCGGCTCTGCGCGGCGGCGGGCTACGGCCACGACCGCATCCGGGCCGACCCTTCCGTGGTGCGCGGGCTCGAATACTATACCGGCCCGGTCTACGAGGCGGAACTGACGTTCCCCGTCACCAACGAGGACGGCCAGACCGTGCGGTTCGGCTCGGTGGCCGGCGGCGGCCGCTATGACGGCCTCGTCGGGCGCTTCCGCGCCGAGCCGGTGCCGGCCACCGGCTTCTCCATCGGCGTCTCGCGCCTGATGTCGGCGCTGCAGCTGATCAAGAGTCCCTTGCTGGAAGGCACCGCCAAACCTGGCCCGGTGGTGGTGCTGGTCCTCGACCGCGACAACATCGCCGATTACCAGCGCCTGGTGGCGCGCCTGCGCGAGGCCGGCATCCGGGCCGAGCTCTATCTCGGCGGCTCGGGCATGAAGGCGCAGATGAAATACGCCGACCGGCGCGGCTCCCCCTGCGCCATCATTCAGGGCTCGAACGAGCGCGAGGCCGGCGAGGTCCAGGTGAAGGACCTGATCGAGGGCGCCAGGGCGGCCGGCGCCATCGCCAGCAACGCCGAATGGAAAGCCGCCCGCCCTGCCCAGTTCTCGGTCAAGGAAGACGAGATGGTCGAGCGCGTCCGCGAGGTGCTGGCCCGGCATTTCTGAGAACGGCGGCTTCGCCTCATCCTTGCGCTGGGTCCCGGCTCACCTTCCGCTGCGCTGCAGGCGGCCGGGAAAGGTGGCGCTTGGATGGAAGAGGGCGGCGGTCTGACGATGCTTCACCCTCTGGACCCGCTCCCCTTTCCCGGACGCCCGAAGGGCGATCCGGGACCCAGCCAGCGGCACTCTCCGTCCACGCCTCGGCGAGGTTGTATTGTCTGTCGCGCGCAATCCCTGCTAATCCGCAATCCATCAAGTGGCTGGAGGCGCGATGGATGGGGCCGGCGGGGTTCGTCTACATCCTGGCGAGCCAGCGAAACGGCACGCTCTATACCGGATCGACCACCGAGCTCGGCCGACGCGTATGGGAGCACAAGACCCGTCTCAAATCCGGTTTCACCAGTGACTACGCCGTGACGAATCTCGTCTGGTATGAAACCTATCCGCATGTGAGCTTGGCCCGGCAAAGGGAGTACGCGCTCAAGCGCTGGCGCCGTGCCTGGAAGATCGCTCTCATCGAAGCGATGAACCCGGACTGGCGCGACCTCTACGATGATCTGAACGTGTAGAACGGCGGCTTCGCCTCATCCTTGCGCTGGGTCCCGGCTCACCTTCCGCTACGCTGCAGGCGGCCGGGAAAGGTGCCGACTGGATGGGGAGGGCGGGGTCTGACCGACGCTTCGACCCCTCCGGCCTTGCTCCCCTTTCCCGGACGCCCGAAGGGCGATCCGGGACCCAGCCAAAGGACTGCGTCGCGCCAGCGACACGATATCAGACCGACAGCGCGAGCCGCGCGGCGGCCCGGCGCAGGTCGCTCGCCGGCTCCGCCCCATAACGCTTCTCAAAGGCTTCCTGCGCCCGCTCCCAAAGGGGCAGCGCCTCCTCCATCCGCGCCAATCCCGCCGCGGTGAGGGTGAGAGACCGGGTCCGGCCATCCGGTCCCGGACCGGCGGCGACGAGGCCGTCCCGGGTCAGGGGGCGCAGGGCGCGGCCCATCGTGGTCCGGTCCATCACCATGATCTCGGCGAAGGCGTTGATGGAGATCGGCCCGGCCCGGCCGAGACTGCGCAACAGGCTGTACTGGCTGGTACGCAGGCCTGTGGGCGCCAGATGCTGGTCGTAGAGTTGCGTCAGCCGCCGCGACGCTTGGCGAAGGGCGAGGCAGTGACACGGCGAGATCGGCGCCGGCTGGTCCATCGCGACAGGTCCTGAAGATGCGATCACGGGGGTGCGAGTGAGATGCTTGTCTAAAGGGTGCATATGCGCCTAAGCAATCGTCTCACCACGCGCACCGGCAAGCCGCCTTCACGGCCGGTCGTCGCGCCGGACCACCATGCGGGACCCCGAAGAGGCCGTATGTCCAACGCCACACCCTTCGGCTCGCTGTCGAACTCCGTCGCCGCGCCCCTTGCCCGCCGCAACGTTCACTATGGCTGGGTCGTCGCGAGCGTCACCTTCCTCACCATGCTGGTGACTGCGGGAGCCGTCGGCGCACCGGGCGTGCTGATCCTGCCGCTTCAGAAGGAATTCGGCTGGGACACGGCGACGATCTCCTCCGCGCTCGCCGTCCGCTTCGTCCTGTTCGGTCTGATGGGTCCCTTCGCCGCCGAACTGATGAACCGCTACGGCCCGCGCCGCATCGTGCTCCTGGCGCTTCTCCTCATCGCCGGCGGGCTCCTCGCATCCCTGTTCATGAGCGAGGTCTGGCAACTCGTCCTGCTGTGGGGCGTCGTCGTCGGCATCGGGACGGGACTCACCGCCCTCGTCCTCGGCGCGACCATCGCGACCCGCTGGTTCTCGCGCTCGCGCGGCCTCGTCATCGGTCTCCTCACCGCGAGCTCGGCCACGGGCCAGCTCATCGTGCTGCCGCTGCTCGCGGCCCTGACCGAGCAGCTCGGCTGGCGCGCGGCGCTCCTCGTAATCTGCGGCCTGTTGCTGACGGTAGGCCTCGCGGTGATGGCGTTGATGCGTGATCGCCCGGAGGAGATGGGGCTGGCCCCCTACGGCGACATCGCCGCCGCCGGTACGGTTCCGGGACCGGCGGTCATGGCCGGCAGCGCACTCGGAGCGCTACGGGAGGCGTCGCGCACGGGCGTGTTCTGGGTGCTGTTCGCCACGTTCTTCATCTGCGGGGCCAGCACCAACGGGCTGATCCAGACCCATTTCATCCCCCTCTGCGCCGATTACGGCATCGGTCCGGTGCAGGGTGCGAGCGTGCTCGCGGCCATGGGCATCTTCGATTTCATCGGCACGGTCGCGTCCGGATGGCTGTCGGACCGCTATGACAACCGCTGGCTCCTGTTCTGGTATTACGGCCTTCGCGGCCTCTCGCTGATGTTCCTGCCCTTCTCGGATTTCTCCTTCGTCGGCCTTTCCGTCTTCGCCGCCTTCTACGGGCTCGACTGGATCGCCACGGTGCCGCCCACCGTGCGGCTCACTGCCTCCCGGTTCGGCCGCGAGAAGGCGAACCTCGTCTTCGGCTGGGTGTTCGCCGGGCACCAGCTCGGGGCCGCCACCATCGCCTACGGCGCCGGCCTGTCGCGCACCGCCCTGTCGAGCTACCTGCCGGCCTTCTTCGCCGCCGGCGCCCTGTGCATCCTCGCGGCCGTCCTGGTCCTCACCCTGTCGCGTCCGGGCGAGCGGCGGGATGGGGTGCCGGCCGGTCTCCCGGCACGGGGGTAGCACATGCGGTGGTCAGAGAATCCGCAGATGCGTGCGCGGCCCGAGGCGCCGCAGAAGCCGGACGAGGTCCGTGCGCTTCACCGCCACGCAGCCTTCCGTCGGGAGGTATCCCGACCGCGCCACGTGGAGAAAGATCGCCGAGCCGCGGCCCGGCCGGATCGGATGGCGATTGTAGTCGAGATCGACAACGAGGTCGTAGAGGCCGTCTTCCCGCCACATCGCTTCCGCGCTCACGCCGGGAGCCGGCAGGGTGATCGGGCGGTTGTAGCGCCGGTGGTGCGGCTCGTCGCACCAGCCGTCGCTCCGTCGCGTCGGGCGCAGCGCCAGCGCCGTTCGTGGACGCGCGCCGAAATGGTCCGGGCGATAGGCTCCGGCCAGGAGTCGGAAACGGCCCCGTGGGGACCGGCCGTCCCCTTCCCGCTTGACCTGACCGACGCCCGAGCGGCCGAGTGCGCAAGGGATGATCGTGCCCGCGGCGAGAATCTGCCCTCGGGTCGGGTCGCCCACGAGCCGTCGGACGCGGATCTGGGCGAGAGTCGTTCGGATCTGGAGTCTGGAGATCATGGTCGCCTTATCGCCCGGACGAACCGGGCCGGACCAGCCCCAGACGAACCAGCCCGAGACGTGCCGGCTCGACAGGGGCGACTATGCTCGAAAGACGATCCCGTGCGAAACTTTTTCGGCTTTCGAACCGTCCGGGACGTGCGAAGTCGGCCTTCGTCCCGAACGCGTTCAAGGTTCTGACATAAAAGGTCCTTCACTCTGTTGTTTACGCTGGCGGCCGGCGCCTCGGCCGTCTCTCAAGATTTGGGGATCTGCCCATTCGGGCGCATCCCGGTTGCGTGTGAAAGTATATCGGCCGATGTCGACCATCCATCGCCTGCTCATCTGCGACGACGACGAGTCGTTGCGTGAGACCTTGATCGAACAGCTCGATCTCTATGAAGAGTTCGTCATCCTCAGCGCCGAGGATGCGAAGAGCGCCATCGCCCGCGTGGCGGAGGATCGGATCGATCTCGCGATCATGGATGTCGGCCTGCCCGACATGGACGGGCGCGAGGCGGTACGGGCCATGCGCCGCAACGGGTATCGCGGCCCGGTGATCATGCTGAGTGCGCAGGATTCCGAAGACGACATGGTGGAGGGCCTCGAGGCCGGCGCCAACGACTATGTCGCAAAGCCCTTCAAGTTCGCCGTGCTGCTCGCCCGCATCCGCGCCCATCTGCGCAGCCACGAGGCCAGCGAGGACGCCGTCTTCCAGATCGGCCCCTACACGTTCCGCCCCGGCGCCAAGCTCCTCGTCTGCGAACGTGGCTCGAAGCTGAAACTCACCGAGAAGGAGACCGCGATCCTGCGGTTCCTCTACCGTGCCGGCCGCGAGGTGGTGGCGCGCGACACGCTGCTCGCCGAGGTCTGGGGCTACAACGCGCAGGTCACCACGCATACGCTGGAGACGCACATCTATCGCCTGCGCCAGAAGATCGAGCCGAACCCGGCCATCACCGCCATCCTGGTCACCGAGGGCGGCGGCTACAAGCTGCTGCCCTGAACCTCAGGCGGCCGCTGCCGGCCGGTCATCGCTGGGCCTGTAGAAGGCGGCGATCTCGCGGATGAGATCGCGCTGCTGCTCGTCGACGAGATCGGACAGGATCTCTTCCTCGTGCCTGTCGATGACCGACACCAGCCGGATATCCGGATAGCTGCCTTCGAAGATCACCAGGACTTCGGTCTGGGCGTAGGGATCGTTCGGATCCAGGCAGAAGTGATTGGCCACCGCTCTATCCGTCTTCGTGTCGGTCGGGAGACGCGTGTATCCACCGGCTTCATGACACCTGTTCGATCGGTGTGATGCGTGGCGAGCCCACTTCCGGCGATGCGGGCGGGATTTCCTCCCCTGCCCGCCATCGGCTAAGGCTTGCTCGGCCGGAGAGACGTCTCCGTCTTGCGGGAGCGGGTGGCATTGGGACTCGACGACGACATCGCGATCCTGGCGGCGGCCCCCCTGTTCGGCTTCATGGAGCGCGATGCCCTGCGGCTGCTCTCCTTCGCCGCCGAGCGCCGCAACCTGATGCCGGGAGATGTCCTGTTCGCCCGGGACGAGCGCACCGATGGCGGCTTCGTGGTCATGTCGGGGACGATCGAGGTCGCGTCGCGCGTCACCGGCGGCGAGCCCATCGCGGTCGGCCGCTCCGCCCTGATCGGCCGGATGGCGCTGTTCCTGCGCGGTGAGCGGCCCAGCGATGCCCGCGCCGTCACGTCGGCGGAGGTCGTCCGCATCACCCCGACGCTGATGCGTCGCGTGCTCGAAGAGTTTCCCGATGCCGCCGATGCCATCCATGCGGCTCTCGCCGACGATCTCACCGAACTGACGAGGGGGCTCGACGGCGTGCGCGCCAGGATCGACGCCTCGTGACGGGGTGCTCCGCCTAGCACAGGCTCAGGGGAGGCGGAGCTTGCGAAGTCGGCCGAAAAGCCCGCACTCTCGCACGACCCCTCCCGGAGCTGCCGATGCGACCTCTCGTGATTCTCAGTCTCGCCTGCCTGCCGGCATCCCCGGCCCTGGCGGCGTTCCCGTGCGACGAGCTCTGGGGCGAGCGCAACGCGGTCTATGCGGAGGCCGGCTATTGCTTCAAGACCCAGCGCGGGATCGCGGCGTTCGGCAACGCCCAATGCCGATTCTCCGACATCCGTGACGTTCCGCTTTCCGCCCGGGATCGGGCGAAGGTCGCCGAGATCGTGCGCGAGGAAGCCCGCAACGGATGCCGCGACTGAGGAAGCCGCAGGCGTTGAGGGCCGGTGCGGTGCGACCGACGCCCTGCGGATGATTTCAGGGAAGGTGACCCTCCGACCCGGGATATCCGGGCCGGAGGATGTCGTGGCCTAAGAGCTCAGCTGGTCGCGGATCGGCAGCTGGCGGATGCGGCGGCCGGTGGCGGCGAAGACCGCGTTGGCGATGGCCGGTGCCACGGGCGGGACGCCCGGCTCGCCGACGCCGCCGAGCGGACGGCTGTAGTCGCTGGTCTGAATCAGATGGACGTGCAGCTCCTTCGGTGCGGCGTCGAGACGGGTGATCTCGTAGCCGTCGAAGTTGTTCTGCTGCGCACGTCCGTCCTTGAAGGTGATCTCGGCCGATAGAGCCAGACCCATCCCCATGACGACCGCGCCCTCCATCTGCGACCGGATGCGCTCCGGATTGACGTGCGGTCCGCAATCGACGGCGATGTCGATGCGCTTCACCGAGACCTCGCCCTTGGCACCCACCTCCACCTCGGCAGCGACCGCGGTGTGGGTGACGAAGCTGTAATGCCCGGCAATGCCGAGGCCCCGTCCCTTCGGCAGCTTGCGGCCCCAGCCGATCCCCTTGGCCGCCGCCTCGATGACCCCGCGCAGGCGCGCGGTCTCGATCGGGTAGCGAGCGGGATCCTCGCCGTAATTCCACACGTCGCCGATGCTGGTGGGATCGATCACCCGGTCGGGGCCGATCAGCGCCAGAAGGTATTCCTTCGGGTCCCGACCCGCCGCATGCGCGAGTTCAGCCACGAAGGACTGGATCGCGAAGGCGTGCGGGATGTTCGAGACCGAGCGGAACCAGCCGATCCGCACATGCGCATCCGCGGCCGGGTTCTCCAGGCGAATGTTGGGCACGTCGAACGGCGTGTTGGTGAGCCCCATCCCGAGTTCGAAGGGCAGCTCGTTCTTGGCGCCGGCCGCGAAGATCGAGCCGATCGTCGGAGCGGCCGAACGGTGGAGCCAGGCCACCGGCATGCCCTTGGCGTCGAGGCCCGCTTCCAGGCGTTCCACCGAGATCGTGTGGTAATAGCCGTGATGGAGATCGTCCTCGCGGGTCCAGGTGAGCTTGACCGGCGCGCCATCGACGGCCTGCGAGCACAAGGCCGCCTCGACCACGTAATCGGGCTTCGACTTGCGGCCGAAGCCGCCGCCGAGCAGCGTCACGTTCACCCGCACCTTGTCGGCGGGCAGGTTGAGCTTCTTGGCCAGGCGGTCATGCGTCGCCTGGGGAGCCTGGGTGCAGGCCCAGGCCTCGCAGAACCCATCCTTGATCCGCACCGTGGCGGCCGGCGGCTCCATCGGGGCCTGGACGAGGTGGGGCACGAAATACTCGGCCTCGATCCGCTGTTTGGCCTTGGCCATGGCACCGTCGACGTCGCCCTGGTTGCGCACCACCTTGCCGGGGGCACGCGCCGCCTTCTCCAACTCGCCGCGGAAGGCGACGGAGTCGTAATGGGCGTTGGGGCCGTCGTCCCAGGTGATCTTCAGGGCCTCGCGGCCCTTCATCGCCGCCCATGTGTTCTTGGCGATGACGGCGACGCCGCCGATCGGCTGGAACTCGGACGGGATCTCGGGAGCGTCGATCTTGAAAACCTTGACCACGCCGGGGACCTTCATGGTCTCGGCATCGTCGTAGCTCGCCACCTTGCCGCCGAAGACAGGCGGGCGGGCGACGAGGGCGTAGAGCATCCCATCGAGGCGGATATCGAGGCCGTAGATGGCCTTGCCGGTGGTGATGTCGCGGTTGTCGATGAGGCCGATCTTGCCCTTGCCGATATACCGGAAGGCCTTGGGGTCCTTCAGGGTCACGCTCTCGCGGGCTGGCACGGCGAGTTCGGCGGCGGCTGCCGCTACGTCGCCATAGCCCAGGGTCCGCTTCGACTTCGCGTGGGTGAGGACGGAGTTCTCGGCCTTCACCTCGGAGGCCGGCACGCCCCATTGCTTGGCGGCGGCCTGGACCAGCATGGCGCGGGCCGCAGCACCCGCATGGCGCAGATGCGGGAAGAAGTGGCGCAAGCTGCGCGAGCCGTCGGTGTCCTGGTTGCCGAACCGGGCCTCGTCGCCCCAGGCCTGGGCGACCTTCACCTTGGCCCAATCGGCCTCGAGCTCGTCGGCCACCACGAGGGCGACGGAGGTACGCACGCCCTGGCCCATCTCCGAGCGATGGCAGGTGATGGTCACGGTGCCGTCGGGAGCGATGGCGACGAACACCTTGGGGTCGTCCTGCCACCCATGCGGCATGGCATCGGCGCCGAACTTCTTCGGCTCGTCCTTCTTGTCCTCGGCCCGCGCGGAATCGCGCCAGGAGAGGGCGAGGACCAGGGCGCCCATGCCGCCGAGCATGGCGCGGCGGCTGACATTGGCGATGGCGCTGGGAGCTTCGGGCGTCGCGGTGGCGACATCGGCCGAGAGATCGGCCATGAGCTTGGCTTCGTGGATCACAGGCGCTCTCCCTTGTTGGCGGCCGGCGCGTTTCCGGCGGCCTGATGGATCGCGGCGCGGATGCGCGGATAGGTGCCGCAGCGGCAGAGGTTGCCGCTCATGGCCTCGTCGATCTGGTCGTCGTTGGGCTTCGGGGTGTCCTTGAGGAGGGACGCCGCCTGCATCATCTGCCCGCACTGGCAATAGCCGCACTGCGAGACGTTGAGGTCGCGCCACGCCGCCTGGACCGGGTGGTTGCCGTCGGGCGAGAGCCCTTCGATGGTCACCACCTCCTGGCCCTCGGCCGCGGAGACGGGGGTGACGCAGCCGCGAACGGCGGTGCCGCCGAGATGGATGGTGCAGGCGCCGCACAGCGCCTGACCGCAGCCGAACTTGGTGCCGGTGAGGCCGACTTCGTCGCGCAGGAACCAGAGCAGCGGCATGTCGGGATCGCCGTCGAAGCTGCGTTCAGCTCCGTTCACGGTGAGTTTGATCATCGGTGTATCCTGTCATCGATCAGGCCACGGACCGGTCGAGATCGGCTGTCCACCAATCCGTCGGGGTCGCGAATAACCTCGGAGGTCGTCGTTCAGGCGCGGAGGGCGCGCGACGTCGTCGCCGTCCCGCATCGAAGCGTGCCTGAGGTGCGGCAGCGGATCCGGCGCCCCTCGACAGGGAGCCGTCGCAGTGCACGAAGCCCCCACGCCCCGTACCTCATAATGAATCCAATTAGACGGTGCGGGTGCTGCGGTGCAACGGTTAGCAGCCACGGGCACCACTTCCGTGAAGCTCGGCCATGGGTCCGGTGTGCTGTTGCGCACAATACGTGTTCGACCCGTGCGCCGTGGTCCGTCTTCACGCGTTATCTAGGCCGCTCTACCGGCGTCGTGCCCGCCAAGCTCGGTCACGAGTGTCATCGTCCGAATCGACCCGGACGTCTCCAGGGGGACGCAGCGTCGTCCTTCCTCGGGCTCAGGTCTCGACCAGCCCGGAGCTCGACCCGCTCGCTTCGGAATCCCCGCGCCCGTGCGGGAGTGCGAGGTATTCCGACGAGCGCATCTCGATGAGGCGGGAGACGGTGCGATCGAACTCGAAAGCCTCCCGGCCCTCGGTGGCCGTGTAGAGGCCAGTCGGCTCGGCCGCGGCGGAGGCGATCAGCTTCACATGAGCGTCGTAGAATGTGTCGACGAGGGTGATGAAACGCTTGGCCTCGTTGCGGTTCGCCTCGCCCATCACCGGGATGTCCGAAAGGATCACTGTCTGGAAAGAGTGGGCGATGGCCATGTAGTCGGAGGCGCCCAGAGGCTGGGCGCAGAGGTCGGCGAAGCCGAACCGGGCGACGCCGGCGGCTTCCTCCGGCACCGCCACCTCGCGGCCCTTCACGCGGATCGTGGCGGCCTTGCCCTTCGCCTTCCCGGTGAGGCCCTTGAAGGCCTGGGCGAGAGCGGCCTCGGCCACCTCGTCGGCGGGCACGTGGTAGACCGAGGCGCCGCCGAGCTTCTCCAGGCGGAAATCCGTGCGGGAATCGAGGCGCAGGATGTCGACGCGGCTCTTCAGTTCGGCCACGAAGGGCAGGAACAGCGCCCGGTTCAGCCCGCCCTCGTAGAGCCGGTCCGGCTCGACGTTGGAGGTCGCCACCACCGTGACTCCACGCTTGAACAGGGCTCCGAAGAGCCGCCCCAGAATCATCGCGTCGGCGATGTCGGTCACGGTGAATTCGTCGAAGCAGAGCAGGGTCGCCTCGTCGGCCAGCGCGTCCGCCACCACCGGGATCGGATCGTCGCCCTTGGCCGTGCCCGCCTTCAGGGCCTGCCGGTGGGCGTGGATGCGCTCGTGCGCGTCCGACAGGAAGCCGTGGAAATGAACGCGGCGCTTCGGCCCCGGGGCGGCCTCGTGGAACAGGTCCATCAGCATGGTCTTGCCGCGCCCGACCGAGCCCCAGATGTAGAGGCCCTTGGGCGGACCCTCGCTGTCGCCGCTGCGCCCGAACAGCCAGCCGAGCGCGCTGCCCTTCTTCGCCCGCCGGCGCCGGTCGAGATCCTGCACCAGGCGGTCGAGGGCACGCACCAGATGGATCTGGGCCGGATCGCGCTCGATGGCACCCGACGAGACCAGCATGTCGTAGCGCGCCGAGACCGGACCCGGAGGATTCGTGCCTCCCTGCGAACTGGCGGACGAAGCGGAACCGGACGGGGAATTCACGGCGATGACGACCTTGGATACGGAAGGGCGCGGCGACCGCGTCCCTATCGACAGGACCGACCCGACGACCCGTGTGCCGCGCGGAACCGGAGGGATCAAGCGGGGCACTCGGGCGGGATGACGTTTTGTTGCATTGCACAAAACAATCGGCGATGCCATCTGGTGGCCTCCTCGAGGGAGGTCACGCCCGGAGCCAGCGCAGTTGCGCGATGTCATCCGGAGCACGGCACCACGATGCCTGATACCATTCCGACCGGCCTGAACGTCCGGCGCCTCTGGCCCAGCGACCGTGCCATGGTCGAGGCCTATTTCCTGCGGCTCGACCCCGATACGAGAGCCAACCGCTTCATGGCCGCCTTGAGCGATGCGGCCGCCCTCGCCTATGCGGCCCGCGCCCTCAAGGTGGAGGGGCTTGTCTTCGGCGGTTTCGTCGAGGGGGAGTTGCGGGCGCTCGGCGAGCTGCGCCCGATGAATGGTCCGATCCCGGGTTTCGGCCTCGGCCGCGAGGCGGAGGCCGCCTTCGCGGTGGAGCGCGGATTCCGCCGCAACGGCCTCGGCCATGCGCTCTTCCGCCGGATCGTCGCGGCGGCGCGCAACCGTTCCGTCCGGGAACTGCATGTCCGCTGCCTCAGCCGCAACGCTCCCATGCGCCGCCTCGCCGCGAAGCTCGGCGCCGAGGTGACTCTGGCCGACGGCGAGGCGGAGGGGGCCCTGACCCTCGCACGCCGGACACCGATCTCGCTCTGGCAGGAGGGCGTGGACGAGGCCCTGGATTTCACCCTCGCTGTGGCCGCCGCCGCTGAGCCGCTGAAGCGGGCGGCATAACGGACCACGTGACGGATTGGCGGCGACCGGCGTCGGCCCTATCCTGCAACGACGACCGGGTAGGCTCCATCGGCCTCGTGCTCGGCCCGAACCCGCTTCGAGAAGACCGCCTCGCCATGAGATTCGTGCTTGTCGCCTGTGCCGTCCTGGCTCCAATCGCCGTCTCGGCGCAGGAGCGGCCGGCAACCCCCGCCATGCTCTGCGCCGACGCCCACGCCCTAGTGAGCCGGGTCGGCGCCATCGTGATGACGACGGGGCCGATCACCTATGACAGGATCGTCCGCGATGGCGGTTTCTGCCCACTGCCCGAAGCACCCAAGCCCGCTTTCGAACTGACGCGGGACGTCGCGAAATGCTTCGTCGGCTATGTCTGCCGCGACAAGTTCAACGAAGGCAGTACGCGCGACTGAGCGGCGGCATCGGCCGCCTTTACGGCCAAGCTGCCATCTTGCGGCCAAGCCTCGACCCGATCGCCGCCGCACGGTTCCCCTAGCAAGGTCCGATCGATCAGGATCGAGGGGGCCTTTTGCATGACCAATGCCGATGACCCGGCCCAGGATAGGCGCATCCCGGAGGGAAGCGCTGCGATCCGTCTGGAGCGATGCGTCGCGCATACGTTGCGCGTCATCGAGGCCGCCCGCGTCGAGCGCGAGGACGCTCCGGTGAAGGCGGCCCGCCGGCATCTCGCCGAGATCTACGGCGTGACCCGTCTGAGCCGGCGGCTGGAGCGTCGCAGAAACTCGGCCTGAATTCGGCGGCGTTCAGCGCTGTGGGCGACCCGGCTTGCCCGCGAGCCAGATGGTGTGACGGGCGCCGCTGGTGCCGTTGGCCCGGACCGGTACCTCGTCGACGGCAAATCCGGCCCGGCGAAGACGCTGGGTGAAGTGTCGGTCCGGATGCGCGGACCACACCGCGAGCACGCCTCCGGGCCGCAGCGCCGCCATGGCGGCGCCCAATCCCGCTTCGTCGTAGAGCCTGTCATTGGCCGGCCGGGTGAGGCCGTCGGGCCCATTGTCCACGTCGAGCAGGATCGCGTCGTAGGCGGAGGTGGCCGAGCAGATCGCCTCGACGATGTCGCCGATCCGCAATTCCACCCGGTCGTCGGAGAGAGCATCCGCCGACAGGGCGCTCAAGGGGCCGCGCACCCATTCCGCCACGTTCGGCACGAGTTCGGCGACGACGATGGCCGCATCCGGCTTCAGGGCATCGAGGGCGGCGCGCAGGGTGAATCCCATGCCGAGACCGCCGACGAGGAAGCGCACGCCCGCGCGGGCGCCGATCCGTTCCGCGGCGAGATGTGCCAGCGCCTTCTCCGAGCCGCTGAGCCGGCTGTTCATCAGCTCGTTATGCCCGAGCTGGATCGAGAATTCGGTGCCGCGCCGAAGCAGGCGCAGCTCGCCCGCATCCCCGGGGATTGGTGCGGTATCGACGACGATCCAGGGGATCATGGGCGGGATCGGGGGCAGGGCGACGACATGTCCACCCGGCTAGCATAGAGGCGGCGACGGATCACCCGACCTGCAGCGCGATCACGCCTTCCGGCATGGCGATGGTGGATGGATGCGAGCCACCCTGTCTTTCTTCCCTCTGCGAAGAAAGCGGCCAGCCAAAACGTACCGGGACCGTATCAGATTGCCGCTCTTGGGTTCCTGAAGGTGTCAGAAAGGGAGCTCTTTCACGAACCGTCACGCCTTCGTGCGATTTAGTGCATTATCAACGGTGATTTTCAGCCTCATAGACGAGGTGTAAGGAATTTTTATTCATCGTCGGAATGAGCGCAGTGAGCCCGATGGCCAACCATCTTTGCCTTGATCCCCATGATCCCTACGCTCAGGCGGAGGTTCTGGTCGTGTTCGAGGGGACACTTCCAGAGATCCGCCTACTGTCGGCCATCGATCAGGAGGGGGACGACATCCTGCCGGACCTCGTCGAGCAACAGAGGCGCG
This sequence comes from Methylobacterium marchantiae, assembly GCF_042679825.1. Taxonomy (NCBI): domain Bacteria; kingdom Pseudomonadati; phylum Pseudomonadota; class Alphaproteobacteria; order Hyphomicrobiales; family Methylobacteriaceae; genus Methylobacterium; species Methylobacterium marchantiae. Next base: position 119,322 of record NZ_JBHTND010000002.1, on the reverse strand, counting down.
ACCTGATCCAGGAGATCGCCGCCTTCCTCGATCCGGATTCCTACGGAGCGCGCGCGGCGGCCTGACCGCCGGCCTGCGCTCGGCATCCCTTGGGTGCCATCGCTCCCCGCGTTAGGGGAGCGATGGCGTCGGGACTAGAACAGTCCCTCGATCTGCCCGTTGGCGTCGAGATGGATGCCTTCGGACGCCGGGACCTTGGGCAGGCCCGGCATGGTCATGATCTCACCGCAGATCACCACGACGAAGCCCGCACCGGCCGAGAGCCGGACATCGCGCACCGAGATGAGGTGGCCCGAGGGTGCGCCCATCAGGTTCGGATCGGTGGAGAACGAGTACTGCGTCTTGGCCATGCAGACCGGCAGGTGGCCGTAGCCGTCCTTCTCGAACTGGGCGAGCTTGGTGGCGGCCTTCGATTCCACCTGGATGTCGGCGGCGCCGTAGAGCTTCGTCGCGATCGTCTTGACCTTGTCGGTGAGCTTGGTCTCGGTCTCGTAGGCAAAGGTCAGCGGCTTCTGCTCGCCTTCGGCCAGCTTGACCACGGCCTGGGCCAGTTCCTCGGCACCGGCTCCGCCTTCCGCCCAATGCTTGCAGGTGATCGCCTCGACGTCGAGCTTGTCGCGGCAGAGTTCCTTGAGCTTGGCGTGTTCCGCGTCGGTGTCGGCGTAGAAATGGTTCACGCCGATGACCACGGGCAGGCCGAAGCCGCGAACGTTGGCGACGTGGCGGGCGAGGTTGGCGAAACCCTTCTCCAGGGCTTCGAGGTTCTCGGAGCCGAGCTCCTTCTTCGAGACGCCGCCATGCATCTTAAGGGCGCGCACGGTGGCGACGATGACCACGGCCGAAGGCTTCAGCCCCGCCTGCCGGCACTTGATGTCGATGAACTTCTCGGCGCCCAGATCGGCGCCGAAGCCGGCTTCCGTCACGACGTAGTCGCCGAGCTTGAGGCCGGCGCGGGTGGCGATCACCGAGTTGCAGCCATGGGCGATGTTGGCGAAGGGGCCGCCATGGATGAGGGCGGGGTTGCCTTCCAGGGTCTGAACGAGGTTCGGCTGCAGCGCGTCCTTCAGCAGCACGGTCATGGCGCCCGTGGCCTTCACGTCGGCGAGAGTCACCGGCTTGCGGTCGCGGGTCTCGGCGATGACGATTCGGCCGAGGCGCGCCTCGAGGTCGTCGAGATCCTTGGCGAGGCAGAAGACGGCCATGACCTCTGAGGCCACGGTGATGTCGAATCCGTCCTCGCGCGGGAAGCCGTTGGCGACGCCGCCGAGCGACTGGGTGATCGAGCGCAGGGCCCGGTCGTTCATATCGACGACCCGGCGCCAGTGGATGCGGCGCACGTCGATGTTGAGTTCGTTGGCCCAGTAGACGTGGTTGTCGATGAGCGCGGCGGCCAGCGAATGCGCCGAGGTGATGGCGTGGAAATCGCCGGTGAAGTGCAGGTTGATCTGCTCCATCGGCACGACCTGGGCCTTGCCGCCGCCGGCCGCTCCGCCCTTCATGCCGAAACAGGGGCCGAGCGAGGGCTCGCGCAGGCACATCACCGTCTTCTTGCCGATACGGTTCAGCGCGTCGCCGAGGCCGACCGTGGTCGTGGTCTTGCCCTCGCCGGCCGGGGTCGGGCTGATGGCGGTGACGAGGACGAGCTTGCCCTCGGGCTTCGATTCCAGCGACTTGATGAAGGCGTGGTCGATCTTGGCGATGTGCTTGCCGTAATGGTGCAGCGCGTCGTCCGGAATCCCGATCTTCTCGGCGACCTGCGTGATCGGCTTCAGGGTCGCCGCGCGGGCGATCTCGATGTCTGAGGGCATTCGTCTCTCCCAGGTCTGTCGTCGCGATTGGCGTCGCGCTGGCGTTTGTTTAGGTGTCGTGGTCTCGTCGCCGGGCGCACCCTGCGAAGGTCCCCGTCACCGGGGATGTCTTGGGGCAGTCCCGGCCCTGGAGCCAAGCTCCGCCGCTGATATCACTTTGGTCGAAGGCGCAAGCAAAAGCGCCTCGGAATTTTTCAACCCACCGGCAAAATTTCATTTGAGATCGGGACGGTGCGCGCAAAATCCACTTCGCGAACCTCCGCGTCGCAGGCGGGGACAGGAGTTTCGATCAGCCCGTCATCGCCGTCGCCGTGTAGCCGGCCTGGTCCAGCGCCTCGGCGATCGTCAGGCTCTGGGCATCGGTGGTGAGGGCGACGCGGCCATGATCGAGGTCGACGACGACATGCGCTTGCGGATCGATCCGAAGAATGGCCCTGCGCACGGCCTCCGCACAGCCGTCGCAGGTCATGCCGTCCACCTGCATCAGCAGGTCCACCCGTCTCGCGTCCATCCGCCGTCTCCCGTCTCTGGGTACGTCCGGGATCTATGTAGAGCCAAATCCCGTGCCGCCGCGAGGGGCTACGGTGCGTCGGGCCGGAGCAGGATGCGAGACTGGCTGAAGCCAAGCTTGGAAGCTCATGCAACACATGGCAAAAAACCGGTTCATGCAGCCCGCACGAGTCTTGTGAGACCTCTCCGTCTCGGCGACAACCGGGGCCTGTCTCGATTCGCGATCGCCGCAACCGGGCCGTCGTGATCTCCATCGATCGTCGTGAGGGTAAGAGTATTCCGATGGCCCGGATCGTCGGCCGACGCACGGGTCCGTGGGTTCTGAGCCTCATCGGGTTCGTGGTCGTGGCGCCGCTCGCAGTGATCTCTCCCCTTGGCGGCGCCTTCGGATTGGCGGCCCTGAGCGGCCTCGTCGCCGTCCTGTCCGCGCGCCGGGCGCGGAAGCTCGACCTGCGCTGCGAAAAGCTGTCGGGCGAGGTCGATATCCTGTCGCAGCGCCTCGTACGCCTGGAGACGGTGGCGCGTCTCATCGCCGACCAGCAGATGCGGATTGAGCGTGCTCGCGTCGGCGAGACGGGTGCGATGACGGGATCCATGGACGACAGGCCGGCGGAGAATGCCTCGGTCTCGGCCGCCATCGAGGAGGTCACCACCGAGATCGGCCTGCTCAGCGGCATCGTCCGCGAACTCGCCGCCGTGGTCGCGACCCAGGACGGCGAGATCGCCCGCCTGAAGGAGACGCCGCCGCCCGCTCCGATTCCCTCACCGCCTCCGGTGGTCCGCAGGGTCCCCGTCGAGGGAGCGATCGCTCCACCGCCCTCTCTCGCCCCGAAGACCGAAGCGATCGGCACGCCCTGGGTGCCACGCTCCTGGCCGCCGCAGGAGCGCTCGGAGAACGCTGCCGACGCACCGCCCCCGGATCGCAGCCGGGACGCCGTCATGGTCGAGGCCTTCGGTGGCGACGGGCTCGAAGTCCATCTCCAGCCCATCGTCTCGCTGCCCCAGCGCAAGGTCGTCTCCTACGAAGCGCTGGCGCGCCTGCGCGTCGGTACCGATATCCTGAAGCCGAACCTGTTCCTGCCGGTCCTCGAACGGCACGGGCGGACCACCGAGCTCGATCGCCGCATGCTCCAGCTCGTCGCCACGGTGGCCCGCCACCTCGCCGGGCGCGGCAGCCAGGCGGTGGTGACCTACGCCCTGTCGCCGCGTTCGCTGTTCGAGCCCGGATTCCTGCGCACGCTGCCGCGGCTGCTCGCCGGCGAGCCCGACCTGTCGGGACGCCTCGTGATCGCGCTGCCCCAGTCGAGCTGGCGTAGCCTCGACGCCGAGCAGGCCGGAGCGCTGGCGGAGCTGCGCGGCCGCGTCGGCTTCGCCCTCGACCGGCCGGTGGACCTACGCCTCGATCCGCTGGCGCTCGCCGACCGCGGTGTCGGCCAGGTCAAGGTGCCCGCCGACCTCCTGCTTCGCCCCGGCTCCCGCCAGGCAATGCCCGACATCGCCCTCGACGACCTCGTCGCCTCCCTGTCCAGGGCCGGTATCCGGCTGGTGGCGGAGGCCGTCGAGCGCGAGAGCGACGTTCCGGATCTGATCGATCTCGACGTCCCGCTGGCGCAGGGCTCGGTCTTCGCCCCGGCCCGGGCGGTGCGGGCCGAGGTTCTCACCGCCGCGCCGCCACCGGCCTCCGTTCCGCCTGCGCCCGAACCCGCCGGCGAGGACCCGGAGCCGCCGCCCCAGCGCCGCCCGTTCCGCGACTTCCTCCGCCGGGCCGGCTGAGCTTCCGTCGGCCGGGATACCTGCCGCGTTGATTTCGGCGAACGGCCGGCTTAACCGGTCGGCCATCCCTCCTTGCCGCAATTCCTTGCCAGTCAGGCCAGCCTCATGAGCGAACCGATCGCGCGCGCGACGACGCAGATCCCGACCCTGAACGGGCTTTCCGCCGTCGCCGACCGCTACGACCTGATCCTGTGCGATGTCTGGGGCGTCCTGCATGACGGAACGCGCGCGCATGAGGGGGCTGGCGATGCGCTGATCCGCTTCCGCAACCTGAACGAGGACGGCCGCCGCCGCCGGGTCATCCTCGTCTCCAACGCGCCCCGTCCCTGGGCCGGCGTTCAGGTCATCCTCGACGGATACGGCGTGCCGCGCGAGGCCTACGATGCCATCCTCACCTCCGGCGACCTGACCCGCCGGCTGATCGCGGAGCATCCGGGCGAGCGCATCCACCATCTCGGGCCGGAGCGCGACGCGACGATCTTCGATCGCCTCGACATCCGGCTCGTGGGGGAGGCGCAAGCCGACCGCGTGGTCTGCACCGGCCTGTTCGACGATACCTGCGAGACGGCTGAGGATTACCGCGAGACCCTGGCCGGTTTCCGGGTGCGGCAGGTGCCGATGATCTGCGCCAATCCCGATCTCGTGGTCGAGCGCGAGAAGAAGCTGATCCCCTGCGCCGGCTTGATCGCGCAGGCCTATGCGGAGATCGGCGGCGCGGTGACCTATGCCGGCAAGCCGTATCGCCCGGTCTACGAGGCGGCGCTCGCCATGGCGGGGGATCTGAACGGCGGCAGCGCACCGGATATCACCCGGATCCTCGCCGTGGGCGACGCGTTGCGCACCGACATCGCCGGGGCGGCGGCCTATGGCATCCCGAACCTTCTGGTGGCGCGCGGCATCCATGCGGAAGAGCTCGGCGTCGTCGCCGATCACGACACGTTGGGCGATGTCGCGGAATGGCTCGCTGGCCAGGACGTTCGCCCCGACGCCGTCATCGAGCGGCTGGTCTGGTAACGCCCTCGAGCTTCGCGGACCTTGAGCTCCGCGACCTGAGGATCACGAGAACAAAGCGTCGATCTCGTCCTGGGCGGTGGCCGGTCCCTTGATCTGCGGTCCGTTGAGGAGCAGCAGCTCGGCGCGCACCCGGCGCTCCACTTCGGTCGGGTCGACGCCGCCCTCGTCCTTGGCCTTCACGGCGGAGGCGAAGCGCGACAGGCGCCCTTCGAGCTGGCGAAGGGATTCGCTGACTTTAGAGATGCGCTGCCCGGTAATGTCCTGGAACGTGCAGGCCTCGAAGATGTCGTTCATCCGCGCCTCGACGGCGGCACGGTAGTTCTTGTCGTCGGGCAGGCCGAGGATTTCCTCGGCCGCGGTCATGATCGAGTTCGTCGCGCCCGCCGTCGCCTCGACGACGCTGCCGAGTTCCTCATGCGCCATCGGAAGCCGGTCGCGGGTGAGCTCGTTGGCCCGCAGGGCGGCGATCTCCTTGCGGACATGGGCGATGTAGTCGGCGATGTCGATCAGCTCTCTGATCAGAGACGGCCGCACCGTCACCGGTGCCTTGCCGACCGTGCGTGCCTGTTCCGCCATGGCCATCGCCTATCGCTCCACGATCGTGCGAACCGCTGAAGAATAACGAGCGAATCTGCGGCTCAAGCGCCGCAGACAGCCTCGATCTTGCTCTTCAGGGTCGCTGCATTGAAGGGCTTGACGATGTAGTTGTTCACGCCGGCCTTCTTGGCCGCGATCACGTTCTCGGTCTTTGATTCGGCGGTGACCATGATGAACGGCGTGGTGCGCAGGGCCTCGTCGGCGCGGACGTGGCGCAACAGCTCGTATCCCGTCATCGGCTCCATGTTCCAATCGGAGATCACGAGACCGTATTTGCGGTTCTTCAGCCGGGCGAGAGCGGCGGTGCCGTCCGAGGCATCGTCGACCTCTTCGAAGCCGAGCTGCTTGAGCAGGTTGCGGATGATGCGGACCATCGTCTGATAATCGTCCACGACGAGGATCGGCATGCCGAGATCGAGGGCCATGGGTAGGGGTGCTCCGTCGGTGTATAGGGCCGGTGCGGCGCACCGCGAGCCGGTAAAGGGCAATGGTCTGGGGAAGCGCCGCCACGCGCCGCCTCTCATTCGGGAAAGTACCGCGATCGGCATTGCGAAGCGGTTAACTGCGCAGGGGATCGCGCATCCCGCTGCGATCTGGCCTCCGCTTCCCTTGACCCTTCCCCGGCTTTTCGACAGGTTCCGCGCGAATTCCCCACGGTCGCCGCTCCGGCCGCAGCTTTGTCGAGACCGCTTGAATCCGATGGCGCCTGCCGACGATCCTTCCGCGCGCCCCGGAGCCGGCTCCCCGTCGGGGCGGCCCTTCACGATCTGCCGCGAAGACGAGACGGTGCCGGCGATCCTCGCCGGGGCCATCGCCGCGATCGGCAATTTCGACGGTGTGCACCGGGGCCACGGCGCCCTGGTCGAGGCCGTCCGCGAGGAGGCGGACAGGCGTGGCGTCCCGGCGGTGATGCTCACCTTCGAGCCCCATCCGCGGGCCTATTTCGCGCCCGATCTGCCGATGTTCCGGCTGACGGGCCCCGTCGCCAAGGAGATCGTCTTCGCCCGCCTCGGGCTCGACGGCCTGATCGTGCGCCGTTTCGACGCGACCATGGCGGGGACGACCGCCGCCGATTTCGTCCATGGCCTGCTGAAGCGCGATCTCGGCCTCTCCGGCGTCGTGATCGGCCACGACTTCCATTTCGGGCGCGGACGCGAGGGCACGCCGGGCGTGCTGGCCCGGCTCTGCGCGGAGGCATCCCTGGATTGCCGGATCATTCCGGCCGTTTCCATCGGGGAGGGCGAGGCCCCGGTCTCGTCGAGCGCGATCCGCGAGGCCCTGCGGCTGGGCGACATCGCCTTGGCGAACCGGCTGCTCGGCTACCGCTGGTTCGTCTGCGGCGAGGTCCGACACGGCGACAAGCGGGGCCGCACGCTGGGCTATCCCACAGCGAACGTCGCCCTGCCCGATTGTGCGCTCGCCCACGGCATCTACGCCGTCCGCGTCGGATTGCCCGACGGCGCGGTACGGGACGGAGTGGCGAGCTACGGGCGGCGGCCGACCTTCGACGACGGCGCACCGCTGCTCGAGGTCAACCTGTTCGGGTTCTCGGGCGATCTCTACGGCCGGACCATCGCCGTGGAGTTCCTCGGCTACATCCGCGGCGAGGAGCGCTTCTCGGGGGCGGAGGCCCTGATAGCGAGGATGGACATCGACGCGGCCGAGGCACGCACCGTCATCGTGGCCGACCACGTTCCATCCATGATCGGCTGAATTCCGGCGACGTTCTGCTCGGGTCGATCAGCGGCCGGCGGTGTCGATCGAAGCGAGGCGGCGGGCCGCCTGCTGCAGCGCGCTCTGATGGCCGTTGCCGCTGAGGGCATAGACCGAGCGTCCCGCCGTCCAGTAGGCGGTCTCGCCGTCGCCCGGGCTCGTCACCTCGCCGGTCGAGGCCGTCTCGTGCGTGGCACGCGCCGCGAACAGGGAGACCTCGCCGAGATCGGGTGCATCGATCAGGACTTCGACGCCTGCACCATGGCGGCCGGGCACGATCTGGACGTCGCGCACGGACCAATCCCCCGGCAGATCCGGCAGGACGATGCCGGTGGCGTTCGAGATGGCGGCCTTGTCGTAGCTCGGCGTCGCGCGCGAGCCGAGGCGGACGCGGATCTGGGCCGCCTCCCTGGCCTGGCGCGCATCGGTCACCAGGGCCGGGTCCACCGGCGCGGCGAAGGTGTCGGGAACGCCGAACACGCCGGTATCCGAATGCGCGATCCAGCCGGCACCGACGAGGAGGACGATCACCGCCGCGCGTTTCAGCCGTTCGCCGAAGCGCCGCCACGCCATGGACCTGTCGAGACGACGGGCCGCCGACCGGTTGCGCTCCGGCCCCGGTCCCGGCAATTGCGCGAAGGCCTGACGCAGGGCGTCCCTGTCGTGCATCTCGGCCATCACTCTTGCGGCGGCCTCGGGCGCGCGGGCGAGATAGGATTCGACCTCGAGCCGACGCATCACGTCGAGTTGGCCATCCACGAAGGCGGCGAGGTCGCTGTCGGTGATCGGGTCGATCATGACGCTCGGTTCCAGTTCAACGGTCGGAAGAGGCCGCGCCTCCATACAGTCCTGATACTCGCACCGAGTATCCTCGATATCGGCGTGGTCACGATCCGCCGACGGCTCTCGGCACCATCCGGGCATCGTGCCCGTGCCGGGTGTCCTGGCCGCCCCATTCGCTGACGAGGCGCAGGTGCGGACGTTCCGGCCGGCCGGAGCCTCCGCTCTGCGGCGGGTCCGAGCGGCCGCGACCGCTGCTGCTAGCTTCGCCCTCTTCGAAGGCGCGAAGGGCGGCGCGACCGCGACCGAGACGGGACATCAGGGTACCGATGGGGATGCCGAGCACGGCAGCGGCTTCCGCATAGGCCATGCCTTCCAGGGTCACGAGATGGAGCGCGGCGCGCTGCTCTTCCGGCAATGTCAGGAAGGCCTGACGGATCTGGGCGAGGCGCACCTGCCCTTCCTGGGCGGGCGGCACGCTCTCGTCGCCCATCTGGACGAGGGATTCGGCATGGCGGGCTTCCACCCGCTTGCGGCGCTGGTCGTCGATGAAGACGTTGTGCAGCACCGTCATCATCCAGGTCCGCAGGTTGGTGTTCGGTCTCACGGAGAGGCCCGATTCCAGTGCGCGGACGAGGGTATCGTGGACGAGGTCGTCGGCCTTCAGGGCGTCGCGAGTCAGGGAGCGCGCATAGCGCCGCAACGGGACCAGGAGGTCGACGATGGAGGAGGGGGAGGCGGTCTGAGTCGGTTCGGCCGTCATGATCAGTAAACGCGCGGGCCCGGCCGTCTAATCCGGTCGGGCCTCCTTCTGTTGATCTATTGATAGGTCGCCTTGAGGTTGAGGGTACAGTCGCGGCCGATCCCCTCGTAATGCTCCGCGAGCCAGGCCTGCGCCGCCGCGCGGCCCTTGTCGCGCAGGCCTTCGAATACGCCGATCCGGGCATCCATCCGCGAGGACGCCTTGTAATCGTCGAGCGCCCCGGTCCCGTCGATGCGATGGACCAGCATGCGGTGGTAATCGTTGCGCCCGAGCACACCGTCCTCGATCAGGCTCTCCACGAAATCGATGGCGCGCAGCTCGCGCATGAGGTTGGCGTTGAAGGTGATCTCGTTGAGCCGGTCCTGGATTTCCTCGCGGGACCGCGGCGTCTCGCGGCGCTCCACCGGGTTGATCTGGACCAGGACGACGTCGCGGGTCTGTGCCCCGTGAAACAGCGGGTAGATCGGCGGATTGCCGAGATATCCGCCGTCCCAATAAGGCACGCCGTCGATCTCCACCGCCTGGAACACCGTCGGCAGGCAGGCCGAGGCCATCAGGTGATCGAGGCTCAGGGATTCGCGCTCGAAGATGGCGAGCTTGCCGGTCCAGACATTGGTCGCCGACACATAGATGCCGGCGGTCTGGGCGGCGCGAAGCCGGTCGAAATCCACGTGCTTGGCCAGTGCCTTGCGCAGCGGGTTCACGTTGAGCGGGTTCGAGACGTAGGGGCTCGTCTTGAAAGCGCGGGCCCAGAAGTCCAGGATCGGGTTCTGGCTCAAAAAATCGAACATGTGGTCGAACACGCCGCGCTGGGCCGGCCACAGGTCACCGTCGAGGCTCGCCTCGCGCCAGAACCGGTCGAGGGCCTCTCGGGCGCCGTTCGGACCGCCGGCGATCCACCCGTCCACCATTACGACCGCGTTCATCGCGCCGGCGCTGGCACCGGTGACGGCCTCGAAAGCCAGGCGGCCGTCCTCGATCAGGGCATCGAGCACCCCCCAGGTGAAGGCGCCGTGCGCGCCGCCGCCCTGAAGCGCCAGTGCGACCGTCTTCTCGGCATTCGGGCCCGCCAGGCTGACCGACGGGCGGGCGATCGGCCTGGGTTGAGCCATCTCGACATCGGTCGAAGGCGAATCAGCCGGGGCAGGCTGTAGGGAATCGAGCATCGTCAGCTCCACATGGGAGGATGGCACGGGCACATGCGAAACGTGCATGTGGGAATGCTGCAGTGCAGCATCAAAGGTCGCAGGGCAGCAAACCGCTGGCGGCATGGATCGGTTCCTCTTGGGCCGCCGCTGTGACGGACTTGTCGCACTGCGCCAATTCCCTCGACATCGCCCATGGGATAAGACATGTCAGCCGACGCTGGGCCGGGACGTTGCGCGCGGTCCGTGAGGTTTACGTGGTTTTGCCATGTGGCACGCGGACTTGACGCATGCGGCGCGCCATCTCAGCTAAACGACGAGGGTCCTCCAAGACCGGACCCTTCACCCGATCTTCGCAAAGGATCGGGAGGATTCGACTGAAGACGACCATGGCCGGGCGCCCGCTTCAGGGCAGGCCGGGCCACATACAAGGTCAGAGATGGACGCCATGATGGAAGCCCCTTCGATGGAAGCCACTTCCGCCGACCCGTTCGGCCCCGGCATCTCGATCACCGGGCCGGAGATCGCCGGTCCGAGCTCGCGTCACCGCACGACGGGGGTCACGGTCGGCGAGGGCGAGGGGGCGGTCACAGTCGGCGGAGGCGCGCCCATCGTCGTCCAGTCGATGACCAACACCGACACCGCCGATATCGATGCCACGGTGGCCCAGGTCGCCGCCCTGTCTCGGGCCGGCTCCGAGCTCGTGCGCATCACCGTCGATCGCGACGAGGCGGCGGCGGCCGTGCCGAAGATCCGCGACCGGCTGGCCCGGATCGGCGTCCACGTGCCGCTGGTGGGCGACTTCCACTATATCGGCCACAAGCTCCTGTCCGACCATCCGGCCTGTGCCGAGGCCCTGGCCAAGTACCGGATCAACCCGGGCAATGTCGGCTTCAAGGAAAAGAAGGATACGCAGTTCTCGACCATCATCGAGCAGGCGGTCCGCTACGGGAAGACGGTGCGCATCGGTGCGAACTGGGGTTCGCTGGACGAGGCTCTGCTCACCCACCTGATGGACGAGAACGCCCGGTCCGCCCGGCCCATCGACGCCCGCGCCGTCATGCGCGAGGCCATGGTCCGCTCCGCCCTGTCCTCGGCCCAGCGCGCCGAGGAACTCGGCCTCTCCAAGGACCGGATCATCCTCTCGGCCAAGGTCTCGGCGGTGCAGGACCTGATCGCGGTCTATCGCGAGGTCGCCAAGCGCTCGGATTACGCGATCCATCTCGGCCTCACCGAGGCCGGCATGGGCTCGAAGGGCCTCGTCGCCGCCTCCGCCGCCATCGGCGTGCTGCTCCAGGAAGGCATCGGCGACACGATCCGCTACTCGCTGACCCCCGAGCCCGGCGGTGACCGCACCGTCGAGGTGAAGGCGGCGCAGGAACTGCTGCAGACGATGGGCTTCCGCACCTTCGTACCGATGGTCGCCGCCTGTCCCGGTTGCGGCCGCACCACCTCGACCACGTTCCAGGAACTCGCCCGCGACATCCAGAACTGGATCGTCACCTCGATGCCGGAATGGAAGAAGACCTATCCGGGCGTCGAGGGCCTGAACGTCGCGGTGATGGGCTGCATCGTCAACGGTCCCGGCGAATCGAAGCATGCCGATATCGGCATCTCGCTGCCCGGCACCGGCGAGACCCCCACCGCCCCGGTCTTCATCGACGGCAAGAAGGCGATGACTCTTCGCGGCGCTACGCTCGCCAAGGATTTCGAGACGGTGGTGATCGACTATATCGAGCGCCGCTTCGGCCAGGGCGCCCGCACCGCCGCGGAATAGGCACGCCCGTCGCCTCGCTCGTCTTCCTGCCTCGCGCCGGCGGCGCGGGGCGAGTCTGCTCGCCCTCATGCGAGGACGATCCCGCCTCGTCACGGGATCGTCGTTCTCCGCCCAACGGCCGCATGATACGACTTGGCATGCTTCGCGCTGGGACCGCCCTCGCGCCGAAGCCGGGGACCGGCCGCGAAGCGTCCATGCGAGGTGGGATATGGCGAGGCGGGATCTGGCGAGGTGGAACATGGGGTCCGTTTCCGCTTCTCGCCCGTCGATCTCCGTCGCCGATGCCCGGCGACCGGCCAAGCCTCTCCATTCGACCCCTTTCTCCGTCGCAGAAGCCTGATCGCAGCGCATGACGCAAACCGCTACCCCGAGCGCTCCCGGCGCTCAGTCCGACCCCGCGGCCCGTCCCGATAGCGGACCAGCCGAGCACGGGCACGGTCACGGGAAGACGAGCGTCTGGACGCTGGTCGTCGGCTCGGTCGGCGTCGTCTACGGCGATATCGGCACCAGCCCGCTCTACGCCTTCCGCGAGGCCCTCGGGCCGGCGAGGGCGGACGGCATCCTGCTGCCCGAGGAGATCCTCGGCACCACGTCGCTCATCCTCTGGGCGCTGCTGCTGATCGTCACGATCAAATACGTCGTCATCCTGCTGCGCATGGACAATAACGGCGAGGGCGGCATCCTCTCGCTGATGGCCCTCGCCCGCAAGGCGCTCGGCGGCTCGCGCATCGTCTTCATGCTCGGGCTGCTCGGCGCCTCCCTGTTCTACGGCGACGCCGTCATCACGCCGGCGATCTCCGTGCTCTCGGCGGTGGAAGGCCTGAAACTCGTCACTCCCGCCTTCGAGAATTACGTCCTGCCGATCACGGTGGCGATCATCCTCGCGCTGTTCATGGTGCAGAGCCGGGGCACCAGCAAGGTCGCGGCCTTCTTCGGCCCGATCATGGTGGTCTGGTTCCTCGCCCTCGGTCTCGCGGCGCTGCCCCACATCATCTCGCGGCCCGACGTCTTCCTCGCCTTCAACCCCTGGTACGCGGTCCACTATCTCCTCGGCCACGGCACCGGGGCGCTGGTGGCCCTGGGCGCAGTGTTCCTTGCGGTGACGGGGGCCGAGGCCCTGTTCGCCGATCTCGGGCATTTCGGGCGGAGGCCGATCCAGATCGCCTGGCTCGGCCTCGTGGCGCCGTGCCTGACCCTGAACTATCTCGGCCAGACGGCCCTCGTCCTCAACGTGCCCGACACGACCGACCCGTTCTACCAGCTCGTCCCCGAATGGGGGCTGCTGCCGATGGTGATCCTGGCGACCATCGCCACCGTCACGGCAAGCCAGGCCGTCATCACCGGCGCGTTCTCGCTGTCGCGCCAGGCGATCCAGCTCGGCCTGCTGCCGCGCCTCGAGATCCGCCACACGTCGGAAGCGCATTCTGGCCAGATCTTCCTGCCGCAGGTGAACATCCTGCTGCTGATCGGCGTCGTGGTCCTGGCGATCCTGTTCCGGTCGTCCTCGGCCCTCGCCTCGGCCTACGGCATCGCCGTGACCGGCACGATGCTGCTCACCGCGAGCATGGCCTTCATCGTGCTGTGGAAGTCGTGGAAGTGGTCGCCGATCGCGGCCGCCGCCGCGATCATGCCGTTCATCTTCATCGAGTTCCTGTTCATGCTCTCGAACCTGCTGAAGGTGTTCGAGGGCGGCTACGTGCCCCTGGTCCTCGCCGGCTGTCTCATCATCGTGATGTGGACCTGGGTGCGGGGCGTGAACATCCTGTTCAACAAGACCCGCAAGACCGATGTGCCGCTGCTGGAACTCGTCGGCATGCTGGAGAAGAGCCCGCCCCACCATGTGCGCGGCACGGCGGTGTTCCTCACCAGCGATCCATCGATCGCGCCGGCGGCCCTCCTGCACAATCTCAAGCACAACAAGGTGCTGCACGAGAAGAACGTCATCCTCACGGTGGAGACCGTGGATACGCCGCGCTCCAGCGATGCGGACCGCATCCGCATGGAGCCGATCGGCCCGCACTTCTCCAAGATCGTGATGAAGTTCGGCTACATGGAGACGCCGAACATCCCGCGGACGCTGACGCTCCTGAAGAAGCAGGGATTCAAGTTCGACATCATGGCGACGTCGTTCTTCCTGTCCCGGCGCTCGATCCGCCCCGCCGCGCATTCGGGCATGCCGCTCTGGCAGGATCGGATCTTCATCACGCTGGCCAAGAACGCCAACGACGCCACCGACTTCTTCCAGATCCCCACCGGCCGCGTGGTGGAAGTGGGGACCCAGGTCACCGTCTGAAGTCATTCCGGAGAGGCCAACATCGCAGCCCCTCCCCGGCGGAGGATTACGGCCGCGGCAGGTTGATGACCGGCGGCGGCGGCGGTGCATCAGGCGCCAGGGCAGCGAGGGTCGACGAGGCTTGGCCGTGCGCGACCCGTACTCTCGCCGCAGGTTTCGCTGCGGCCTTGATGTGCGCCGCATGGCTGGACGATGCCGGCGGGGTCACGCTCGCCTGCGCCGGTGCCGCCCGAGCCGGAGCCGCCACCATGGTAGCGGCCCCCGCCGCGTCGGGAACTGCGGCCGGCAGCGCGGCCGCTGAAACCTCGACGGCGGCAGGGTTCGTGGCGACCTGAACGGAGGCGGCCGGTGAGGCCTCGGCCGCGGGAGCGACCGGCGTCGCGGCGAAAGCCAGGGCGGTCGGCGGCGCCTGCTCGGCGGCTCCGGGCTTGCGCTTCTCGTAGAAGGCGTTGCCGCCGGCCACCGCCACGTAATGCATGTTGTTGTAGTGGAACGTGCGTCCGGCGGTGTGGAAGTACATCGCCCTCCCGACCTTCGGGTGACGCTGGCCGGCCAGGACCGCGTCGGCGGCGTCCGCGACCTTCGTCAGGTCCTTCTCCGCCATCGGCTTGGAGAGTACCCCGGCGGCGAACTGGCGGGGCTGGCCGACCACGGCGCAGATGCCGCCATTCGGGAAGGCCGCCGCTTCGAGGCGGTTCATCACCACCGTGCCGACCGCGAGCAGGCCTTCAGAGTCACTGCGGTTCGATTCGAAATACATGGCGCGGCCGAGGCAGTCGCGCTCCGCGTCGCTCACCGCCATGGGCTTTGCGGCGAGCCCGGGGCCGCCGAGCGAACCGGTCGTGGTGGGGGAGTTGCAGGCACCGAGGCCCATCGTCGTCATCAGCAGGACTCCGTAAAGTCCCGTCGTCGCCGATCGGGGATACCCCATGCCGTCTCGCTCCCGTCTGTTTTCTGGACGGTCTAGCTCGGCGGGAAATGTGGTTTCTTTGGGAGACCGGTGGCCATGAAGCGGAGCCCTACCCGGCGCACCACCTCACGGCCGGCGCTGCGACGCCCGGAAAAGGCGATGTCGCGTCAGCGACTTGATGGTGAACCGATGCGGCGGAGCCACACCGCATCGGTTTGTCGGTCTCAGGCCGTCAGGGTGCCGTGGCAGTGCTTGAACTTCTTGCCCGAGCCACAGGGACAGGGCTCGTTGCGCCCGACGCGGCCCCAGGTGGTCGCGTCGTTCGGGTCGCGCTCGATCACGGCGGCATCCGTCGACATCGCCTGCGCGGCATAGCCGTAGGCCGGTCCGCCGCCCCCGGTGCTGCCCGTGCCGCGATCGGAGAAGTCCATCTCGTTCTCGCCCGTGACGGGGTCGAGATGCTGGGCGAACATGGACGGCAGTTCCGGGGTCGCGAACGGGTTCGCCCCCTGCGCTTCCGGCTCCTGATACATGATCTCGATACGGGCGAGCTGCTGGGTCACCTGCTCACGCAGGGCGCCGACGAGGCCGTTGAACAGCTCGAACGCCTCGGACTTGTACTCGTTGAGAGGGTCGCGCTGGGCGAAACCGCGCCAGCCGATCACCTGGCGCAGGTGATCGAGGGTGACGAGATGCTCGCGCCAGAGATGGTCGAGGGTCTGCAGCAGGACCTGCTTCTCGACATAGGTCATCACCTGCGGGGTGTTCTGCTCGGTGCGGGCGGCGTAGGCCTCGTCGGAGGCGGTGCGCAGGCGGTCGCGCATCTCCTCGTCGGCGATGCCCTCCTCCTTGGCCCAATCCTCCACCGGCACGTCGAGGTTCAGCACTTCGGCGACGCGCAGGCGCAGGCCCTCGATGTCCCATTGCTCGGCATAGGCGTTCTCGGGGACGTGGACCGCCACGAGATCGTCGACGACGCCGTGGCGCATCTCGTCCACCGTGTCGCGCACGCTGTCCTGGCCCATGAAGTCGCGGCGCTGCTCGAACACGACCTTTCGCTGGTCGTTCATGACGTTGTCGTATTTCAGCACGTTCTTGCGCATGTCGAAGTTGCGCGCCTCGACCTTCTGCTGCGCCTTCTCGATGGCCTTGTTGATCCAGGGGTGGATGATCGCCTCGCCCTTCTCCAGGCCGAGGCGGGTCAGCATCCCGTCCATGCGGTCGGAGCCGAAGATCCGCATCAGGTCGTCCTGGAGCGACAGGTAGAATTTCGACCGGCCGGGATCGCCCTGGCGGCCGGAACGGCCGCGCAGCTGGTTGTCGATGCGCCGCGATTCGTGGCGTTCGGTGCCGATGATGTAGAGGCCACCGGGCAGAGCCTTCTTGCGGCCCGCCTCAGGGTCGGCCGGCTCGCCCGAGGCCAGCACCTTGGCCCGGTTCGCCTCGATCTCGGCCTTGATCGCGGCCGCCTTCGCGTCCCGCTCCGCGCCCTCGGGCAGGCCCGCGAGCTCCTTCTCCAGGCGCATCTCGAGATTGCCGCCGAGCTTGATGTCGGTGCCGCGCCCGGCCATGTTGGTGGCGATGGTGATGGCGCCCGGCACGCCGGCCTCGGCCACGATATACGCCTCCTGCTCGTGGAAGCGGGCGTTGAGCACGGCGAAGGTCTTCGTCACCCTTCCTTCGCGGGCGGCGGCGTAGACGTCGGTCAGCGCGTTCAGGTCGGAATAGTCGAGCTGCTTGAAGCCGGCCTTCACCAGCATCTCGGCGAGATGCTGCGACTTCTCGATGGAGCCGGTGCCGACCAGGATCGGCTGGTGGCGCGCATGCGCCTTCTCGATCTCGGCGATGATGCCGTCGTACTTCTCGCCCACCGTCCGGTAGACCTCGTCGTCCTCGTCGACGCGCTCGACCTCCTTGTTGGTCGGGATATCGACGACTTCGAGCTTGTAGATCTCGGCGAACTCGTCGGCCTCGGTGGAGGCGGTTCCGGTCATGCCGGCGAGCTTCGAATAGAGGCGGAAGAAGTTCTGGAAGGTGATCGAGGCCAGCGTCTGGTTCTCGGGCTGGATCGTCACCCGCTCCTTGGCCTCCAGGGCCTGGTGCAGGCCTTCAGAGTAGCGTCTTCCCTGCATCATGCGGCCGGTGAACTCGTCGATGATCACCACCTCGTCGTTCTTGACGATGTAGTCCTTGTCCAGGGTGAACAGGGTGTGGGCGCGCAGCGCCTGGTTCACGTGATGGACGAGGCTGACATTGTGCGCGTCGTAGAGGTCGCCCTCCTTCAGGAGGTCGGCACCGCGCAGCAGGTCCTCGATGAACTCGTTGCCGCTCTCGGTGAGCGAGACCGAGCGCTGCTTCTCGTCGAGGTCGTAATGCTCCTTTTCGAGATGGGGCATCAGCGCGTCGACGGAGACGTAGAGCTCCGAGCGGTCGTCCACCGGGCCGGAAATGATCAGCGGTGTGCGCGCCTCGTCGATCAGGATCGAATCGACCTCGTCGACGATCGCGTAATTGTGCCCGCGCTGCGAGAGCTGGCCGAGCTCGTACTTCATGTTGTCGCGCAGGTAGTCGAAGCCGAACTCGTTGTTGGTGCCGTAGGTGATGTCGCAGGCATAGGCCTCCCTGCGCTGCTCGTCGTCGAGCCCATGCACGATGGTCCCGACGGTGAGGCCGAGGAAGCGGTACACCCGGCCCATCCACTCGGCGTCGCGCGAGGCGAGGTAGTCGTTCACGGTCACCACGTGCACGCCGAGGCCCGACAGGGCGTTGAGGTAGACCGGCAGCGTCGCCACCAGGGTCTTGCCCTCGCCGGTGCGCATCTCGGCGATGCCGCTCTCGTGCAGCACCATGCCGCCGATGAGCTGCACGTCGAAATGGCGCTGGCCGAGGGCGCGCTTGGCGCCCTCCCGCACGGTGGCGAAGGCGGGCACGAGGATATCGTCGAGGCTCTTGCCGGCGGCGAGTTCGGCCTTCAGCATGTCGGTCCGAGCGCGCAGGGCCTCGTCCGACAGCGCGGCGATCTCCGGTTCCAGAGCGTTGATCTCGGCAATGCGCGGGCGATAGCCCTTGACGCGGCGGTCGTTGGACGAGCCGAAAATCTTCTTAGCGAGGGCGCCGAGCATCGTGAACCTGCGGTCGAGATATCTGAAGCGAGATATCGGAAGAATGTGTTGGGCGGGCTTATAGAGGTAAATATTGCAGGACGCATCCGAAAGGGCAGCCCCGCAATGCGGTCGCGCCGGGCTTTGCCGCGGCCCCCGCGGCGCCCTCTCCGCGCAGGGGAGGCGAAGTCTTCCGGAACGGCGAAGAAAAGCCCGCGCCTTCTCGCGAAGGGCGGGCGAATCGGTCTCGATCCGACGGAAACGTCGGGCGTCAGTTGATCTCGCAGAAGCCCGCGCCGGAGCCGACGACGCGCTTGTCGGAGCACCATGCCGCGGCAGTGCGGACCTCCCGCACCGGTGCGGGCGCCGGCGCGGTCACGGGAAGGATCGGCCGCAGGGTCACGGGCCTGCCCGGTTCGGGATCGCCGGCCGTCGCCCCCCTGACGGAGCGGACAGGAAGGGCAGCCCCGATCCCGACGCCCAGGGCGGCCGATCTGGCCGGCGTCACGGACGGCGCCGGACGGGTCGCGTGGACGGATCGCCCGCCCCGGAAGCGGGCCTCCGCGGTCGTGACCGTTCCGGACAGGGCCAGGGCGGCCGCAGCGATGATGAGCCAGGTTCGCATGCCATTCTCCGTACGCGTCCTCGCCATCCGAATGCTCTGAACGATCGGCGAGTCCCTCGACGATACGCGGTTCGGGCTTAAGGCCGCTTTATCGTGATCGAGCGGATTCTTCTCAAACCTCGACCGCGCTTGCCTTCGGCCCTTGCCCGCGCCACCTCTCACCCACAGATCTCCGCGGCGTCCTGCCGCCTGCTGTTGCCATGTCTCCTGCCATGTCCCCAACCCGGCCGGACAGAGCCGCGAGGGCGTGGCACCCTGCTATTCGAGGAACACCCATTGATGACGACGCCTCACCTTCTCCGGCGCTCGGGCGCCGTGGCGCTGGCCCTTGCCTTGCCGCTCGCCTCCGTCGCGCTGCCGCTGCGGGCCCTTGCGCAGACGCCGCCGGCACCGGCCGCGGCTCCCGCACCCGCCGCCGCCCCGCTTCCGCCCGAGACGGTGGTGGCCAAGGTGAACGGCGCGCCGGTGACCGCGGGTGACCTCGCCATCGCGGCGGAGGACCCGGCCCTGTCGCTGCCCGGCGTCGACGAGGCGCAGAAGAAGAACCTGCTCATCGATTACATGGTCGATCTCAAGGTCGGCGCCCAGGCGGCGGAGGCGGCCAAGGTCGGCGATTCGCCCGACTTCCAGCGCAAGCTCGCCTATTTCAAGAGCAAGCTCCTCCTCGACGAGTATCTGGAGCGCGAAGCCAAGAAGGCGGTGACGCCGGAGGCGGCCAAGGCCCTCTACGACCAGACCGTCACGGCGATGAAGCCGGAGGAGGAGGTCCATGCCCGTCACATCCTCGTGGACAACGAGGAGGAGGCCAAGAAGATCTCCGCCCGGATCAAGGGCGGCGAGGATTTCTCGAAGATCGCTGCCGAGACCTCGAAGGATCCGGGCTCGAAGGCCGAGGGCGGCGATCTCGGCTGGTTCACCAAGGAGCGCATGGTCGCCCCCTTCGCCGAGGCCGCCTTCAAGCTGCCGGTCGGCCAGGTCTCCGACCCGATCAAGACGCAGTTCGGCTGGCACGTCATCAAGGTCGAGGAGAAGCGCACCAAGCCGGTGCCGACCTTCGCCGAGATGAAGGACCAGGTCGACCAGTACCTCACCCGCAAATCGCAGCAGGACCTGATCCTGAAGCTGCGCGAGGGCGCCAAGATCGAGCGCACAGACGCCGCCACTCCGGCCGCGGCGCCCAAGGCTCCCTGAAGAAAGCTTCGTAGAATAAAGGAGGCCTGCCCCGTCGCCAGGGCAGGCCTTTTTCTCGTCGATGCCGTGAGGCGTCAGGCGATGTACTGGGCGCCGTTGATCGTCAGGGTCGAGCCGGTGATGAAGCCCGAATCCTCGGCGGCGAGGTATTCCACCGCGCGGGCGATCTCCTCGGCCTCGCCGAGGCGGCCCACGGGGATCGTCGAGATGATCTTGTTGCGGATGTCCTCGGCCACGGCCATCACCATGTCGGTGGCGATGTAGCCCGGTGCGATCACGTTGACGGTGATGCCCTTCGAGGCGCTCTCCTGGGCCAGTGCCTTGGCGAAGCCGATGACGCCGGCCTTGGCGGCCGAATAGTTGGTCTGGCCGGCCTGGCCCTTCTGGCCGTTGATCGACGAGATCAGGATGATGCGGCCGAAGCCGCGCGAGCGCATGCCCTCGATCACCGGGCGGGTGCAGGTGAACATCGAGTCGAGGTTGGTCTTGATGACCGCCTGCCACTTCTCGAAGGTCATCTTGTGGAATGCGCCGTCGCGGGTGATGCCGGCATTGTTCACGAGGACGTCGATGGGGCCGACCTCGGCCTCGACGGCCTTGATGCCGGCCTCGCAGGCGGCGGCATCGCCGACGTCGAACTTGAAGACCGGGATTCCGGTCTCTGCCTTGAAGGCGTTGGCCGCCTCGTCGTTGCCGCCGTAATTGGCGGCGACCTTGTAGCCCTTGGCCTTGAGGCCCTGCGAGATCGCGGCACCGATGCCGCGCGTTCCGCCCGTGACGAGGGCAACGCGTTCCTGAGCCATGGCTTCCTCCATTTTTCTTTGACGTTCGATCGCTTGCGCGATGCAATTTCTTGCAGATTTTCAGTGCGGGCGGACTTAACCCAATCGGCCCGGGCCGCCCATGCCATTTAAATTTGCTGCGCCTTCAAGAATTCTCCAAGAGGATGTCCCCAGTGTTTGAGGACTTCCTCGAGGGACTGTCACGAACGCAGGAAATTATACTGTATTCAATCGGCCCGGCTGAGTTCAGACGCGCTCGACGCAGAGGGCGACGCCCATGCCGCCGCCGATGCAGAGGGTGGCGAGACCCTTCTTGGCATCGCGACGCTTCAGCTCGTGCAGCAGGGTGACGAGGACGCGGGCGCCGGAGGCGCCGATCGGGTGGCCGATGGCGATGGCGCCGCCATTCACGTTCACCTTGTCGGTGTCCCAGCCCATGTCCTTGTTCACGGCCAGCGCCTGTGCGGCGAAGGCCTCGTTGGCTTCGATCAGGTCCAGGTCGGACGGCTTCCAGCCGGCCTTCTCCAGCGCCTTGCGCGAAGCGGGGATCGGGCCGGTACCCATCACCTTCGGGTCGACGCCGGCGGTGGCCCAGGACACGATCCGGGCGAGCGGGGTGATGCCGCGACGCTCGGCCTCGGAGGCCGACATCAGCACGAGGGCGGCGGCGCCGTCATTGAGGCCCGAGGCGTTGGCGGCCGTCACGGTGCCGTCCTTCGAGAAGGCGGGCTTCAACTTGGCCATCGCCTCGATGGTGGCGCCGTCACGGATGTATTCGTCGGTGTCGACGATGGTGTCGCCCTTGCGGCCCGGAACGGTGACGGCCACGATCTCGTCCTTGAAGCGGCCTTCCTTGCGGGCGGCTTCGGCCTTGTTCTGCGACTTCGTCGCGAATTCGTCCTGCTGCTCGCGGGTCAGCTGGAACGCCTGCGCCACGTTCTCGGCGGTGGTGCCCATGTGGTAGCCATTGAAGGCGTCCCACAGGCCGTCCTTGATCATGGTGTCGACGAGCTTCACGTCGCCCATCTTCTGGCCGCCGCGCAGGTACTGCGCGTGGGGGGAGAGCGACATCGATTCCTGGCCGCCGGCCACGATCACGGTGGCGTCGCCGTTGGCGATCTGCTGCATGCCCAGAGCCACGGTGCGAAGGCCCGAGCCGCAGACCTGATTGACGCCCCAGGCGGTGGCCTTCTCTGGAATGCCGGCCTTGATGGCGGCCTGGCGGGCCGGGTTCTGGCCGGCGCCGGCGGTGAGCACCTGGCCGAAGATCACCTCGTCCACGTCGTCGGGAGAGACGCCGGCGCGTTCCAGGGCGGCCTTGATCGCCACGGCGCCGAGTTCATGGGCCGGCACGGTGTTGAAGACACCTCCGAAAGATCCCACTGCGGTTCGCGCCGCGCCGACGATGACGATGTCTTCCGCTGCCATTGACGTTCTCCTCTTGAGGGCCGGCGCGACGTTGAAGCCCTCCGATGGGCATGCGCGCTTGAGGCCAACTCAGGCGATGAAAGCGCTGGGATGGGTGAAGTCAAGCGCGCTCGGGAGGCAGGTGCGTGGCCCGCCGACGTTTGTCACCGGGTCGGCGGGGCGCCAGTTGGCACTATTCTGCGGGGATCGGGGTCAAATTGCTGTTTTCGTCAGCGGACGAAAGCCTTAAGGTCCGCCCACGCGCGGTGATGTAATGATACCCGGACGGCGCATCGGGCCTCGAAGGGATTGGGCGCTGGAATGAATGTGTCGGGAAAGGCCACGAGGATGGCGGATAACGGTAAGTCTCAGCAGACCGTCATCAAGAAATACGCGAACCGGCGGCTCTACCATACGGGAACTTCGACCTACGTCACGCTCGAGGACCTCTCGACGATGGTGCAGAACGGAGAGGACTTTCTCGTCTACGACGCCCGCTCGGGCGACGACATCACCCGCTCCGTGCTCACGCAGATCATCTTCGAGCAGGAGAACAAGGCCGGCGAGGACAACCTGCTGCCGGTGGCCTTCCTGCGCCAGCTCATCCGCTTCTACGGCGACAGCATGCGGACGATGGTCCCGAGCTTCCTCGAATTCTCGATGGCGAACTTCGCCCGCGACCAGGACGGTCTGCGCGAGAAGATGACCCAGAGCTTCGCACCTTCTGTGTTCCAGCACGCCATGGAGGAGCAGGTCCGCGCCAATATGAGCTTCTTCGGCGATGCCATGAAGATGTTCACGACCTTCGGCACCGGCCCCCTCTCCGGCATGAAGACCTCCGCACCGGCGCCGAACCCGCCCCAGCCGGCGGTGTCCGCACCTGCGCCCGATACCGACCTCGACGAGCTGAAGCGCCAGATGGCCGAAATGCGCAACCGCCTGGAAGACCTCGCCAAGAAGTAGACCGTGCTGGGCGAGCCCCGTTTTGCCGGACGCCCTGAGAAAGTGTTGACGAACCGTTAACGACGGCCCAACCCTTGCGCCTTTCCCGGCCGATCGAAGGCGGAGAGGCGGCATGGCTCGAACCGGCACGGATGATCGTCCGGAAACGGCACGAACGGGTCCCGAAGGGGATCGCGAGGCGGCGCGGACGCTCGTGGTCATCGAGGGGAGCGATCCGGTCGGCCGCAAGGCGGCCATTGCCTATGGCAGGCCGAGAGCCGAGTTCCTCACCCAGCTCCTGATCAGTTCCGACCCGGCCATGCGCGCCTCCCGCGCCGAGCGCATGCGCTCGGCCACCGCGCATTACGGCGAGACGACCCGAGCGGGGCCGAGCAGGCGACGGGCCTGATCCACGGGAAGACAGAACGCAAAAAACCGCCCGAAGGCGGTTCTCAGCGGCATCGCGTCGTCCCGATTCTCACCGGGACGTAGATGGAAGGAGATCAGGCCTCGGCCGACTTCACTTTGAGGACCTGACGGCCACGATACATGCCGGTCTTCAGATCGATGTGGTGAGGACGACGCAGCTCGCCCGAATCCTTGTCGGCGACATAGGTCGGTGCCTTGAGGGCGTCGGCGGACCGGCGCATGCCGCGCCGCGAGGGGGAGGTCTTTCGCTTCGGAACGGCCATGGGGGTAGTCCTACTACGGCAAAAAGGGTGCTCGGGCGCCACCCCAAAAGGGAAGAGGCAACCTCGGCACCGTGTTCAAACGGAGATTCGATGGCGGGTGTATAGCTGCAGATCGGCCGTCTGGCTAGAGCCGTCCGAAGCCGAACTTCCGAGGCCGGATCTGTGCGGAGGCCGGTGCACCTGAGGGATTTGAACGCGACGGGGCTCGCGAGGCTGTGAAGCCGCGTTAAGCGCCGGTTCAACCGCGGTGCCCTACCTGCCAATACAGGTGACGCCTGATCGAAGACTGCGCCGCCGCTTCCCGGGAGATTGCCGTGACTTCATCTCGCATGACCACATCCTTGCTGCGCACCCTGGCCGTGCTCACCTGCCTCGCATCCGCTCCCGCTCTTGCCCAGGCACCGAGCCCCGCCACCCCCGCACCGAAGGCTCCGACGGCACCCACCGCGCCGGCCAAGCCCTCAATGGACAAGCCGACCACCCCCGCGGCCGCTCCTGCGGCCACGCCCGCGGCACCGGCGGCCAAGACCGATCTCATCGATCTCAACAGCGCTTCGCCCGCGGAACTGGAGGCTCTTCCCGGCATCGGTGCGGCGCGCTCGGCCGCGATCGTCAAGGGCCGCCCCTATCACGGCAAGGATCAGCTCGTGTCGAAGAAGATCCTCACCCAGGGCGTCTATGACGGGATCAAGGACAAGATCATCGCCAAGCAGAAATAGTCGTCCCGCCAGAACGGCCCGGCCCCGATCCTGGCGCCGGGTTGTTCGCCGGGAGGCGCGGTGTTACGCGGCCGGCACCCTTGGTTTCATGCCAGGGGTCCATGCCCAGAAGACACAGCCCCGATGCCTCCCCAGCCCGTCATCCGCGTCCACCGCGGCGATCTCCCCGCCGATTACGTGCCGGGCGCCGCCATCGCCATCGATACGGAGACGCTGGGACTCAATCCGCACCGGGACAGGCTCTGCGTCGTCCAGATCTCGCGCGGCGACGGCAGTGCCGACGTGGTGCAGATCCTTCCCGGCTCGGCCCCGCCCGAGGTGCTCAAGCGCGTCCTGGGCGATCCGGCGGTGACGAAGATCTTCCATTTCGCCCGGTTCGATCTCGCCGTGCTCTTCAAGGCGTTGGGTGTGATGCCGGCTCCGGTCTATTGCACCAAGGTCGCCTCCAAGCTCGCCCGCACCTATACGGACCGGCATGGCCTCAAAGACGTGGTCCGCGAACTCGTGGGCGTCGACCTCTCGAAGCAGCAGCAATCCTCGGATTGGGGCGCAGACAGCCTGAGCCAGGCGCAGGTGGAATACGCAGCCTCCGACGTGCTGCATCTCCATGCGGCGCGCGCCCGGCTCGATGCGATGCTCGCCCGCGAGGGCCGTACCGGGCTCGCGCAGAGCTGTTTCGACTTCCTGCCGACCCGCTCCCTGCTCGATCTCGAAGGCTGGGCCGAGACCGACATCTTCGCCCATACCTGATGAAGCCCCCGCCGCGCGGGCGGTGACCGGGCGATGACAGTGCGGCGCCGCACATGGATCGTAGTCCTCCGGCCGCGGCCGGTTGATGATTCCTCAATGCTCCGCCCATAAGGTTGTGGTGCGGCCACAACTTCGCCATCGGCTGCGCGCATCCGGCGCTGGACCATGGCTGATGGCGCCTAGCACGGCCCAGCACATGACTTGCAGGATTGGGCCTATCGCGGGACGTGGCATGCCGGTGCCATGCCGGATCGGTCAGGCGGAGCGGCTCGGAACATCACCATGCACGGGGTCGACGCCATCCACGCGACAGGGACGACGGTATCGGGAGCCGATACGCGCCGTGACCGCGCCCATGCGCGGGCGCGCAACCACAGCACGCAGGTGCGCTACCTGCGCCGTCTCATTCCGCTCTCGGCCGGTGCGGCGATCGTCGCCCTCCTCGTCGGGACGCTGTTCAACCCGTTCGGCACCGTCCTGCCCGCCGTGACCATGGGTCCGGTGACGCTGTCGGGCACCAAGGTGAAGATGGAGAACCCGCGTCTCTCCGGCTTCCGGAAGGGCGACCGGGGCTACGAGGTCATCGCCACCGCCGCGTTCCAGGACGTGCGCAAGCCGACGCTGATCGAGCTCCAGGCCATGAAGGGCCATCTCGTCACCGACGATTCGGGCGGCCTCGCCCATCTCGAAGCCGCTGCCGGCCTGTTCGATTCGGCGCGCGAGACCCTCGGTCTCGAACGCGACATCAAGTTGTGGACCGACAAGGGCGAGGAGATTCGCCTCCAGACCGCCGCCGTCGACTTCAAGGCCGGGACCGTGAAATCCGATCAGCCGGTGGCCGTGACGCTGCCCACCGGGACGGTGGTCTCCGACAGTCTCGACATGGTCGACAATGGCCGGGTCATCTCCTTCATCGGCAACGTTCATGCGCTCTTCCACGGGGCGGACAAGGCCGAGGCCCAGACGGCCGAGATCAAGCCGGCCGAGATCAAGCCCGACGTGAAGGCTCCGCGCATCCTCACCTCCGCTGCCGAACCGCAGGACGGGGAGCCACGCCGGTGAGCCGCTCGGCGCCGTTCTCCGCCCTCGCGATCTGCGGTCCATTCGCGATCTGCGGTCTCCTGGCGGCCGGGAGCGCGGTCGCGCAGGTGCCGTCCGGGACGGCCCCCGCTGCCGCCGCGAAGGCGACCAAGCCCTCCGCGCCCGGAGGCGCCTTCGGCGCGAGCGGCGGCAAGGAGCCCGTGAAGATCGATGCCGACCGGCTCGACGTGTTCGACCGCGAGAACAAGGCGATCTTCGCCGGCAACGTCGTGGCCGTGCAGGGCGACAGCACCATCCGCTGCTCGACGATGACGGTGCATTACAAACGCGGCAAGGACGCCAAGCCGGGCGCCTCCGCGCCCGCTGCGGATGCGGCCGGTAAGTCGCCCGCCGGCATGGCCGAGAACGGCATCCAGAAGGTGGAATGCGCCGGCCCCGTGACGGTGGTGCAGAACGACCAGGTCGCCACCGGCGACAATGCCGTGTTCGACCAGGAGGCCAAGCGCGTCGTGCTCACCGGCAACGTCGTGCTGAGCCAGTGCCAGAACGTCACCCGCGGCAGCCGCCTCGTCTACGACATGAATACCGGACGGGCGAACATGGACCCGGTGGCCGGCGGACGCGTCTCGGCGATGTTCGTGCCGCAGAAGGAGGATGCACCGAAAGGGGGCGCCAAGGGCTGTGCCCAGCCGGCCGGCGTCGCTGCGAAGCCTGCGCCCAAGCCCTCCGAAGCCAATGCGGACAAGCCCGCCGCGAAGCCGAGAGCGCAGGCCAATTGACCTCCGCTCTGCCGGTGTCACCCTCGACGCCTGACCCGATCGGCCCGCGGATCGCCAGGTCCGCCCCGCAAGCCGTCTCCCATGCTGCCCCTGTGGCAGCCGCGCCCGCGCCATCCTTCCTGTCGCGCCTGTTCGGCCGTGGAAAGAGGAAGACGGCCGCCGGCGAGTCCGGCCTGTCCGGGAATGGCGGCGGTCCCGGCATCCTTCACGTGGAAGGCCTGCGCAAGAGTTACGGGGCGCGCACCGTGGTGCACGAGGCCGGATTGACCGTGCGCAACGGCGAGGCCGTGGGCCTGCTCGGCCCCAACGGCGCGGGAAAGACCACGATCTTCTACATGATCACCGGTCTCGTCTCCGCCGATCGCGGCTCGATCAGTCTCGACGGCCTGCCGATCACCCACCTGCCGATGTATCAGCGGGCGCGCCTCGGCATCGGCTACCTGCCGCAGGAAGCCTCGATCTTCCGCGGCCTGTCGGTGGAGGACAACATCCGCGCCGTGCTCGAAGTGGTCGAGCCCGACCGCAAGGAGCGCGAGCGCAAGCTCGATTCGCTCCTCGAGGAATTCGACATCGCGCGCCTGCGCAAGGCGCCGTCGATCGCGCTCTCGGGGGGCGAGCGCCGCCGTTGCGAGATCGCCCGCGCCCTGGCGACATCGCCGAGCTTCATGCTGCTCGACGAACCCTTCGCCGGCATCGATCCGATCGCGGTGGGCGACATCCAGGATCTGGTGAAGCACCTCAAGCAGCGCGGCATCGGCGTGCTCATCACCGATCACAACGTGCGCGAAACGCTGGGCCTGATCGACCGCGCCTATATCGCCCATTCCGGCCGGATCCTCACCGAGGGGACGCCGGACGAGATCGTCGCCAACGAGGATGCGCGGCGGCTCTATCTCGGCGAGGATTTCCGCCTCTGAGCCTTCGGCCGGGGGGCGGTATAAACCGGGACTGCCGATGATCGGCCGGCTCTCATGATCCGTATCTCCGGATCACTCGCCTCTGGGAGGCGCGTACCGGCTCATTCCCTCTTGGTTCTGAATTCTCCAAGGTCGCACTGGGCCAGGACGCGATCGCGCGTCGATTCATCCACTGCCTAATTTGTCGTCAAACTTCATGCCTCGCCTGATCTGCATGCGTTTTGTGCATATTGATCCACGCATCCACGGCGCCGACCAAGTGGAGGAAAAATATTTTCTCTTTGGTCTGAAGGATTTGCCCGAAATCGTACGGGTTGGGACGCTCGACGTGGCGTCACGGGCGATGTTGCGTTGCGGCAAGATCGGCGGGATCGTCCACATCGCGCTTTGACGTCGGCGCGAGATGGCGATAGACCTGTGTGAAGAGAAAAAGAAGCAACATTCATGCCGGTCGACGCCGGGCTTCCGCGCGTTCCTCCGGCTGGGCTCACCTGAAGGCGTCGGGGCGACACCATGAGTTTGCTGCAGCGGCTTGAGATGCGTCAGGGCCAAGCCCTGGTGATGACGCCACAGCTTCTTCAGGCGATCAAGCTCCTTCAGCTCTCTCAACTCGATCTCGCCGCCTATGTGGATGCCGAACTGGAGCGCAATCCGCTCTTGGAGCGCATCGAAGGAGAGGCCGAGAGCGACCGCGAGGTCGCGCCGACGGCGCCGGAAGCCTCGGGCGACGGGGACGGCGACTTCGAATCCGGCGAGCCGGACAACTGGATGTCGACCGAGCTCACGGCCAGCAGCGCCGAGATGGAGAGCGTGCTCGATACCCGCCTCGACAACGTCTTCTCCGACGAGAATCCGAGCCATGCCCGCGAGGCGGCCTCGGGCGACATGCTCACCCTGACGCCGGCGCCCTACGGCAATACCGGCGGAAGCTTCGATGGCGAGGCGCCCGATTTCGAGGCGACCCTGACCTCCGAAGTGTCCCTGCGCGAGCATCTCAGCGCGCAGCTCGACCTCGCCACCCGCGACCCCACCGACCGGCTGATCGCCGGCTTCCTCATCGATGCGGTGGACGATGCCGGCTACATGCGCGAATCCATCGACGAGGTGGCCGAGCGCCTCGGCGCCAGCCTCGATTCGGTGGCGCGGGTGCTCAAGCTGATCCAGACCTTCGATCCGCCCGGCATCGCCGCCCGCGATCTCGCCGAATGCCTGAGCCTGCAGCTGCGCGAGCGAGACCGGTTCGATCCGGCGATGCAGGCGCTGGTCTCCCGCCTCGACCTCGTGGCCAAGCGCGACTTCCCGAGCCTGCGCCGTCTCTGCGGCGTCGACGACGAGGATCTCGTCGACATGCTGGCCGAACTGCGCCGCCTCGACCCGAAGCCCGGCCGGGCCTTCGGGTCGCGGGCCGTGGAGGTGCTGATCCCGGACGTGTTCGTGCGGGCGGCCTCCGACGGCTCCTGGCTGGTCGAGCTCAACGCCGAGGCGCTGCCGCGGGTGCTGGTGAACCAGAGCTACTATGCCCGCGTCTCGCGCGGCGCGGCGGCCGAGGGCGACAAGGCCTTCCTGTCCGAATGCCTGCAGACCGCTAACTGGCTCACCCGGAGCCTGGAGCAGCGGGCGCGTACCATTCTGAAGGTCGCCTCCGAGATCGTGCGCCAGCAGGACGGGTTCTTCGTGAACGGGGTCGCCCATCTGCGCCCCCTCAACCTCAAGACCGTGGCCGAGGCGATCGGCATGCACGAATCCACCGTGTCGCGGGTCACCTCCAACAAGTCGATCGGCACCAGCCGCGGCACCCTGGAGATGAAGTACTTCTTCACCGCCGCCATTCCGGGCGCGGCCGGCACCGCCTCGCATTCCTCCGAGGCCGTGCGCCACCGGATCAAGCAGCTCGTCGACGGCGAGGCGACCGGCGACGTGCTCTCGGACGACGCCCTGGTCCAGCGCCTGCGCGACGAAGGCATCGACATCGCCCGGCGCACGGTGGCCAAGTACCGGGAATCGCTGCGCATCCCTTCGTCGATCGAGCGCCGCCGCGAGCATTTCGCCTACGCCCGCTGAAGATCGCGGAGGCCCGCGGTCGTCATCCCAGACTCGCCCTTCTTCGAGGCCCGCTGACGCGGGCATCTCGGTATGGGGGCGTGATAGCCCCAATCCTCGCCGTCCGTCGATCGATGGCGCGTCCGCGCTGCGGACAAAGTCGTGACCCTCGACGATGACGCCTGCCCGTTGCCGGAAGCGTCACGTGCTCCCGCCTTGTCATCCGCCATGACGAGCCGGCTCGTCATTCCGTTGACTTCTCCCCCCGAGGCTCCTTTACTCGCCTGCCGAACGTCGAAAAAACCGGAGGTTACATGGGGTCATTGCGTGTCACAGGCCATGGCCTGGACCTCGGCGAAGCCCTTCGTGGGCGTGTCGAAGAGCGAATGGCCGGAACCTTGTCGAAGTATCTCGACAGCCACATGAACGGCACCTGCTCCGGGCATGTGACGCTTCGGCGGGATGGAACGGCCTACCGCACGGATTGCGTGCTCCATCTCGTTTCTGGTCTCACCCTCGAAGCGTCGGGTGCGTCGCACGACCCCCATTCGAGTTTCGAGCAGACCGCAGACAAGCTCGAGAAGCGCCTGAAGCGCTACAAGCACCGTCTCAAGGATCACGGCGCCGCCCTGCATGAGGGGGCGACAGTCCAGGCCGCCTATGCGGTGTTCCAATCTCCGAGCGAGCTGGACGGCGACGAGTTCGAGGACGAGGGGCAGGAGGAGGCGCATCCTCCCGTGGTGGCCGAAAGCACCAAGGCACTGAAGCGTCACTCGGTGAGCGAGGCGGTGACCGCCCTCGATCTCACCGGCGCCCCGGTCATCGTGTTCGTTCACGCTGGCACCGGACGCATCAACGTCGTATACCGCCGCAGTGACGGAGCGATCGGTTGGGTGGACCCGCCGGACGCGGCGGCCTGATGCAGCGGCCCGAAGAGGACATCCTTTTCGGAGAAAGGCCGGTGCAGACCGGCATGCCAGACCGCAGCAAGGCCGTTTGCCGACCATCGGCCGTTTCGGGATGCGTGGGAACCACGCATCCGTAGCGCTATTTTAAACGAGCGGCGTCCGTCTGGCCGTCGCCGATGGGGCGACTGTCCTTCCATGCCAGTTCTGGAATTCCTCAGTCCGGATTCCGTGGTGACCGCTCTGCGCGCGCGCGCAAAGAAGCAGATCCTCCAGGAATTGAGCGCCCATGCGGTGCGCCAACTGCCCGCGCTCGACGAGCGCGAGGTGTTCGAGACCCTGTCCCAGCGCGAGCGCCTGGGCTCCACGGGGATCGGAGACGGTGTCGCGATTCCCCATGGCAAGCTCCCGGGGCTCGACCGGCTGTTCGGTCTCGTCGCTCGACTGGAACGTCCGGTGGATTTCGAATCGCTGGATGGCCAGCCCGTCGATATCGCCTTCCTCCTGCTCGCTCCGGAAGGGGCGGGGGCCGAGCATCTCAAGGCGCTCGCCCAGGTCGCGCGGCTCCTGCGCGAACCGGGCGTCCTCGAACGCATCCGTGCGGCGCGGGACGCCAACGCGCTCTACGCCCTGCTGACCCAGACCACGAAATCCGAGGCGGCATGATCCGCGAGAGCGCGATGGCGGGGCGGGCACTCGCTGCGGCCGCGATACTGACCCTGTGGGCGGCACCGGTCCGGGCCGACGTCGCCTGCGCGCGCGACGTGCTCGTCGCCAACTCGATGCAGCGGCAGGCCATCGACCAACTCGAACAGGCCGATGGCGACGATGCCAACCGCTGCCGCGTCTGGCGCCGGCATGTGGAGACAATGCGCCGGGTCGCCAGCGTCTACGGCCGCTGCCTGTCCGGAGCGGAGCGCGGCGAGAAGCTCAACGAGGTGCAGACCTCGGAGAAGGACTTCTCGGGTCTCATCAAGACGCGTTGCCGGGGCCTCTAAGCAGGGTTCGCAAAAGTGGTTACCGGTTTTGCGTCGGTAACCTGCGACACATAGGAGCTAAGCAGCGTGAAGCGTTGGCGTGCCGACGCGAACCTGCTTGGACGTCACCGCGCACAGGCCTTTGAGGCCCGCCGATTGACTCTGCGACGGGGGGCGGGCTGTCCTCGGCCCCGCCGCCATGCTTTTCGCCCGCCTCCCCGACGATCTGTTCAAGCCGCTGGCTTCCCCGAGCCGGGCCTTCAATGCGGCCCTGCTGCTGCATCTGCACGCGCGCGTCTTCGCCGAGACGACGGAGCCCCTGCGCAAGAGCGAGGTGCTCGCCTCCATCGGTGATTTCTCGGCCGACTGGTCCCAGGGCGAGATCGCCGACGACGACACGACGCCGGCCGATCCGATCGAGCGCCGCTCGGCGGTCTACCGGCGCCTCCTCGATGCCGGCTGGCTGGTGGAACGGCGCGAACGCTACGTCCCGGTGGTCGATTTCGACCCCGATGCCCGCCACGTCATCGAGGAACTGGCGCGGATCGATCGCGGCGAGACCCGCTCCTATGGCGGCGCGGTGCTGGAGGTGCTGGGCAGTCTCGAGAGCGCGGTGGCCAATCCGGCCGACCGTTCCGAGGCGCTGGTCAACGCGGCCAAGGCCTCGCGCGCCTTCCTCGGCCATCTGCGCAGCCTCGCCGGCTCCATGCGCAAGATCGAGGAGCGCATCCTGCGAGAGGAGGATCAGAGCAGGGCGTTCCGGCTCTATTTCGAGGAGTTCGTGGCGCGGCACCTCGTGAGCGACTACCGTACGCTGCACACGCGCCTGAACCCGTTCCGCTTCCGCTCCGGCATCGTCCGTGAGGCCGGCCGCGCCCTGCGTGACGACCTCACCATCCGGGCACTGGCCGAGGCCGGATTGCGCGAGGGACGAGCCGCCGATCTCGTTCTCGCCGAGCGGGCGGTGCGCGGCGACCTCGCCGAGATCTTGTGGATCTTCGAAGGGCTGGACCGCCACCTCGACAGCGTCGCCGACATCGTGGCCCGGCTGGAGCGCCGGATCGCGGCTGCCCTGCGCTACATGGACCATCGCGATTCCGACCGGATCGAGCGGGCGGCGGCGGCGTTGCGGGCGGTGGGCGCCGCCGAATGGTCGGCCTCCGCCCCGTCCGCCCAGGTCTCGCTGATGCGTCCGCCCATCGGCGAGCCGCATCTCTACACGCCCCGGATGAGGCGGGCGGCGATCCAGTCCGAACCGCTGCCGGAAATCCGCCTCGACTCGGCGATCGAGGCCTTCATCCTGGCCAAGGACGCCTTCCGCCAGCGAGTGATGGTCACGCCGGAGCGGGTCATCGCCTTCGTCGAGCGCAAGCTCGGGACGAGCCCTGCCATCCGCGGCTCGGAGATCGCCGTGGCGGATGTGGACGAATTCGTGGTGTTCCAGCGTCTGCGCGAGATCGACGTGCTGTTCGATGGGCTCCTCAACAGCCGCTACCGCCTCTCGCGCGTGGAGGGCCGCGTCTCCAATGGCTGGCTCGATTGTCCCGATTTCCTGGTGGAGCGATCGCCTTCCGCCCTCGTGCCGGTCTCCCGGCGGCCTGGCGGCACGCTCGCCAGTCCTCCGCGCGGATCATCGAGATGAAAGCCCGGTTTCGCCGCAGGACGACCTGAGAAGCGTGACCGGATCGTTTCGCTTCGGTGAACGGGTGTCCCGCTCGATTGCGCTGCACAATCTTCAGGATATGCGGAACGCGATCACAAGAGTGTTCGTGCCCTTGGCAGGAGCGCGAAGTCGGATCATTCTCTTTGCATACCCGTCGGAAAGCGGGAAGTGAGAGGAGGTTCGTCCATGACCACTGGTAAATGCTTGATCAAGTCCGCCTGGATCGCCGTCGAGGTGGGAAAGGAGCGGACCGAGCGCGTCCTCGTTGTCGAGACCTACATCGCCGTCAGTCCTCTGGAGCGGAACTTCGATTCCGGTCGCTACGCCAAGGTGGTGGAGGAGGTGCAGCGCGTGCTGGGCGAGAACCCGTCCATCGACCGCGCCTCGATCCTCAGCATGCATCGCGACACCGAATGCCTGTCGCTGTTCAAGGCGTCTCCCACTCAGGCCACTCCCACCAAATCCGCACCCGCCCGGGCGGCGTGACGGAACGAATTTTGTCTCGCGGCCGCGATCCGGCTAACGAGGGCCGATGACGGGGCGCCGTGTCCCGCTCGACCGGACCTGATCCTCCGTATGATCGAGGCCTTCCGCGCCATCGTCGATGGCGACGAGCCGCCGCTGCCCGGCGCGCGCGCGCCTTCCGAGGACGATCTCACCCGCGCGCTTCAGGTCGTTCTGAAGAGCCAGTGCATCTATGCCGATACGCCCGGCATCGGTCGCTCCTACGAGATCGCCCGGCACTACGCGCCCTTCTTCAAGAGCTACTTCGCCTGTCTCGGCTACGGGTTCGAGGTCTCGCCCCGCGACCAGATGGTGTTCCTGCGGGTACCGGCCGACGGCGTGCGCCATGACGGGCAGGCCGAGCGCCTGCGCAAGGACGAGACCCTGGTGCTCCTCGCCCTCCGCCTCGCCTACGAGGAGGGGCTTCGCGACCACCGCGTCACCACCGACGGCGTGGTGGAATGCACCACCGACGACATCGCCGAATCGATCCGCACCGCCGCGCGCAGCGAAGCGCCGGAGGAGGCGCGCCTCACCGAGATCCTGCGCCTCTTCGCCCGCAAGGGGGCCCTGCGCCTCGGTGAGCGCGACAAGGTCGAGAAGATCACCCCGCTGATGCTGCTGCCGGGCGTCGGCGTCCTCTCGCCCGATGCCTGGATGGAGCAGGTCCGTGCCTGGGCAGCGGCTCGGATGGAAGAGGACGCGGAGGCGTGACCGGCCGGGATTTCACATGAAACACGGGGATTGCGGGCTCAGCCCCCGAACGTCGCCCGCTCGCCCAGGAAATCCAGGATGCTGCGCAGGCGCGGCGACAGGCGCTCGCTGCCGGCATAGAGGGCGTGGATCTCCTCGGCATCGCCGGGATTGAACGATTCGAGCAGGGGCTGAAGGGCGCCCGCGGCGAGATCGGCACTCACATGGAATCGGGCCAGCCGGGCGATGCCCCCGCCGCCGATCGCCATGGTCCGGACGATCTCCCCGGAACTGCCGTAGAAATTGCCGGCGATCGGCCGATGGACCACCGCGCCGTTCACTTGGAACGGCCAGGAATCGAGAGAGCGGCGGAAGCTGAAATTCAGGCAATTGTGCCGCTCCAGTTCCGCCGGATGGCGCGGGACGCCGTGCTCCGCCAGATAGCCGGGGCTCGCCACGACGACCATCCGGCTGGAACCCAGGCGCTTCGCCCGCAGACGGGTATCGCGTAACGGCCCGATCCGGATCGCCACATCGGCGCGCGCCTCGACGAGATCGACCACCTCGTCGGTCAGGGTGAGATCGATGGTCATGCGCGGATGGGCGGCGAGATAGGCCGGGAGCATCGGCACCAGGACATGCATCCCGAACGGGACCGATGCATTCACCCGCAGGCGCCCGCTCGGTTCGGTCGAGCCGCGGTCGAGGCTTCCCTCGATGGCATCGACCTCGGCCAGGACGTCGCTGGCACGGAGAAGATAGGCCTCCCCTTCCTGCGTCAGGCGAAGCGAGCGCGTGGTGCGCACGATCAGGCGCGTGCCTATGCGCGCTTCGATCCGCGCCACCGCCCGGCTCACCGCGGAGGGTGTCTGCCGCAGCGCCTTGGCGGCTGCGGCGAAGCTCCCGCTTCGGGCCACCTGCACGAACATTTCCATCTCGCCGAGACGATTGTCCATCGCAGCCCCATTCATGATTTCGATGCACGATCGTCGTGCCCGATCGCGTCCTTCTCATCAATCGCTGCCGGGCGCACCTGTGGTCCATGACAGGCGCGGCGTCGCGCCCTGCAACGGAGGATCGACCCATGGATCTGAAGCTCAAGGACAGAATCGCCCTCGTCACCGGCTCCACGGCGGGGATCGGCCTCGCCATCGCCCGGACCCTCGCGGGCGAAGGGGCGCATGTCGTGATCACCGGCCGCTCGCAGGCCAAGCTCGACGAGGCCGCCGCCCTCGTCCGGGCGGTGCCCGGCGCCGGCGCGGTCCGTGCCGTTCTGGCCGACGCGGCGAGCGAGGAGGGGGCGGCGATCCTCGCCCGCGAGGTTCCGCATGTGGACATGCTGGTGAACAACCTCGGCATCTACGAATCGAAGGCCTTCGCCGACATCACGGACGAGGATTGGCGCCGGATGTTCGACGTAAACGTGGTGAGCGGTGCCCGCCTCGCCCGGACCTACTTTCAGCCGATGATCGAGCGGAACTGGGGGCGGATCATCTTCATCTCCAGCGAATCGGGCCTGCTGCCACCCCCCGACATGCTGCACTACGCGGTGACGAAATCGGCGCAGCTCACCATCGCGCGCGGCCTCGCCCAACTGGCGAAGGGAACCGGCGTCACCGTGAATTCGGTCCTGCCCGGTCCGACCCGGTCGGAGGGCATCGTCGATTTCCTGAGAAGCATCGCCTCCGACCCGACGGCCTCGCCGGAAGTGCTGGAGGCGGAGTTCTTCCGCATGCATCGGCCGCTCTCGCTGATCCAGCGCATGATCGAGCCCGACGAGATCGCCGCGATGGTGGCCTATCTGGCGAGTCCCCTCTCGGCCGCCACCAACGGCGCGGCCCTGCGCGCGGAAGGCGGCATCGTCCCCACCATCGCGTGACGGTCGGGGCGGATCGGAGGCCCGACTTGCATCATCGGTCGGCGGCGTTCATGCCGGGCATCGTCATGCCCCTTCCGGAGCCGCCCGCACGGTGTATCGCCTCACCGACATCGTTCTCTCCAACTGGTACCTGATCCGCCGCGAGCAGATCAGGATCCGGGGGGCGGCTGCCCTGGTGGGGCCGACGGGGGCCGGCAAGTCGACGATCTTCGATGCCGTCGGCACGGTGCTCGCCGGCAACAATGCCAGCCGTCTGGCGCTCAACGCCTCCGCCTCCGGCCGCAGCGCCCGCACGGTGCGCGATTACTGCCTCGGCTGGATCAGCGACCCTGCCGAGGGCGGCCGCCCGACCCGCGAGGCCTGCGAGACCCTGATCGTCCTGGTCTTCGAGAACGAGACCACCGGGCGCGTCGTCTCGGTGGGGCTCGCTCTCGCGGCCCGCGCCGAGGACAGCCGCGAGACCACGCTGTCGCGCTTCATCGCGGTGGGACACCGGTTCGAGATCGCCGATTACGTCCGCGAGACGGGGAAGGGCAGCTACGTCGCGCCGTGGCCGGAGATCGCCAAGGACCTGCGCATCCAGGCCGACCGGTTCGAGGAATTCCGCTCGTCGGGCGAGCGCTTCACGGCGGAATTGCTGGCGCTGATGCGCGAGGGCGCGCCGAGCCCCGAGCCGCGCCATTTCCTGCGCACCTTCTCGAACGCCGTGGCGTTCAAGCCGATTTTCGATTCCTCCGCCTTCGTGCGCTCCTTCGTGCTGGAGCCGGAACCCCTCGACGTCGCCCGCATCCGCCAGTCGGTGGAGAATTGGCGCCGCCTGCTGGAGACGATCGAGGAACTGGAGCGCCGGCTCTCCCATCTCGGGCGCATCCTCAAGCGCTACGAGACCTGGGCCGAGGCCAGCCTGTCGGCCGCCCTCGACGAGCTGCGCGCCGCCGGCGCGGACCTGCGCCGGCGCATCCTCGATTACACCACCGCCCGCTCCAGACTCGGTGAGGTCGCCGAGCGCCTGCGCATCGCCCGCGAGAGCGTCGCCACCAGCCAGGGCTTCGTGCGCGAGATCGACGGGGAGATCGCGGGCAAGAAGGCGATGCTCGCCGGGAGCCAGGGGGAGGGGCGGCTCGCCGCCTCCAATGCCGGCCTCGCCATGCTGGCGCGCGACAAGCGCGATCTCTCGGCCCGCGTCGCCGACCTCGTGGGGATGGTCCAGGAGGCCGGCAAGCTTAACACCCTGTTCTCCGAGATCCAGCGGATCGACCCTGATGCCGCCCGGATCGTGGCCGCCTGTTCCCGCTCCGGCCTGCGCCGCGAGGCGCCCCCCGAGGAATCCCTGCGCTCCGACGGCCCCCTCGGCGGGTTGATCGAGATGCTCGCGGCCCTGCCCGACATCGCGACACCCCTCGACACCGCCGCCGAAGACATGGCCCTGCGCGCCCGGGCTCAGGAGAAGGAGGCGCAGGCCCTTTCGGCCGAGATCGGCACAGGGCGGGCGAGCGGAGCGCGCCTGTCCTCCGACACGGCGGGGTTTCGCGACGAGCTCGCCCGGCTCGGGATCGACGCCACGCCGATCTGCGAACTCGCCGAGATCACCGATCCGAAATGGGGCCCGGCCCTGGAGGGCCTGCTCGGCGGTGCCCGCGAGGCCCTGGTGGTGGAGCCGGACAGGCTGGGCGAGGCCTTCGCCCATCTCGAAGCCCGCAAGAGCCAGTTCTACCGCTGCCTGCTGGTCAAGACCACGGACACCGCGCGGCGCCGGGGCGGGCGCGACGACGAGGGCCCGATCGCGCTGATCGAGACCCGCGATCCCCACGCCCAGGCCTTCCTCGCCGCGCGCCTCGGCGGCTACGACCTCGCCCCCAACGATGCGGCCCTGGCCCATATGAGCCGCGCGGTGGCTCCGAGCGGCCGCTCCACCTCGGGCATGGCCTATTCGGTGGTGCGCCCTGTCCAGCTGATGATGACGCGGGGCAGCCGTGGTCCCACGGCGGAGGGGCGGCAGAATCTCGAGCGCGCGGTGGCCGAGGCCCGTCGCCTGCGCGGCGAGGCCGGCGTGCTGCGCGAGGCCGCCCGCATCGCCGCGATCCTGCGGGTACGCTTCTCGGAGGTGAATCTCGACATCGCGTCCCTGCGCGAGGAGGCCGACGCCATGGAGGGACGGCGGCGCAGCCTGACCACCGAGCGCGAGGCGGTGGAGAAGGCCGATACCGGCGCGCTGGAGGCCGAGATCAGGGAACTTGCCAAGGAGCGCTCGGCCTATCTCACCGAGCTGGTCCAGGTGCTGGAGCCCAAGCGCGACGCGCTGCTCGGCGAGGAGGCGGGGCTGAAGGCGAAGGTCGCCGCCTCGCGCGAGGCGATGCGCGGCGCTCTCCAGGCGCGGCGTGTCGCCCATGCGCGCTGGATCGCCGGCGATTCCGTCCGCATCCGCCTCGTGCGGCCTGACGGGTTCGATCCCCTTGCGGTGGCGAAGGCGCGGGCCGACGCGGCGGGCCTGGATTCCAAGGAACTGGCGGCCTTGGCCAACGCGGCCCGTGGTGCCGCCCGCGAGGCGATGGAGACGGCGCGCACGCAGGGGCGGGCCGCCGAGCGCGATCTCGCCGAGTATTGCGTGCAATGGCGCATCGAGAATCCGCTGGGCAGCGGCGATGCTCCGGCCTCGTTCGGTTATTCCTGGGTCGCCCGCGCCCATGACGAGGTGGCGGGCCACGAATTGCGGCGCTACCGCGACCAGGCGGTGCGGGCCGAGGGCGAGATGCGCCGCCTCATGACCGAGGATCTGCTCACCCGCCTCGCCGACAAGTTCGAGCGCGTCCGCACCCGCCTCGATGCTCTGAACGAGCGGCTCTCCACCCAGACGTTCACCGGCCAGACCTACGCCTTCGAGGCCAATGTCGACCGCCGCTACGCCGCCGTCCACGCGCTCGCCACCGAGGTCGCCCGCTCGGCCGACGCGGCGCAGGCGATCCTGCCGGGGGAGGGCGGGGAGGCGGCCTCGGGCCCGCTCGCCGCCGCGATCGAGGAGATCACGGCGCTCATCGCCGGCGAGGAGAGCGCGGCGCGCCTGGCCGATTATCGCAACTATTTCGTCTACGAGATCGGCATGCGGGACAAGGCGGGCAACCGCACCACCATGTCGAATCGGGCCCTGCGCGGCTCTGGCGGCGAGGCGCAGGCGCCGTTCTACGTGGCCATCGCCGCGTCCCTGGCCTCGGCCTACTATCCCGGCGACCGGCCAGGCGACGAGAATCCGGGCCTCGGCCTCTGCCTCCTCGACGAGGCCTTCTCGAAGCTCGACGTGCGCAATTCCCAGGCCCTGGTCGATCTCTACCAGGCGTGGGGGCTGCAACTCCTCATCGCCGCCCCGGAGGACAAGCGCACGACGCTCACCGAGGTGATGGACACCATCGTCACCGTCTACAAGAGCCCGGACCTGACCTCGGTGCGGATCGAGGCCGAGCATCCGCTGGAGACGGCCAAGCGCGCCCTGGCGGCGATCAACCCGGAACGCCAGGGCATCGAGCGGTTTCAGGTCTCCGACGCGGCCGAGTGAGGTCTTCCTCGATCCGTCACGCCATGGCCCGCCTTCTCCAGGCGGATGTGCCTGCGATCAGCTCTCCCGTGACGCGGTGTCCCGGATGGCGGTGAGCGTCAGGACGGCGGGACCATCGCCTCCCGTCACCGCGAGGTGTTCGGCTCCCGAGGACAGGAGCAGCGCCAGGGCGTCCTTCAGCGAGGTATCGCCCGTAATGCCCGGCGCGTCGCCCGGGTCCCCCGGAACCGCGATGGCGCCCGCACGCGTCAGCGCCAGCCGGCGCAGGGCCCTGTCCTCGCCGACGAAGCTCTCGACGAAACCGTCGGCGGGGGCGGCGAGCACGCGGTCCGGCGTGTCGGCCTGGACGATCCTGCCCTCTCGCATCAGCACGACGCGGTCGCCCATCCGCATCGCCTCGTCGATGTCGTGGGTGACGATGATGACGGTCTTCTTGAGCCGGCGAAGGATCGCGCCGATCTCGACCTGGAGCCGGTCGCGGGCGACGGGGTCCACGGCGCCGAAGGGCTCGTCCATGAGGAGGATGGCGGGGTCCGCCGCCAGGGCGCGGGCCACGCCGACGCGCTGGCGCTGGCCGCCGGAGAGTTCATCCGGCCTGCGGTCGCGGTAGTCTTTCGGATCGAGGCCGACGAGGGCCAGCATCTCGTCCACGCGGTCCGCGGTCCGGGCGCGTTTCCAGCCCAGCAGCCGTGGTACGGTGGCGACGTTGTCGGCGACGTTCCGGTGCGGGAACAGGCCGATGCCCTGCAGGACGTAGCCGATGCCGCGGCGCAACTGCACCGGATCGACCCCTGCCACGTCCCGCCCGTCGAGGAGGACGCGTCCATTGTCCGGCTCGACCAGCCGGTTGACCATGCGCAGGGTCGTGGACTTGCCGCAGCCCGAAGGCCCGATCAGCACGCAGGTGCTACCCTCGGCGATAGCGAGGTCGATCCCGTCGACGGCCGGCCGATCGGCACCGGCGAATCGGCGGGAGACGCCCTCGAAGCGGATCACCGATCGTGTCTCGCCGGCTCGCGCCTCAGCAGCCGAGGCAGATCGAGCCCATGGTGGTCCGCATCTTCCGGTCCCAGGCCTTGTCGCGGGCGGCGGAGACCTTCTGGGCCTTCAGCATGGCGGCTTCCGTGGAGGCCCGGTTGAAGGTGGAGCCCGGCGGCTTGGTCACGCCGGTCGGGGCGGTCATGCGCTTCGACGCCGTCTGCTGGGGCGGGTTCGATGGCTGCGCCTGGGCGGGCACGGTCGCGAGCAGGGCCAGACAGACGGACGCGGCAAGGAAGCGTGTCATGATCGATCTCGACTCTCGTGATGCAGTAGAAACGCGGCAGGGACCGGCGATCGTCATCCCTTGGCCCGTCATGACGGCGAGGTTGAGGCCGACCGGTCGACACTGACGACTTTCACGTCGTATCGTGCCGAAACGTCACGACATTTTGCGTGTGCCAGCGCACCGGACGATCGTCCGGCGTTCATTCGGCGACGTCTCGAGCGGATGATCAGGCGAGGTTCGTCGGCCTGAACGCGATGAGGGTCATGTCGTCCCTGCGGTTCTCGGCGCCGCGATAAGCGGCGAGCTCGGTCTCCAATGTCTTGATCTGCGGACCGAGCTCCTCGTCGCGACTGCGCAGGAGGATGTCGGAGACCCCGCGATGCCCGAGCAGCCGGCGCTGGCCGCCGGTCGTCCCCATCTGGTCGGTGATGCCGTCGGTCATCAGGTAGAAGGTATCGCCCGGCGCCACGTCCAGCGTGACGGTCTCGGTCCGGAATCTCTCGTTGCCCTGTCTCTCGCTCCCATGACGCGGGTAGCCGAGTCCGCGCTTCTCCCCCTTGATCCGGGTCATGCCGGCCTGCGTGACGGTGGTCAGCGAGATGCCGGCACCGGCAAAGCTCAGGCGCCGCGCCGCCGGGTCCCAGATGCACAAGCCGCAATCGAGCCCGTCATCGGATTCCGAACCGCGCCCGTCCTGGCGCAGCTGGGCGCGGACCATCTCGTCGAGGGCGGACAGGATCTCGGCCGGCGAGCGAAGGCCGCGCTCGTGCAGGATGCGGTCGAGGGCGGTGGCGACGATCAGGGTGATGAAGGCGCCCGGAACGCCGTGGCCGGTGCAATCGGCCACAACGATGACGCTGACCTCGTCGAGGCGTTCCAGCCAGAAATAATCGCCGCCGACCTGGTGCAATGGCTCCCACAGCACGGCCACGTCGAGGCCGGCACCGGCGAGCGCCATCCGGTCCGGCAGGACGGAGGTCTGGATGCGGCGGGCATAGCCGATGCTCTCCATCACCAGCCGGTTGGCATCGGCGAGCTTGGCATGGGCCAGTTCGAGTTCGGTGAGAAGCTGCTTCGCCTCGTCCCCGGTGCGCAGGCCTTCCACCATGCGGTTGAAGGCCGAGGAGATCACGTCGATCTCGTTGCTCGCCCGGACGGCGCCTTCGAGCTCCACGGTCGACCAGCGCTTGTGCTCCACCTCGCGCATGGCGATGAGCAGGCGCTTCAGGGGAGCGAGGACGTGGCGACGCACATTGGCATGCAGGGTCAGCACGAAGGCGAGCATCAGCACGAGGCTCGCGCCGAGGGCCAGGACCGCCTGCTTCTCGGCATTGCCGCGCAGCGCCTCGGCCGACAGCCCGAGCGTCAGGCTCCCGACGGGCTTGGCCCTGTCCGGAACGGTGATCTCGGTGGAGGCGCGGATGAGTTCGAGGCTGCGGCCGCCCGGCATGTCGCCGAGGGCCATCACCAGGCCGCCATCGGCATTCCAGGCCCGGACGAACCGGAAGGCCGGGTCGAGGGTCAGGGCCTGGATCTGGGTCTTGTAGACATCCGGCCGTTCGCTCCAGTCGGGTCGGGCGATGGCCTGGGCGGTCAGGGTGGCGAGCAGGTTCGCACGCTCGGTATAGAGCCGGAGGCTGTCGTTGTAGTTCACCCAGGCGATGCCGATCTGCGTCGCCAGCACCACCACGGCGATCACCGGGTAGATCCGCAGGAACAGCGTGTGTGCCAGGCTGTCGAGGTCGCGGCCGCGCGCCGAGCCGCGCAGCGCACCGGGCCGCATGGTGCCGGGCGTGGCTGTCGGCACGTCGGTGAAGCCGGCGAGCGTCAGGAAGTCGTCGCCGCGCAGGGGCCCGCCACCTCTCAGGGAGCGCCTGCGGGACGGTGGCGCGATGGCGGGCGAGGGGACTTCGGCTGCGGATTCTACGGTCATGGTGGCGGCAGCATGTCCGTGGTCAGGTCGCGGGCGGAGCGGACGCAGCTGCGTCCGGCATGTTTGGCGGCATAGAGCGCGGCATCGGCCTGGTTGAGGACGCGTTCGAGGGTTTCCCCGGCTTCGACGGCGGCGACACCGATGCTGACCGAGAGCGCCAGCTT
Organism: Methylobacterium marchantiae; assembly: GCF_042679825.1. NCBI lineage: Bacteria > Pseudomonadati > Pseudomonadota > Alphaproteobacteria > Hyphomicrobiales > Methylobacteriaceae > Methylobacterium > Methylobacterium marchantiae. The sequence continues at coordinate 75,721 of NZ_JBHTND010000002.1, read as the reverse complement.
TCCGCCGGGCCAGGCCACCACGGTCTCCCCGACCAGACGGCAGAGGTTCTCGGCGACCATGAGCCCGGCATCATGCCCCGTCTCGGCGAGCAGGATGGCGAATTCCTCCCCGCCCATGCGGCCGATCACGTCGATCTTGCGCAGGCGGCTCCGGCAGGTCTCGACGAAGCAGATCAGGGCCGCGTCCCCGGCGGCGTGGCCGAACTCGTCGTTGAGGCGCTTGAAGCGGTCGAGATCCACCATCAGGAGGCAGGCTGGAACCCGGTCGCGTTCGTGCCTCAGCCATTCGCGCTGGCCGAGCTCCATGAAGCGGCGGCGGGTCATCGCCCCGGTCAGGTCGTCGGTGTCGGCCAGACGCCTCAGCTCCGCTTCGAGACGGGTCCGGTGCTCGATCTCGCTCGAAAGCGCCTCGTTGAGGGCCTGGAGGTCGCGCTGCTGCTCGGCCAGCCGGTGATTGGCCTTCTGCAGGTCGAGCTGCATCCGGTCGCTCATCCGCACCAGACGGCGCTGCTCGCGATAGCTGCGGCGGTAGGCTTCGGCGAGTTGCTGGACGCCGCCGGCGACCTGTGCGAGCCCCGACAGCATCGCATCGGTCTTTCCCAGGACCGCTTCCTCGGTGTCGTACAGGCTGAACGTGTCGCCGACGACGGGAGGAAGACCGATCTGAGCGACGATGTCGGGCTTGGTCGGCATCCGCATCAGCACTCCGCCTGCGACGTCTCGACGAGATCGAAGCGTGCGTGTGAAAAGTCGGAGGCGAAGTCCTCGCCCGCCTCGGCGATCGTCTCGTCACCCTTGGTGAAGAGCCAGCGGATGGTGACGGCGCGACCCTCGCCGGCCGCGTCCTCGAGGGGCATGAACAGGTTCATCAGCGCCTTGGCGCTGGAACTGTTGAAATAGGCGAGCTCGACCTCGAACACGATCGGCTCGGAGGCCGCGGCGGCGAGGTAGGTCCGCAGGGATTGCAGCAGGGGGCCGAAGAAAGCCGCCGCATCTTCGGGATACGATTCCCCGCTCAGCTGAAAACGCCCGCTGGCGAAGTCGAAATCCACCCGGGGAGACCGGTCGGTCGCAGAGATCTGGATACGGTCCATCGGTCGGGCGCCGTCAGATGTAGGCTTTGAGGCAGAACATGCTGCGCTCGCCGCCAAGATCATGAAAATCGAACTCGACGGGAGCGCTCGATCGGCGAGCGATCTCGATCAGCCCTATGCTTCCGCCGAGACTGCCCTCGTCGGGCGGCTGGCGCAGCTTTTCCCTGTAGTAACGCTTGAGTTCTTCGCTCGACATGCTGGCAATGTGATCCAAACGCTCGCGCAGAATGACGGCATCGGTCTTCGGGACCTCGTTGCCGCAGACGACGAAGAAGCGCCCCTTCTCGACGCCGACGACGATCATGCCTGCACTGATCATGCCGCGGGGGGGCGTGCTCGCTCCGGGCAGCTTGTCGGCCGAGTAGCGAATGATGTTCTGGGCCTGCTCGACGAAGATCGAGAAGACCCGCTTGGCGATCGTCGCGTCCGTTTCGCCCTGGATCATCCGGAGCTTCAGGACCTCGCCCAGGGAAAAGAGGACGTTCTCGGAGAGGTCGCCGCCGAACGAGAGAATGATGCCGTTGCGTTTCGATGTCTCGAAGAAAGACTTGAAATCCTGCGCAAGCAAAGCTTCCTCCTCACCGAGGCAGGGATGTGCCATGAGGCAAATACATCACGTCGCCGCCCGACATCAGTAATCCCAATGCGTCTACAGACAGTTACCGCACCGTGGGATCGCCGGCCGCCGTCGAGGTTGTTTTTCGGCATTCTCCGAACGGTCTGGATTTGAGCCATGCCGCGTTCCCGGGACGACGACAGCAATCCGGCGTCGTTAACCTGTTCGCGCAGAAAGAAACAATTTATAGGGAATTCTATACATAGATTTGGAGGTGCGCCCATCCGTGGGCACGGAGCCCGGCCTTGACGGTCTAGAGTGGATCGGATCGTGACGCAGGAAAAGTCCGTCCTCATCGTGTCTGACAGACCGGAACGAGCGAAGCTTCTCGCCCGAGCCATCACCACGATCATGCCCTGCCGTTGCCTCACCGGCGATCAGCCGCTTCCCGACATCCTCCCCGTGGTCGCGGTGTTCGACGTGGATGCCAGGGAGGGGGCCGCGGCGGCCTGGACGGCTCGCCTCGGCATCATGCGGGTGCCCTGCCTCGTCCTGACGGATGTGCCGGCCGATATCGGGACGCGGGCGAGTCCGGCCCTGCGCATCGTCCCTGCGGACACCCCGCGGCCGACCATCCTCTCCCTCGTGTTCAGTCTCATCGATGCCGGGCTGAAGCTGCCCGCCTATTGCGACGGCGAGACCGTCACGGTGCAAGGCAAGGCGCAGCGTGCCTGTGCCGCCGTGGCGGACATGTTCCATGCGGCGCAATCCGACCGGCCGATCTCCGCGGAGGAGGTCGATGCCGGCACCGACGTCGTTCTCGAAGCCGTCTCCGAGGCCGGAATCCGCGCCTGGCTCGACACGATCGGACGCTACGACGAGCAGCTCTACCAGCACTCGCTCAGCGTCGCCGGCTTCGCGGCGGCCTTCGCCTTCGACCTCAAGCTTCCCAGGGCCGACCGGAAGCGGCTCGCGAAGGCCGCCCTTCTGCACGATGTCGGCAAGGCCAGGATTCCGCGCAGCATCCTCAACAAGCCGGGTTCCTTGACTCCGGCCGAGATGGCGATCATGCGCACCCATGCCGCGATCGGTGCCGATCTGCTGGCACGGCAGGACGGTTTCGATCCCGGCATGCTGTTCGTCGTCCGGCATCATCACGAGATGCTCGACGGCAGCGGCTACCCCTCCGGCCTGTCCGGCGATGCGATTCCCGATCTTGTCCGTCTGTTGACAATCTGCGACGTCCATTCCGCCCTCACCGAGCGGCGCGCCTATCGTGAGCCGCTGCCGCATGCCGAGGCCCATGCCATCATGCTCGGCATGGCGGGCAGGCTCGACATGGCGCTTCTGCGGGCCTTCCTGCCCATCGTCCGGCAATCGACCCCCGACGACGCAGTCGTGTAAATCCCAGCTGCGTTCGATTTATAGAACATCGCCGCATCACGATGACGGTCCTCTTTCCTCCGCCTCCGTAATCGGGTGCGAATTCTGCATGAAAGTGCCGATTAAAAACTTTCATCTCCGCTTGCTGGCCTATCCCCGAAGACTCATCTCCGAGTCTACGTTCTTTTAAAAGCACGTTTCGTTGACCCGGATCGTCTCTGCGATCACAGTTCGGTAACGCTGCCGAGGCGCTTTCCATAGCCGGACCACGGGTTCGGACGGGCGTCACCGGCCCTTTCCAGAACCCGATCGATAGGCGCTCCATGTCCCTTCCAGGCAGCTCGTTCTCCGGCGGCCCGCTTCCCCGCATCGTCGGCTTCAGTGCCAACCTGCAGCGTCCCTCGAAGACGCGGGCGCTCGTCGAGGCGGTCGCCGAGGCGACCGGCACCAGACTCCGCGCCGATATCCGCCTGTTCGACGTGGTCGATGCCGGGACCGGCCTCGGTGCGGCCTGGTCGCGCGATCAGCTCTCCCTGCCGGCCCGCCGCATCCTCGAGGCGATCGAGAACGCCGACGCGCTCATCGTCGGTACGCCGGTCTACAAGGGCGCCTATACCGGCCTGTTCAAGCATCTGTTCGACTTCGTCGATCCCGCCGCCCTCGTGGGCAAGCCGGTGGTGCTGTCCGCCACGGGTGGGGGCGCGCGCCATGCCCTCGTCGTCGAGCATTCGCTGCGGCCGCTCTTCGGCTTCTTCAGCGCGCAGACCATCCCGACCTCGGTCTATGGCAGCGACGCGGATTTTGCCGAAGGGGTTCTCGTCGACGCGGGCGTGCGGGCGCGGGTCGCCGACGCCGCGGACCAGCTGGCCACCCTGCTCGGCGCGTGGGCGAAGCCCGCGGCATCGTTCGATGCCGCGCCGGCTGCCGCCTTCGCCGCTCCGAGCCGATAGGTCCGCGATGATCGACCGCCGTGCTCTCCTGGCCGCCGGGCTCGCGGCGTCCGTCGGCAAGTCCCTGTCCGCCACGGCCGCGCGGGCCGCAGAGGCCGGGATTCTCCGGATCGGCTACCAGAAGAACGGCATCCTCGTCGTCGCCAAGCAGCAGGGCGTCATCGAGGAGCGCCTGAAACCGCTCGGCATCTCCGTCCGCTGGTCGGAATTCTCCTTCGGGCCGCCGCTCCTCGAAGCTCTGGGCCTCGGCGCCATCGATTTCGGCCAGACGGGTGACGCCCCGCCGGTCTTCGCACAGGCCGCCGGCGCCGATCTCGTCTATGCCGCCGCGCAGCCGGGCGGCGGTTCGGGCTCGGCGATCCTGCTTCCGGTGGGCTCGCCGGTGAAGACCCTCGCCGACCTCAAGGGCCGGCGCGTCGCCTTCGCCAAGGGATCGAGCGCCCACAACTTCACGGTGGCGGCGCTGGAATCGGCCGGGCTCGGCTACGGCGACATCGAGCCGGTCCTCCTCGGCCCCGCCGACGCGGCGGCCGCCTTCGCCCGGGGCTCCGTCGATGCCTGGACGGTATGGGACCCGTATTACGCCATCGCCCAGAAGGCGCCCGGCACCCGCATCCTCGTGGAGGTCTCGCAGATCACGCGGACCAACAACTACTTCCTGGCCAACCGCACCTTCGCGACCCAACAGGGCGCGACCCTGCAGGCGGTGATCGACGTGCTCGGCCAGGTCGCCGTCTGGTGCGAGGCGAACCGGCCGGACGTCGCCGCCGCCCTGTCGAAGGTCACCAACGTCCCCCTCGACGCGTCCCGCCGCGCCGTGGACCGGATCACCTTCACCATCGCCCCGATGAGCGCCGAGGTGGTGGCCGAGCAGCAGCGCGTGGCCGACCGTTTCCTCGGCCTCGGCCTCATCGCCAAGCCCGTCCGCATCGCCGATGCGCTCTGGACGGCACGGGGCGGTGCCCCCGCCAGCAAGGGCTGAACCATGTCACAGCAGAAGACCTTCGGTTCCGATATCCTCTCCCGCCTGACGCCCTGGCTCGTGCCGGTGGCGATCATCGCCGGCTGGCAGGCCGCCGCCTCGGCCGGGCTGGTCTCCACCCGCTTCATGCCCGCGCCCTCGGACGTGATCGCCGCCGGCTGGCAGGCGAGCCGGACCGGCGAACTCTGGACCAACCTCTGGATCAGCTTCCTGCGCGCGGCCTCCGGCTTCCTCATCGGCGGCACCATCGGCTTCTCCCTCGGCCTCGCCAACGGCCTGTCCCAGCTCTCGGAGAAGCTCACCGACACGACCCTGCAGATGGTGCGCAACATTCCCCATCTCTCGCTGATCCCGCTGGTGATCCTGTGGTTCGGCATCGACGAGGAGGCCAAGCTCTTCCTCGTGGCCATCGGCGTGTTCTTCCCGATCTACGCCAACACCCTGCACGGCATCCGCTCGGTGGATCCGCAACTGGTGGAGATGGGCCGGGTCTACGGCATGTCTCCCACCACCCTGTTCCTGCGGGTGGTGCTGCCGGGCGCGCTGCCCTCGATCTTCGTCGGCCTGCGCTACGCGCTCGGCATCATGTGGCTGACGCTCATCGTCGCCGAGACGATCTCGGCCTCCTCCGGCCTCGGCTACATGGCGATGCAGGCGCGCGAATTCATGCTGGTGGACGTCGTGGTGCTGGCGATCGTGATCTACGCCCTGCTCGGCAAGATCGCCGACACCCTGACACGCCTGCTGGAGCGCTCGTTCCTCGCCTGGAACCCGGCCTACCGGAACATCTGAGGGGCTTCGCGAGATGCCCCCCTTCTTCGATCAACCCCACGGACGACGTCCATGACCGCCTCCACCCTGTTGCGCGCGCCCGACGCCGCCCTCGCGCCGCCCCGCGAGGTTCCCGTCGGACCCCAGATCCGCCAGGCCGCGCACCCCACGCCCGCCGCCGGCTCGGGCGTCGCCGTCACCCTGCGCGGCCTGTCGAAATCCTTCGACGGCCATCCCGTGATCGAGGGGCTCGACCTCCACATCCCGGCAGGCCAGTTCGTGGCCATCGTCGGCCGCTCGGGCTGCGGCAAGAGCACCCTGCTGCGCCTGATCCTCGGGCTCGAACAGCCGAGCGCCGGGCGGATCGACCTCGAGACGACGGGCGTGCGCTCGGCGACGAAGCGCATCATGTTCCAGGAGCCGCGCCTGCTGCCCTGGGCCAGGGTCGTCGACAACGTCGCCGTGGGCCTCGGCGGGGCAGGGCGGCGCCAGGAACGGCGCGAGCGTGCGGCGGCGGTGCTGGCCGAGGTCGGCCTCACCGACAAGGCCGGCAACTGGCCGGCCACCCTGTCCGGCGGCCAGCGCCAGCGCGTCGCCCTGGCGCGCGCCCTCGTCAGCCGTCCCGGCCTCCTCGCCCTCGACGAGCCGCTGGGGGCGCTCGACGCCCTGACGCGCATCGACATGCAGGACATGATCGAGCGGATCTGGCGCAACCAGGGCTTCACCGCCATCCTCGTCACCCACGACGTCGCCGAGGCGGCGGCCATGGCCGACCGCATCCTCGTGGTGGAGGAGGGCCGCGTCGCCCTCGATCTCACCGTGGACGTGCCCCGGCCGCGCCGGCGCGGCGACCCCGAACTCGCGCGGCTGGAAGGCCGCATCCTCGACCATCTGCTGAAGGACCGTGCCCCGGCCTGATCCCCGGACGAGCGCGGACCCAACGGCACAACCCAAGGAGCTTCCCATGACCGCAGAGACCGACGTCCTCTGGTTCCTGCCCACCCACGGCGACGGCCGCTACCTCGGTGCCCAGGAAGGCGCCCGCGACGTGTCGCTGGCCTATCTCCGCCAGATCGCGCAGGCGGCCGACGAGCTCGGCTATTACGGCGTGCTGCTGCCCACTGGTCGATCCTGCGAGGATTCCTGGGTGATCGCCTCGGCTCTGGCCGCCCTGACGAAGCGCCTGCGCTTCCTCGTGGCCGTCCGCCCCGGCCTGCAGGAGCCGTCCATGGCCGCGCGCATGGCCGCCACCCTCGACCGGATCTCGGACGGGCGCCTGCTCATCAACGTCGTGACCGGCGGCGACCCGGTGGAGCTGCGCGGCGACGGCGTCTTCCTCGACCATGACGAGCGCTACGTCGTCACCGACGAATTCCTGCATATCTGGCGCGGGCTGATGTCCGGCGAGACGGTGAGCTACGAGGGCAAGCACCTCAAGGTCGAGGAAGGCCGGGTGATCTTCCCGCCGGTGCAGAAGCCCTATCCGCCTCTGTATTTCGGCGGCTCGTCGCCGGCCGGGATCGAGGTCGCGGCCGAGCATTGCGAGGTCTACCTGACCTGGGGCGAGCCGCCGGCCGGCGTCGCCGAGAAGATCGCCAAGGCGAAGGAAGCCGCCGACCGCAAAGGAAAAACCTTCTCCTACGGCATCCGCCTGCACGTCATCGTCCGCGAGACCGAGGGCGAGGCCTGGGCCGCCGCCGAGAACCTGATCTCGCGCCTCGACGACGAGACCATCGCACGGGCGCAAGCCACCCTGAAGCGCCAGGATTCCGTGGGCCAGAGCCGGATGATGGCGTTGCACGGGGGTGACCGCACGAAGCTCGAAGTCTCGCCCAACCTCTGGGCCGGCGTCGGTCTCGTGCGCGGCGGCGCCGGCACGGCACTGGTCGGCTCGGCGACCCAAGTGGCGGACCGGATGAAGGAATACATCGATCTCGGGATCGACCGCTTCATCCTCTCCGGTTACCCGCATCTGGAGGAGGCCTACCGCTTCGCCGAGCTGGTCTTCCCGAAGCTGCCGCTCCGCGCCACCACCGGCGTCCCGCCGAGCAATGCCCGCAACAACGGCCCCTTCGGCGAAGTCATCGCCAACGACATCGTCCCGAGCCGCCGCATCGCGGCGCATTGAGGATCACGTCCCGTGGGCGTCGCCTGCGACGCCCTTTCCCGGACACCTGAAGCGTCAGCGAAAGGTGATCCGGGACCCGGAGATGCAAGGGCCGCGTCAGCGGCTCTTGATGGTCCGCGCAAAGAGATTCGGGCGCTTCGCGGCGTGTCCAGCCGCGCCCCCCGGAATCCCCTTCGGTCCTCCTAACCGACGACAACCCCGAGGACATTCCATGCCCCGTTCCACCGCGCGCGCCCTCGCCATCCCGCGACAGACGAGTCTCGCCTTCCTCATAGCCCTCGCCTTCCTGATCCTCGGCACCCTGCTGGTACGCGCCGAGGACAAGGTGATCCGGGTCGGCTACCAGAAATACGGCACCCTGGTCCTGCTCAAGGGCAAGGGTTTGCTGGAGAAGAAGCTGGCGCCGCTGGGCTACCGCGTCACCTGGGCCGAATTTCCCTCGGGGCCGCCCCTCTTGGAGGCGCTCAATGCCGGGGCCATCGATCTCGGCTCGGCCGGCGAGGCCCCGCCGATCTTCGGCCAGGCCAACAACCCGGATTTCCTCTACGTCGCGCACGAGCCGGGGGCACCGCTCGGAGAGGCGATCCTCGTCGCCAAGGACAGTCCGATCAGGACCGTCGCCGATCTGCGCGGCAAGAAGATCGCCCTCAACAAGGGCTCCAACGTCCATTACTTCCTGGTCGAGGCTCTGGCGAAGGCGGGCGTGCCCTATGACGCGGTGACGCCGGTCTTCCTGGCGCCGGGGGACGCGGTCGCGGCCTTCTCGCGCGGCGCCGTCGATGCCTGGGCGATCTGGGACCCCTTCCTCGCCTCGGGCGAGCGGGCCACCGGCGCGCGCACCCTCGTCGACGGCACCGACATCGTGCCGAACCGGCAATTCTACCTCTCCACGCGGACCTTCTCCAACGCCAACAAGGCCGCCCTCGACGCCACCCTCGCCGCGATCGGCGAGATCGATGCCTGGGCCAAGGACAATACCGATACGGTGGCCGCCGAACTGGCCCCCGCCATCGGCATCCCGGCGCCGATCCTCACCGTCGCCCTGAAACGCCTGACCTACGGCGTGACGCCCCTCGACGCGGCGGTCGTCGCCGACCAGCAGAAGGTGGCCGACACGTTCCACCGCCTCGGCCTGCTGCCGAAGCCGATCACGGTCTCCGACGCCGTGCGCAAGCCCGGAAGCTGATGGGCTCTACCGCGCCACCGGCGCCGGCATCAGCCGGCGCAGGACGAGGTGGGTGGCGCCGCAGAGCACCAGCGGGACGACGACGAGGAGGCTCGCGAACCAGGCCCATGCCGGCATCAGGGTCTGGGCGGCGGCGTCGCTCATGCCCCAGACGTAGTTGATGTTGACGGGCGTGAGCCCGGCATCGGGGCGCGGACCGGGCATCAGGAAGAAGCACACGAACAGTACCGCCACGGCGAGGCCCGACCAGGCCGCCCAGGCGCGGCGGTCATAGCCGAGGCGCCAGACCAGGAAGACCAGCAGGAACGGCAGCCAGCCGTGGAAGAGCGAGAGCGAGCGCAGGAACAGCGGGTTCTCGGCCTTGAACATGTAGGCGGTCATGCCGGTGAGCGGCATGCCGGCGAGTTCGGCGAGGAAATCCGCCACCCACAGCACCTGCGGCGCCAGGATGCCCACCGTCGGCATGGAGACGAGGAGCGGGCTCTCCCGCCAGATGCCGACCAGGGTGAGGATCAGCGCGAGGTCGCAGAAGTAGAGGAAGTTGGTCGGCCCGTACCAGGCCCAGTAGACCGGCATCAGCACCGCCATGAAGGCGGTGTAGGCGAGCTTGAGGGCCAGCGGCAGGCGCCGGCCGCGTGTGGGTTCGAGGGCGGCCGCCATGTCGGCCAGCGCCGTTTCCGCGACGGCGAGGGGATCGGTCGCCGGGACCATGCTGCCGCTCATGTCCGATCCTCCTTCATGTCCGCCGCCCATCGTCCGTCGAATCGCTCGTCCGCTTCGAAGCTTGGCCGAACCGGAGGACACACGAATTCGTGACGGTCCGGCGTGACGTGCGGCACGCGGGGACCGTCATCGCCCTGGAACCGGATTTGTGCGCGATCCGCGGCGACCGTCCCCGGCGGTCAGGCCGCGGCGCAGTCGCGCCCGGAGGCCTTGGCCTCGTAGAGGGCTTGATCGGCTCGCGCCATGGCCCCGATGAGGGACGTTTCTCCCGGCGCGACCATGCTCACGCCCATGCTGGCGGTCCAGGCCGGCAAGTCCGGCAGGGTCTGGAAGGAGCGGCGCAAATCGTCCGCGAAGGCCAGCGCGGCCTCGCGGGCCGTATCGGCGAGGACGACGACGAATTCGTCGCCGCCCAGCCGCACGAAGAGGTCCTGGCCCGAAAGGCGGCGCATCGTGCAGGTCGCCAGGGCGACCAGCACCGCGTCGCCTGCCGCATGGCCGTAGCGGTCGTTGATGGTCTTGAAGTGATCGACGTCGATGGCGATGACCGCCGTCTCCGACGTGACGACGGCCGGCGCGTCGGCCGTGAGACCGGCCCGGTTGAGGGCCCCGGTCAAGCTATCGCGTAGGGCGATACGGCGAAGAACCGCTTGAGCCCGTTCGCCCGGCATGGAGATGAGGCCGAGATTGAGGATGGGGAGCAGAACCTGGTCTGCGAGCAGCGGCACCAGGGCCCCGGCATGAGGGATCTCGCTGTGGTTCATCAGGACGACGAGCGTCAGCAGATAGGCGGGGACGTATCCCAGCAGGGCCAGTCCGGCGATGCGGCGCCCTCCCATGATTCCGTTGCGCCGACCGCTCGACAGAACCGAGCCTATCGCCACCATGACGCTGGCCAATCCCAGAATACCGCCCATCTGCGCGACCGTCCGGTCCTCCAGCAGGAGGGCGGGACCGAGATATCCGAGGCTCGGCAGCAGGATCAGGGGGATCGTCCAAGGCCGGAACGGCTTCAGGCCGTCGAACCGGTCCACGCCGGTCAGGACCAGGACGGAGGAGAGGCCCAGCAGCGCGTGCAGCACCGCTATCGCCACCGGATGATCGCCGACGATCCCGAAGCCGACCATGATCGCTGCGTAGAGTCCGGAGCTCGCCGCCCAATCGAGAAGAAAAGACTGCCCGGTCCGAGCTCGCCACAAAGTCAAGTAGACCGTCATGAAGGCAAAGCTCATGAGGGTGCTGCACAGGCTGAGGGTCGGCACGTCGGGTATCGAGAACATGGATGCGACTTCGTGCGGCACTGACCGAAACCGTCCTAACGCCAAAGCCTTAAAGGGCGCATAACCGAACGACTTGATCTAGGTTGGTTCCGGCGAACCGTGTGCGAGGTCGAAAATATCAAATAAATGTCGATGCGCTGCTCTTGGCGGACCGACCGAAGACGATCCATTGCCGACACACTACGTCGTCGCGAAGCATCGGCACCCGTCGGCCTCTCGCTAACCTTTCGCCCGAATATCGAAAGCGAAGCACGACCGGCCGGGCCGGCCCGTCACTCCAGCCGGACGACGACGCTGTCGCTGGCCCCCGAGGCGTCCATTACCGAGATCCTGGCGAAGCCCGCGCCGTCCGGGCGCCATTCGGACTGGCGACGGGGGCTCTCGGCGACGGGCAGGCTGTTGACCATCCAGGTGAGGGGCGGCACGCCGCCCAGCGCCTTGAGGGCGAGGCTCGGCGGGGCGCCCGGCTCGGCGAGACCGAGGTCGATGCGCGAGCCGTCCGGCGGATAGGCGATCTTCAGCGCCGAGCCGAGGGCCGCCGACAGGGTCTTGGGCACGTCCCGGCGGATGTGGCGGAGCGGCGGCGGCAGGCCGGCGCTGGTGGTCACCAGGGCATCGCGGGGCATCGGTACGGAATCCGGCTCGCCGCCGAAGCGCGAGAACGCGTCGAACAGGATCGGGGCGGCGACCACGCGACCGACGAGGCCCGGCACGGCATTGCCGTCCGGCCGGCCGACCCAGACGGCGATGGTCACGCGCCGGTCGAACCCCACCGCCAGGGCGTCGCGATAGCCGTAGGAGGTGCCGGTCTTGAACGCGATCCGGTTCGGCAGCGCGTTCTCGGGGGGCGGTGCGCCGCGCAGGATGTCGGCCACGTACCAGGCCGCCACTTGCTCGGTGACGCGCGTCTCCGGCGGGCGCGGGGCGGCCGGCCCGTCGAGGCGGCGGATCAGGTCGGGCACCGAGCCCCCTCGCGCGAGGCCGGAGAACAGCCGGGCGAGATCGGTGAGGGTGATGCCGAGGCCGCCCAGAGCTACCGGCAGGCCGGGTGCCGTGTCGCGCGGCAGGTCGATCCGCGCGCCGGCGCCGCGCAGGCGGGCGATGAAGCGGGCGGCGCCCACCGCCTCCAGCAGGTCCACCGCCGGCACGTTGAGGGAGAGCTGCAGCGCGCGCCGCGCGGTGACGGTGCCCTGATAGCTGAGATCGAAATTCTCCGGCGCGTAGGAGCCGGCAAAGCGCACCGGCCGGTCGTCGAGGAGCGTCTCGGGATGGGCGATGCCGTTCTCGAAGGCCAAAGCGTAGATGAAGGGCTTGAGGGCCGAGCCCGGCGAGCGGATCGCCCCGGTCATGTCGATGGCGCCCGAGCGGCCAGCATCGAGATAGCCGGCGCTCCCCACCTGGGCGATCACCGCGCCGGTGCGGTTGTCGATGGCGAGGATCGCGGCCGAGATGCCCGGACCCATGGCGGCGGCCCGCTCGGCGGCGAGCTGTTCGAGGCTCGCCTGCAGGCGCCCGTCGAGGCCGAGGCGCTGCACCCGCGCCACGGGATCGGCCGCCACCGCCGCATCGGCCGCATGCGCCGCCAGCATCGGGAAGGGCTTTCGCGCATTCGGTACGGGCTCGGCCTTGGCGGCCTTCGCCTCCGCGGCGGTGATCACGCCGCGCGTGGCGGCGATGTCGAGGACCCGGTCTCGCGCCTGACGCGCACGGGCGGGGTAGCGATCCGGCCGGCGCGATTCCGGCGCCTGGGGCAGGCCGACGAGGAGGGCGGATTCGGCGAAGGAGAGCCGGGCCGGCTCACGCCCGAAATAGGCGAAGCTCGCCGCCCGCAACCCCTCCACCGGGCCGCCATAGGGGGCGAGCGCCAGGTAGAGATCCAGCACGCCGTCCTTGCCGAGGCGGCGCTCCAGCTCGACCGCCCGCACCATCTGGCGGAGCTTGGCACTGAGCGAGCGTTCGGGCCGCGGCTCCACGAGGCGGGCGACCTGCATGGACAGGGTGGAACCGCCCGAGACGATCCTGCCGTGACGGAGCCATTGCCAGGCGGCGCGCAGGGTGGCGGCCGGGTCGATGCCGTGATGGTCGGCAAAGCGCCGGTCCTCGTAGGCCTTCAGCATGGCGAGCATGCGCGGATCGACCTCCGCTCCCGTCACCGGCAGCCGCCAGCGCCCGTCGGCGGTGGCGAAGGGGCGCAGGAGATGGCTGTCGCGGTCGAGGATCACCGTCGATCGGAGGCTCGCCTGGGTGAGGTCGAGGGGCGGCAGCGTCGCGACGAAGCGCCAGAGGGCGAGGGCGGGGAGGAGGATAAGGAGGACGAGCAGGGCGCCGACGGCGGCAAGGATCAACCTCCCACGGACCTCATGCCGGCCCGGCTTGAGGTGGGGGAGGGTCGTTGCGGGACCCGCCAAGCCCTTCGCCGTTTCTTCTCCGATCCGAACCCTCATCCTGAGGTGCCCGCAAAGCGGGCCTCGAAGGAGCGCTCCAGCGGATCGCGAGATAACTGGAGGGCTCCTTCGAGGCCTCCGCTTCGCTTCGGCACCTCAGGATGAGGGGGGAGCATGGGACGGAAGCGTATCATCTCCGGCCCTACTTCGCGCTCACCTCGACCGAGCCGAAGGCGGTGCGGCCGAAGCGTTCGGGGCGGTACATGTCCTCGATGGTGGCGCCGGGATGGACGTAGGTGCCCGGCGAGACCGCCCGCACGGTATAGGCCGCCGTGAAGAAGGCGGATTGCTCCGGCGAGCGCTCGTAGGCCGCCACGAACCGGTCGTCACGGAACTCGGTGCTCACCGGCTGCACATCCGATTTGGCGAAGGCGAGGCCCGCCAGGGCGTCGGAATCGAGGAGCTTCGGGTTGTCGATCTCGAGGCCGGCGGGCAGGCGGTCCACCAGCAGGAGGCGCCCGGCACTGGCCTTCGATTCTGTCACCTTCAGCACCACCACGAGGCGGTCGTTCTGGCGAACCCCCTGAGCAAGGTCCACCACCGTGCCGTCGAGGCGGTGATAGCTCCGCTCGATGGCATAGCCGCGTGACTCCGCCGGTTCCGGGGCGATGGGATTGCCCGATACGCTCACCACCGTCTGGGCGGCGGCACGCCCCTCGTTGGTGATGGTGACGGGTTTCGCGTCGAGGGCGGGCGCGCGATAGAGCCGCGAGACCGAGCCGGCCTGCCGCGTGCCGTCGACGCTGAAGCTCAACGCCTCCGCGTCCTTGGCGAGCCCCTCGGCGGCGAGCACCATCCAGGCATTCTCCTGCGTGCTGGTGAGCCGTCCGCTGGCGCGCTCCTGGGTGATGACCGCGCCCAGCGGCTGGATCGTCTCGCGGGCGAGACCGGTCTCGGCGGCCAGCGCCAGCAGGCCGGCGCCGTCGCGCAGGCGCGAGCCGTAATCGGCGCGGTAGGCGGAGGTGTCGCGCGCGGCGTTCAGGGCCGTCACCGCCGAGTCGAAGGCCTTGGCCGCGCGGCCCCGATCGCCGAGGAGGGCCAGGGCCGCCGCGATCTGGCCGCGCCCGAGGGGGGTGGCGAACTCGCCGAGCTTGGTGTCGGCGAGGTAGCGCAGGTCGCCCATGACCGGGCGGCCGTTCCTCGCCAGCACGTAGGCCGCGTAGGCGATGTCCATGCCGCCGTCGCGCACCTCGGTGGTGTTGGCGACCGTGTTGCGAAGGCGGTCGAGCGCGTTGGAGAAGGCGGTCTGCGGCACCGCGAATCCGCGCTCGCGGGCCCGCGTCAGGAAGTCGGTGACGTAGGCGTTGAGCCAGATGTCGCTCGACCCGCCGACGCTCCACAGGCCGAAATCGCCCGACGCGTCCTGGCGCGACAGCACGCGGTCGATGGCCTCCCGCACCCGCTCGTCGACCTTGTCGTCGATGCCGAGCCGGTCGAGGGAGGCGAGCTTGTTGACGTAGAGGAGCGGCATCGCCCGGCTCACGGTCTGTTCCGAGCAGCCATAGGGGTAGCGATCCAGCGCCTGGAGCAGAGCGGGCACATCGAGGGCCGCCAGCGAGGAGGCCGTCACCGAGACCGAGCCGGTGCCGGGCAGGATGTCGGCGAGGAGGTCGCCGCTCACACTCATGCTGGCGCCCGGCGCCAACGAGCTCACCGAGCGCCGGACGAGGGCCCCGGTGCCGGGGCCGATATTCAGCGAGAAGCTCTGGCCGACCGTGCCGGCGATGCCGGGGCCGGACAGGTTCACGTCGAGGCGCGACAGGCCGGGCCCGGCGGCGGTGATCGGGATGACCAGGGAGGTCTTGGCTCCGGCCTCCAGCCGCAGGGTGCTGTGGACCGCGCCGGCCGAGACCAGGACGGGGCCGGTGAGGTCGAGATCCACGGTGTAGTCGCCGGCCTGACCCTCGACATTGTCGATGGCGATGAAGAAGCGCGAGCGGTCGCCGACATTGAGGAAGCGCGGCAGGGTGCCGGTGAGCACGACGGGATCGCGGATGATCACGTCGGCCTGCGCGGAGCCGACCTTCGCCCTGCTCCAGGCGGTCACCATCACCCGCCCGGTACCGCTGAAGGCGGGCAGCGGAAAGTCGACGCTGGCCCGCCCGTCGGGGCCGACGCGGACCACGCCGGAATAGAGCGCCAGCGGCGCCTGGGTCGGGGGCGAATCGGAGAGTTCCGCTGCGCCGCCGTCGCCGCCGGAGCGGATCGCGCCCACCGTGCCCTGCATGCCGTCGATCAGGTATCCGTAGAGGTCGCGGATCTCCGGTCCGAGGGCCTTCTGGCCGAAGAAGTAGCCGAACGGGTTGGGCGCCTCGTAGCGGGTGAGGTTGAGGATGCCGACATCGACCAGGGCGACGCTCACTCGCGCCTCCTCGCCGGAGGCGAGGCCGGCGAGCTGGATCGGCAGGGTCAGGGTCTCGCGGGGCCGTGTCGTCGCGGGTGCCGCGACGGTCACGGCGAGGCTGCGCTTGTCGGTATCCACCGAGAACCAGGCGAGGCCGAGCGCCCGGCCGGGCAGGCGCTTGGCCGCCTGATCGAGCGGCCGATAGGCGGTGGCGACGAGATAGGCGCCCGATCCCCATTCCGCCTTCACCGGGATGTCCACCGTCGTGCCGTCCTCGGACACCGCCACGTCGAGGATGTCGTGGACCTTCTCGCTCACCACGGCGAGGGTGGCGGTGCCGCGGAACCGGGGCTGGAGCCGCGCCCGCAGGGTCTCGCCGGCGGCATAGCTGGCCTTGTCGAGGCGCAGATCGAGGAGATCGGGCACGTCGGCGGTCTCGGAGCCGCCCCAGCCCACGGTGAAGGTGACGCTGACCGTGGCCTCGGGCCGACCGGCGACCAGGGCTTCGAGGCGGTAGGTGCCGAAGCCGACGGCGGAGCTGATCCGGCCCGGCGCATCGGCGCCGAGGTCGAGCCGTCCGTCGGCGACGCGTCGCGTCGAGGTGACGGGCTCGAACGACCAGCGGCCGCCCTCGCGGTACCATTGGTAGTTCCGGTCCACCTTGGACAGCGTCCAGGACACGCCGGATTGCGCGAGCTTGCGCCCGTCGGGGCTCGCCATGACCATGTCGAACGTGGCGAGGCTGCCCTCGGTGAGGTCGCCGGAGAAGCTCTTGCGGACCGCCAGTACCGGCCCCGCCGGCAGGATCGGCAGGGTGACACTGCGGCTGAGCGCCCGTCCGCCCGGCTCGCCGACCTGCAGCGTGATCTTCGCCTCGGTGGGCCGGGGTGCGCTCAAGGGCTGGACCGGCACGGTGATCGTCGCCGATCCCTTCGCGTCGGTGGTGGCCTTGGCCTCGATCTCGGCGGAGGTCGCCTCGACCTTCTCGTCGTCGAGGCCGATGGAGAAGCCGTCGAGCCCCTTGATCCCGCTCGTGGCGGCGGCCTGGACGAGGACCGTGCCCGACACGTCGAGGCCCGAGCCCGGCGCGCCGTAGAGGTAGCGCGCGGAGACATCGATCGTGGCCGGCTTGCCCTTGGTCAGCGTCGCGCTCTTCGGCGTCAGCGTCACCTCCAGCCGCTCGGGCACGTAATCCTCGACCAGGAACGTGGCCTCGCCGATGGCGGGCGCCTTCGCGTCGGTATAGGCGGCGACCCGCCAGGTGCCGTGCATCGCCCCCGACATCAGGGGAAGCGGCAGGGCGCGGCCGCCGAGCCCGGAATCGGCCACCTGGACGCGGCGGTACTCGACGCCGTCCGGGCGCTTCACCACCAGCGTCAGGGGAAGGTTCGGCACCGCGATGCCGGCGGCGTCGCGCAGGAGGGCGGTGAGCTGCACCATCTCGCCGGAGCGGTAGACCCCGCGCTCGGGAAAGACATAGGCCTCAACGGCACCCGGCTGCGGACGGCCCTTCACGCCGCGATCGGTGAGATCGAAGGCACTCTGCGAGAAGTCGAGGAAGCCGTAATCGTCGCCGAGCTGCGCCACCACGAGACCCGGCGCGATGCCGCCCTCGCCGCGTGCGAGGCCGGCATCGAAGGCAACATGACCCTGGCCGTCGGTCTTCTTCGTCGCCAGCACCTCGTTGTTGCGGGCCACCAGCCGGATCTCGGCGCCGGGAACCGTCTTCGCGCTGGCGAGCGAGCGGGCGAAGACATGGATGCCGTCGCGCCCCTTGAAGGCGGTCAGCCCGAGATCGGAGACGACGAACCATTGCGTCGCCTGTTGCTCGTAGCCGCCGTCCTCGTCGACAGTCGCGGCGACGCCGCTGGCCTGGGCCAGCATGACGTAGATGCCCGGCTCCAGCTTGCCGACCGCCTGCAGCACGGGGAAGGCGGTGACCGCCTCCTGGTTCAGCTCGGCCTTCGCCGTGTCGAGAATGCCCTTCCAGACGCGGATGCCCTTCTGGTCGGCGATCGTCCGCGCCGTCATGCCGTTGAGCTGGCCGAGGAATTCCTCCGAGCGCAGGGACGGGAGCAGGCCGCGGTCGCCGATGCGCAGCACCTCCACGTCGATCTTCGGCGCGTTGACCGAGACCAGCGGCACGCCGGCCTGGCCGGCGCGGGGCAGGACGTAGTTGCGCCCGGTGAAGCGCACCTGGGGCGAGCGGTCGCGCACGTAGACTTCGTAATCGGCCGATTTCAGCAGCGTCTCGCCCACGGAGGACGGGATGCCCGAGCGCAGCACGAAGGCGTAGCGCTCGCCGTGTTTCAGCCCGTCGACGCAGATCTGCTGGCCACCGCCGGTGACGGCGGCATTGGCCGCCCCCGAGACCGCGACGAAGGGGGCGAAGTCGGTCTTCGGCGCCAGGCTCTCCGAGAACTGGAAGCAGACGCGCGGGGCGGCGGCGTCGGAATCGACCTTGTAATCGAGGATGCGGAAGCCGTGCTCGGCGCGCAGGCCCTCGTAGGTCTCGCGCACCGTGGCATCGTCGGAGAGCGCCAGGCTGGCGCGGTAGGCCTCGAGCGAGGGCCGCCACTCGGATTCGTCGGCATAGACCTCGCCGAGGACGGCGAGCGCCTCGGCCTCTGCGGCGGCACCCCGTGCCTTCAGATAGGCCTGATAGGCGGAGGCCCTCGCCTGTCCGCGCAGGCGCAGGCGGAAGGAATAATCGCCGGTCTGGTCGTCGTTGCCCACCGTGCTGGCGGCGCGGGCATAGGCGATCCAGTTCTGCGGGTCGGTGGAATCGGCGGCGACCGCTGCCGCCAGGGGCTTCAGGGCGTCGGCCGGCTTCTCGGCTTCCACCAGGGCCTCGCCCTCGGCGCGGAGCCTGGCGGCGGTCTTGCCGGAGGCGGCGGCTTCCGCCTTCAGCGTCGCTTCGAGACGCACGCCGTCGCTGGCCAGCGCCTCGCGCAGGAAGGTCTTCGGCGATGGAGCCGGTCTGGCGGAGGCGGCCCGCGCCGCCGGGCGGTCGGGAGCCTGGGCGAGGGACGGCCCCGCGAGCACGCCGCCGAGGCTCAAGGCCCCGGTCAATGCCATGCCTAGGAGGGCGGCCGTGCGCCCGAGCCCGGTTGATCGCGACATCGCCCACCTCGTCTCCGGCGGCACCGATCCCCCTTCGGCGCCGGGCGGGACCCTAGCACCTCGGGCCGCCGCCGCAACGACGTGTTTACAGGCGCCGCAGCGCTGGAAATCCGGCCGGCCCTCTGCCACACCTTCGCGAGCGGAATCGGCGAAGGTCGTGAGGGAGCGTGGACCATGGCGCAGCGCGCGCGATTCGCAGGTGCCGCGGCGGCTCTCGCCCTCGGCGTCCTCCCGGCCTTGGCCCAGGCCCAGGCCCCGACACCGGCCCAGGCACCTGCCCGGCCGGCACCGCCCGCCGCCGCGGCCGATCCCGTCTTCGAAGCGGCGAGAGCCGCGTTCGAACCGCTGCCCGAGGCCGAGCGCAAGGGCCTGCAGGATGCCCTGGTCTGGACCGGCGACTACAACAGCGTGATCACCGGCACGTTCGGGCGGCGCACCTACGACGCGCTCCTCGCCTATCAGAAGCGGGCCGGAAACCCGGCGCCCGGCTTCCCCGACGCGAAGACACGGGCGGCGATCCTGGCGGCCGGCGACGCGGCGAGGAAGGCCGCGCGCTTCACGGTGAAGTCCGATCCCGCGAGCGGCGTCGTCATCGGCGTCCCCGAGCGGCTGCTGGCCAGGCGCAGTCCCCAGGGCGGCGGCACCCGTTGGCAGAGCGCAGACGGCCACGTCACCCTCGACACCAAGTCCTTCGGGACCGGGGAGGCCGATCTCGACGCCCTCTTCGCCCGCGTCACCGCACCGGGCCCCGACCGCAAGGTGACCTACAAGATCAAGCGTGCGGACTTCCTCGTGGTCACCGGCGAGACGGCGACGGGCAAGTCCTACATCCGCTACGCGGCCGGGGCGACGGGGATACGCGGCTTCACCATCGGCTACGACAAGGCCCTCGGGCCGGATGTGGACCGGCTCGTCATCGCCATCGCCAACAGCTTCGTGCCCTTCCCCGATGCGGCGGAGGCGGCGCCCGCCCAGGTGGCGGCCAGATCCGAACCGGGCTCCGCCAAGCCCGCGTCGAGCCCGCCCGCCGGGGCCGTATCGCTCCCCGGACGGGGCGCGGCGCCGATCGCCATCGGCCTCGTCGTCGCGCCGGGCCGCGTCCTCTCCAGCGCCTCCGCCCTGGAGACCTGCGCGACGCCCCGGATCGCCGGCATGGCGGCGAGACCGGTCAAGTCGGATGCCGGCCGAGGGCTGGCGCTGCTGGAGGTGGCCGGCCTGAAGGCGCGTGCCTCTGGGCTGACCGCGCGCGACTCCGCTCTGGCGCCGGGCGATGCGGTGGTGGTTCTCGGGGCCGATGCCGGGGGCGGCATCGCCGTGTCGTCCGGGCAATCCGGTGCGGGGCCGGCCGGCGAGACGCTCTACGCGCCGCTCCAGCCCGGCTCGTCGGGCGCCGTCGTGCTCGATCGCGAGGGACGGCTGGCCGGTCTCGTCGCCCTCTATCCCTTGGCGCCGCGTCTCGTCGCCGGTGTGGCGCCGCCGATGAGCTATCCGCTGGTCGGAGGCCGCGTGGCGGCGGGGTTTCTCGCCGAGAACGCGATTCCGCCGGGTCCGTCAGGCGGAAGTTCGGGCTCGACCCTTGGTGCGGTCGCCCACGGGGCGGCCGGTTCGGTGGTCACTCTCACCTGTCCGTAGAAGCACCGGCCGGTCCCTCCGGAGGGCACCGGCCCGGGCCCGAGCGGCGGGGAGCCGGAACACCCCGCCGCCGGTCGCAATGCGCGGTCAGATTCGTCCCGTGACCAGCAGCACGATCAGGATGATGATGAGAATGCCGCCGAGACCGAAGCTCTGGCCACGATAGGCGCCGCCACCGAGGAAGTTGCCGCCGCCGAGAACGGCGAGGATCAGGATGATGATGAGAATGGTGGTCAGGGTCATGGGAAGGAAACTCCGGTCACGCCCAACCAACATTGCTTGAGCTTGACCGGTGAAACGTCCTGGCGTGGATTCCGTTCAACGTTCCGTTCCGTCATTGATGCAAAAAGATGACGGTGTGGCTCAAAGGCCAATACGGTGATGCCGCTCACGCTCTCCAGTCGGGTAGATCCTCCGGTGTCGCCGTCAGCCAGGCGGGAACCGGCAGGCCGCGCTCGGTGAGGAAGGCCGGGTTGAACAGCTTCGAGGCGTAGCGCGCCGCCCCGTCGCACAGGATCGTCGCGATGGTGTGGCCGGGGCCGAGGACCCGTGCCAGCCGGATGGCGCCGGCGACGTTGATCCCCGACGAGCCGCCCAGGCTCAGGCCCTCCTCGCGCATCAGGCCGAACACGATCTCCAGAGCCTCGGTGTCGGGGATGCGGAACGAATGGTCCGGGCGGAAGCCTTCGAGATTGGCGGTCACCCGTCCCTGGCCGATCCCCTCGGTGATCGACGACCCTTCCGCCTTCAGGGTGCCGGTGGTGTAATAGGCGTGCAGCGCGGAGCCCTCGGGATCGGACAGGGCGATGGTCACGCCGGGCTTGAGTGCCCGCAGCGCCTGGGCGGTGCCCGCGAGCGTGCCCCCGGTGCCGGCTGCGCAGACGAAGCCGTCGATCCGCCCCTCCGTCGCGGCGAAGAGCTCGGGGCCGGTCGTGTCCACATGCGCCTGCCGGTTGGCGACGTTGTCGAACTGGTTGGCGAAGAAGGCGCCGGCCGGCTCGGTGGCGGCCAGCCGCTCGGCGAGCCGGCGCGCCACGTGGACGTAATTGTCCGGATTGGAGAACGGCACGGCCGGCACCTCCACGAGGCGGGCGCCCGCGAGCCGCAGGGTCTCCTTCTTCTCGGCGGACTGGGTCTCGGGGATGACGATGACCGTGCGGTAGCCGCGCACCGAGGCGACGAGGGCGAGGCCGATGCCGGTATTTCCGGCCGTGCCCTCCACGATGGTGCCGCCCGGCCGGATCAGCCCGCGCCGCTCGGCATCCTCGACGATGGAGAGCGCCGCCCTGTCCTTCACCGACAGGCCGGGATTGAGGAACTCCGCCTTGCCGAGGATGGTGCAGCCGGTGAGCTCCGAGGCGCGCGCCAGACGGATCAGCGGCGTACCGCCGATGGCGGCGAGGACGTCGCCGGAGAGGGAAGCGTTGCGCGTGGTCATGGCGGGCCGGGCGTATCCTGCGAAGCGAGCGATCGCCGGGGGTGATCGGCGAAGCGCGAACATGACCGAGACCGCGCGCTCCGGCCACCCTCCATCGGGCTGATCGCAGAAAGGTTCGCCGTGGGACCGGGAAGGGGTTGCCAAGCTGAAAAGGAGATTCTAGACACCCCCACCGACGGCGGAGCGCACAGCTCTCCCCCGGTCAGGTCGGCGCCCGTAGCTCAGCTGGATAGAGCACCAGACTACGAATCTGGGGGTCAGAGGTTCGAATCCTTTCGGGCGCGCCAATCTTTTCCGAGCCATTGCTCGGTCGTACGATATCTCAAATTCAGGCTTCGTTCCGCTGCCGGCCACATGTCCGGCGGTGCTATCGTTCATGGGCTTAATGCCCCCCTCACCTCCGCGCCAGTCGCGTCCGAAGAGAGGGTCGATGCGCCGTCGAGGCTGGACGCCAGACCTCCCTACGGCTGGGCCGGCGCCGATCCTCCCCTCTCTCCGAACTTCCTCACACTCGCGTCGCGGCGGCCATACGGCCCCTTGTGCGTGACCTCCGGTCGTCTTACCTCAACAGAAAAATCAATGATTACAGTACATTATTCCATTTAAAAACTACACCCGCCATGGGGCCGGGAGGATGAGGACGCCGGGAGGATGAGCGTTGCCGCTGTTCGGAACGAGCCTATGTCGCTCCAGGCGGCGGATCGCGAGCCGATCCGCGGGCTCGTCACGCGTCGATCGAAACTGCTCCCCGGGGCGGTCTTGGTGAGCGGGGCCGGCAGGACGCTTCGGCGCGCATGATCGCTCATCCGCTCGATCGCCGGTCTTCCCTGCTCGCCTGGGCGCGGCCCCTGCTGCCGTTCTTCAGCCTGTACGTCACCTTCGGGACGACCCTCGGCTTCCTGTCGAGCGGCGCGCCGCTGATCCTGCGGGCGCGCGGCGTCGACCTTGTCGAGATCGGGCTGCTGCAGCTGATCAACCTGCCCGTCGGCCTGACGTTTCTCTGGGCCGTCGCCGTCGACAGGCTCCGCCTGCCCGGCCTGCCGCATCGCATCGGCTGGATCGTGCTGATGCAGGGCGCGATCATCGCCCTGCTGGTGGTGCTGAGCCGGGGCGAGGCCTGGGCGCTCCCCGTGCTCCTGGGCCTCGCGGTGGCGACCTGCTTCTGCGTCGCCACCATGGACATCGCCCTCGAAGCCCTCGTGGTCGAGACGGTGCCCGCCGACAGGCGGCCCTTCGTCGCCTCGGCCAAGCTCTCCGGCGCGTCCCTGGGCGGGATCGCCGGAGCGGGCCTGCTGGTCGGATATTACGACGTGATCGGCTGGCGGGCCGTCATCCTCGGCGTCGCCGCCCTCAACCTCCTCTGCCTCCTGCCGATGCTGCGGTATCCGGAGGCCCGGCTTCGCCGCCATGCCGCGCCGTCGGAGCGCGGGAACGGCTCCCTCGAACGCCTGCGCGTCCTGGCGCCGCGCATCCTGGTGCTGGGCCTCTACTTCGCCGCCATGTTCGCCCTCACGGGCCTGAACAACCTCGTCCTGCTCGATCTCGGCGTGCCGCTGCACGAGGTCGGCTTCGTCACCGGCAGCCTCTCGCCGGTCATCAACCTCGTCATGGCCCTGGTCTCGGGCGGCCTCGTGCGCCGGGTCGGGACGCTGCGCCTCATCACGGTCTCGGCGCTCGGCATGGTCGCCAGTGGCGTCTTGATGATCGCCGCCAGCGCGATCGGATCCGCCGGGCTCGCCATCGCCGCGACGCTCCTCGGCATCGTCGGCGGCGGGGGCCTGGGCGTGCCGGTGTTCAACATGATCTATCGCTGGGCACAGGGGCCGCGCGCCGCCACCGATTACGCGCTCCTGTTCGGCGCGGCCTTCTTCGCGGCGATGCCGCTGCGGGTCGCCGCCCCGGCTCTGGCGGCGCATGCGGGCTGGCCGGCCTATTTCGCCGCCGCGATCCTGTTCTACCTCCTCGCCTTCGCCGGCCTGCATGCGGCCATCGGCCGGACCCTCGCGGCGGACAGGGCCGCGGGGCGCGCATGATCGACCGGATCGCCGCACTGGTCCCGCCGTCGCTGCAGGCCTTCGGCTGCCGGATCGCCACGACCCCGTCGCGGCCGGGGACCCGGCCGCTCTCGGTCCTGACCGGCAAGGCCGCCTTCGACGAGGTGGTGGACGGGTTCGGCAGGGCCTACGGCAAGGCGGCGGGCGAGGGACAGGGCGAGACGTTCGAGACCGCCGACCGGCGCGCCCTGGTCTCGCTCTGGACCCAATACTACCTCCCCGCCCTCATCGTCCCCTATTTCACGGCGCTCAGCCGCCTCGGCCGGGCCCTGCCGATCGGCTTCGACCGCGTCCATTTCGAACTCGACGAGGCCGGCACCGTCTCCCGCTTCATCGTGGCCGAGGAGGACGCGTCTCGCGCCGACCCGGAGCCGGGTCTCGATCCCCTGATCGAGGGCCACCTGCGGCCGTTCTTCGACCTGTGCCATGCGCATTACGGACTGTCCCGCCACGTGCTCTGGTGCAATGCCGGGGTGACCGCCGACGTCGCCCTGCGCGCGCTGAGCGGCGGTGCGGTGCCCGAGCCGCCGCTGGCCTCCCGTGCGGAAGCCTGCCTCGGCCGGTGCGGCGGGGATGCGTTCGGCCGCTGCCCCCTGGCGAAGGCCTTCAGCGGCGGCGAGGAGCGGCGCCGGCGCGTTTGCTGTATGCGCTACCGGCTGCCGGGCGTTCCGTCCTGCGGCGCCCTCTGCCCCGTCGATCATCCGAAAGCATCATGCTGAAGGCCTTCCTCGCCTATTACCGCCCGCACCGGACCCTGTTCCTCGTCGATTTCGGCTGCGCCGTCCTGTCGGGTCTGCTCGAACTCAGCTTCCCGATGGCGGTGAAGGCCTTCGTCGACGTGCTGTTGCCGCGCCAGGATTGGCAGCTCATCCTGCTCGCCGCCCTCGGCCTCGGGCTGATCTACGTGGCCAATGCCGGCCTGATGGTGGTGGTGACCTATTGGGGGCACGTGCTCGGCATCAACATCGAGACCGAGATGCGCCGGCGCGCCTTCGACCACCTGCAGAAGCTCTCGTTCCGCTATTTCGACAACCAGAAGACCGGCCACCTCGTCGCCCGCGTGACCAAGGATCTGGAGGAGATCGGCGAAGTCGCCCATCACGGCCCGGAAGACCTCTTCATCGCCGTGATGACGCTGGTGGGTGCCTTCGCCCTGATGGTCTACGTCCACCCGCCGCTGGCCTTCCTCACCGCCGGCATCCTGCCGGTGATCGCCTTCGTCACCCTGCGCTACGGCGGCCGCATGACCCGCAACTGGCAGGCGCAATACGGCCGCGTCGCCGCCTTCAACGCCCGGATCGAGGAGAATGTCGGCGGCATCCGCGTGGTGCAGGCCTTCGCCAACGAGCCGCACGAGCGGCGCCTGTTCGCCTCCGACAACCGTAAGTATCGCGAGACCAAGCTCGAAGCCTACCGGATCATGGCGGCCAGCCTGTCGATCAACTATCTCGGCATGCGGCTGGTGCAGATCGTCGTCCTGCTCGGCGGGGCCGCCTTCGTCGTGCGCGGCGATCTCTCGCCCGGAGGGTTCATCGGGTTCCTGCTGCTGGTGGGCGTCTTCTACCGGCCCCTGGAGAAGATCGGCGCCGTCGTCGAGACCTACCCCAAGGGCGTCGCCGGCTTCCGGCGCTACGCCGACCTCCTCGCCACCGAGCCCGACATCGTCGATCGTCCGGGCGCCATCGACGTGCCGGCATTGAGGGGGGACATCCGCTTCGAGGGCGTGAGCTTCGGCTACACCCCCGGCCAGCCGGTCCTGTCCGGCCTCGACCTCGACATCGCGGCCGGGGAGACCATCGCCTTCGTCGGCCCGTCGGGCGCCGGCAAGACGACCCTGTGTTCGCTGATCCCTCGCTTCTACGAGGTCGAGAGCGGCAGGATCACCATCGACGGGACGGACATCCGCGACCTCACCCTCGCCTCCCTGCGCCGGCAGATCGGCATCGTCCAGCAGGACGTCTTCCTGTTCGCGGGCACGATCCGCGAGAACATCGCCTATGGCCGGCTCGATGCCGGCGAGGCCGAGATCGCGGAGGCCGCGCGGCGAGCCAAGCTCTCCACCCTGATCGAGAGCCTGCCGAACGGGCTCGACACCGTGGTCGGCGAGCGCGGGGTGAAGCTCTCGGGCGGCCAGAAGCAGCGCCTCGCCATCGCCCGGGTGTTCCTCAAGAACCCGCCGATCCTGATCCTCGACGAGGCGACCTCGGCCCTCGACAGCGAGACCGAGCAGGCGATCCAGGCCTCCCTCGTCGAATTGTCCGAGGGCCGCACCACCCTCGTCATCGCCCACCGCCTCGCCACCATCCGCCAGGCGGACCGGATCGTCGTGGTCGGGGCGGACGGCATCGTCGAGCAGGGCCGGCACGAGGCGCTTCTCTCGGCGGGCGGGGCCTACCGCCGCCTCTACACCGCCCAGTTCTCGCAGGGTCGGGACGGTGGATCGGCGGCCGATGTCGCGGCCGAGTGAGGAATCCCGAGCCCATCCCCGCCGCGGGAGAGGCCGCCGAGACGTCGATCGGGGGGCGCTGCCGGGAGTTGTCCTGCCTCGAAGTTGTCCTGCCTGGAAGTTGTCCTGCCTCCTCACGCCTGCCATGGTCGCGCCATGGCACATCCCCTCCCCGCGCGTTACTCCCCCGACGAACTGATCGAGCAGCTGCGGGAAGCCGCGGAAGAGATCGCTCCCGAACTACCCGGCATCCGGGCGGAAGAGACGTTGGAAGGCGAGGCCGCCCAGACGATCGAGGAGCTGGCGGACGCCCTGAGGCGGATCGCCGGCGGTGCGCCGCGGCCCCAGGATCTCGCCCGCGCCGCCTTGGAGGCCAAGGCTCCGCTCAAGCCGATCGGCCGCCCCAAGAGTACCGTCGTGAAGCTGCAGAAGCCCCGCCGGTAGGGCCCGCGAGAGCGGGGCGGGCGACGCCCCTGCGCCTTCAGAACAGGGCCGGTACGAACATTTCCGGCGGTACCGGCTGACGGGCGTAGTCGTCGTGGCGCATGCGCTCGGGCAGGTGCACCGGCGGATGCTCGACGTCGCCGTAGGGAATCTGCGCGAGCAGGTGGCTGATGCAGTTGAGGCGGGCCTTCTTCTTGTCCACGGCCTCCACCACCCACCACGGCGCTTCCGGAATATGGGTGCGCGCGAGCATCACCTCCTTCGCCTTGGTGTAATCCTCCCACCGGCGGCGGGATTCGACGTCCATCGGCGAGAGCTTCCACTGTTTCAGGGGATCGTGGATGCGCAGGTTGAAGCGCAGTTCCTGCTCTTCGTCGGTGATCGAGAACCAGTATTTCAGCACGATGATGCCCGACCGGACCAGCATCCGCTCGAATTCCGGCGCCGACTGGAAGAACTCCTCGTACTGATCCGGGGTGCAGAACCCCATCACCCGCTCGACGCCGGCGCGATTGTACCAGGACCGGTCGAACAGCACGATCTCGCCGGCGGCGGGAAGGTGCGCGACGTAGCGCTGGAAATACCATTGCGTGCGCTCGCGCTCGCTGGGTGCGGGAAGGGCGGCGACGCGGCAGACGCGGGGGTTCAGGCGCTGCGTGATCCGCTTGATCGCGCCGCCCTTGCCGGCGGAATCCCGGCCCTCGAAGACCACCACCACCCGCAGCTTCCGGGTCTGCACCCAATCCTGCAGACGGACCAGCTCGTGCTGGAGACGGAAGAGCTCGCGGAAATACACCTTCCGATCCATCGAGGGCGCGCGCGGCTTGGCACCGATTTCGCTGGCGAGCTGTTCCATACGCTCGTCCTCGAGTTCCATCTCGAGTTCTTCGTCGAAATCGTCGGCCATTTCTCGACGTATGGCCTCGATATCGAAAGGGCGTGTCCCGGCGCGCGTGCCGTCCATAATATTACCTTCCTGATGGAGGGGAATCATCGGGATGCTTGGATCACAGCTGCATGACAGTAAGGAGACCCCGGCGTCACCAGCACCGAGTTGCTCATATTCAGTCCACAGGTTCGGCGTTGGCTGCCGAAAGCTGGAGAATCACTGGACTCTCGGCCTGCTTCTGATATCCGCCGTTTATTGAATCGATACGATTCTTGCTGATAATGAAGCGGTCGGGTAGTGAGACGAACTGAATTATAAAGCGAAACTCGCTAGTGATCTGCAGTAAATACCCTGTCGCAAGCTAAAACAGCCCTTCGACGGCCTCGTACTAGGAGATAAAGTGCAATGGAACGCTATATCGTTCGCTTCATCAAGCCGGTCTCTTTGGCTGTCATCACGTTCTTTTCGGTCTACTTTCTGACGGGCAGTTCGTTCATCGGACTCGCCGTGAGCAGCATTCCGCTCCTGCTCGGATGGCTCGGAATCATGGAAATGTTCGCCTACGGCATGGCCGCCACGGTGTTCATCTTCGCCGTCATCTGGGCGGTGGTGCCGGTCGGCATGAAGAGCTTCGTCGGCACCCAGGCGACGGCTTTCGCGGAGGAGCTTCGCCGCGAGGCGGACAAGGGAATGAATCCGCAGGACGCGAACAAGACCGTCAAGGACGGCGACAAGAGCATGGCCGTCCGCTGAGGCCGAGCCATCGGCCGGCGAGTACGCGGGGTCGCACGAGCCGCCGGCCCGTCATCGATCGGCGCAGGCCGCGACTCGGTCGTCACCGCCTCGCGTGATCGCCTCTTCCGTCATCACACTGTCGCCCGGCGTTGCGATCCAGCGCGAGAGTGGGCCGGTACTTTGCCGGCCACGATCGCCGCGATCGCACCATGCAGCACCTTCTCATCGAGGAATCGTCCCTGCCGGGGCTGATCTTCGCCCTGCGCTTCGGCTCCGACGGACGGGGACGCCGTATCGAACCGGGGGATGACCTCCCCTCCCTCGACGGGGCGGAAGACGGCTTCGTCTGGCTCCATATCGATCTCGTCGATGCCCGTACCGAGGCGCTGATCACCGAGGGGCGTCTCGGCCCGCCCCGCCTCGCGGCGGCGACCTTCGCCCGGGACGAGCATCAGCGCGTCGTGGTGGACGGCGCCCATGCGGGATTCGTGATCGCCGACCGCGAGCGCGCCTTCGACGGCTCGTCGAGTGAGGAACCGAACGGACGGCTCCACTGCGTCCTCGGCCCGGGCTATCTCGTGAGCGGGCGTCGCCACGCCACCGCCTGCGCCGTCACCGCCCGCGACGCGGTTCTGGCCGGCGCCCTGGTTCCGGGACCGGCGAAACTGCTGGAGCGGTTCGTCGGCAGTACCATCGAATCCCTGAACGCCACGGTGGAGCGGCTGTCCTCGGCGCTCGATGCCATCGAGGACGACATGCTCGACGAGGCCAGAGCGGAGGATCCGAGGCCGCTGGGCCCGATCCGCCGCCAATCCGTGCGCTCCCACCGGCAGCTCGCCGGCTTGCGCGCGGTGTTCCACCGCCTCGAGGACGAGGCCGGCACCGAGGGCGACCAATTGCCCGAGGCCGTGGCGGCCATGGCCGCGCGGGTGGTCCAGCGCCTCGATTCGCTCCACCGCGACATGCATGTCCTGTCCGAGCGCAGCCGCCTGTTGCAGGACGAGATCGCCGCCCGCACGACGGCCCTCACCAACCGCCAGCTCTTCACCCTCTCGATCCTGACGGCCCTGTTCCTGCCGCCGACCCTGGTGACGGGCGTGTTCGGCATGAACACCAAGGGCCTGTTCTTCTCCGATTCCGACAGCGGATCGCTGATCGCCCTCGCCATCGGCCTCGCCGCCGCCCTCGCCGTCTACCTCGTCATCCGCCGCCTCGGGCTTTCCGGCCGCCCCGGTTGATCCGGGGCGCGAACACGCCCACACCGCCCTCCAACGACCCGACAATCCGGAGCCTTCCCCCGCATGGACTTCTTCCGCCGCTTCACCGTGCTGATGTGCGCGCCCAATTTCGACCCCGACGATCTCGAGGGCGTGCGCGTCCAGCAGATCCTCACCTCCATCGAGAAGCTCGGCTTCGAGGTGGTCCGCGCCCGGCGCGTGGAGGATGCGGCCATCGCGGTCCAGACCGATGCGGCCATCGGCTGCATGGTGGTGGATTGGGGCAAGCGCGGCCTCGACGGCAAGGCGGCGGCGCTCATCAACCTCATGAGGAAGCGCGGGCTGGAAATGCCCATCGTGATCATGGTCCGCCGCAAGCGCCTGGAGGACATCCCCGTCGAGGTGCTCGACTTCATCGACGGCTACATCTTCCTCGCGGAAGAGACGCCCGATTACATCGCCCGCGGCCTGGTGAGCCGCGTGAAGCAATATGCCGAGACCCTGAAGACGCCGTTCTTCGGCGCGCTCGTCGATTACGCCGAGCAGGGCAACCAGCTCTGGACCTGCCCGGGCCATAACGGCGGCATCTTCTACAACCGCTCGCCGATCGGGCGCATCTTCGTCGAGCATCTCGGCGAGGCGGTGTTCCGCGACGATCTCGACAATTCGGTCCTCGATCTCGGCGATCTCCTCGTCCACGAGGGCCCCGCCCTCAAGGCGCAGAAGGAGGCGGCCGTCATCTTCGGCGCCGAGAAGACCTATTTCGTCCTCAACGGCACCTCGGCCTCCAACAAGATCGTGCTCTCGGCTCTCGTCGCCGAGGGCGACCTCGTCCTGTTCGACCGCAACAACCACAAGGCGGCGCATCACGGCGCCCTGTTCCTCGGCGGCGCGGTCCCGATCTTCCTCGAGACCGACCGCAACTGCTTCGGGCTGATCGGCCCGATGTACCACGAGGCCCTCGACGAGGCGGCCATCCGCGAGAAGATCCGCACCAACCCGCTGGTGACCGACAAGGAGGCATGGAAGCGCGAGCGCCCGTTCCGCGTCGCGGTGGTCGAGCAATGCACCTATGACGGCACGATCTACAACGCGCAGATGATCATGGAGAAGATCGGTCACCTCTGCGACTACATCCTCTTCGACGAGGCCTGGGCGGGCTTCATGAAGTTCCACCCGCTCTTCGCCGGCCGCTTCGCCATGGGGCTGAAGAACCTCGACGAGACCTCGCCGGGCATCATCGCCACGCAATCGACCCACAAGCAGCTGGCGAGCTTCTCCCAGGCCTCGCAGATCCACACCAAGGACAGCCATATCCGCGGCCAGACCCGGCGCATCGAGCACCGGCGCTTCAACGAGACCTTCCTCGTCCACGCTTCGACCTCGCCGTTCTACCCGCTCTTCGCCTCCCTCGATGTGGGCGCGCAGATGATGAAGGGCCGCTCCGGCGTGGTCCTGTGGGACGACACGATCCGCCTCGGCATCGAGTGGCGCAAGAAGGTCCGCGCCATCCGCCGCGAATTCGAGGAGAAGGAGGGCGATCCCCTGCGCCGCTGGTTCTTCGACCCCTTCGTGCCGGACACGGTGAAGGGCCCGGAGGGCAAGGTGCCGTGGGAGAGCATCTCGACGGACGAGCTCGCCAGCGACGCGAAATACTGGGAGCTGACGCCGGGCGCCGCCTGGCACGGCTTCACCCATGTGGCGCCGAACTACGCCATGACCGACCCCAACAAGCTCACCGTGCTGACCCCCGGCTTCGACCGGCGCACCGGGCAGTATGCCGAGCACGGCGTCCCGGCCCCGATCGTGGCTCAGTACCTGCGCGAGAACCGCATCGTCGCCGAGAAGAACGACCTCAACTCGCTGCTCTTCCTGCTGACGCCGGGCGTCGAATCCTCGAAGGCCGGCACGCTGATCTCCGGCCTCGTCGCCTTCAAGCGCCTGCACGACGAGAACGTGCCCCTCGAAGAGGCGATGCCGGAATTCGTCCGGCGCCGGCCCAACCGCTACAAGGGCGTGCGCCTGCGCGACCTCTGCGCCGATTTCCACGCCTTCCACCGCGAGGCCGGCACCAGCACCCTCCAGCGCAAGCAGTTCGAGCCGGGGCACCTGCCCGAGATGGTGATGACCCCCAAGGAGGCGGTGCAGCAGCTCACCCGCAACAACGTCGATTACGTGCCGATCGCCGAAGCCGAAGGGCGCGTGGCGACGACCTTGCTTCTGGTCTACCCGCCGGGCATCGGCACGGTGCTGCCGGGCGAGCGATTGGACGAGCGGGCCAAACCCATGCTGGACTATTTCAAGATGTTCGAACGCTCGGCGAACCTGTTCCCGGGCTTCGAGGCCGAGATCCAGGGCGTCTTCCGCGACGTCGCGGCGGACGGCACCATCCGCTTCTACACCTACGTCATGCGCGAGAACCGCGCATGATCCCGGAGGGTCCGCCGGCGCCGTCCGAACCCGACATCGTCATCCGGCCGTCCTCGGATGCGGACGTGCCGGCGATGGTGGCGATCTACGCCCACCACATCCGGCGCGGCGTCGGCGATGTCGGCGATTTCGAGGAGGACCCGCTCCACCCGGACGACCTGAAGAAGCGGCGAAAGGCCATGCGCAAGAAGCGCCTGCCGCATCTCGTGGCCGACCGCGACGGGGTGGTGGCGGGCTATGCCTATGCGGTGCCGTTCCGCAAGCGCCCGGCCTATCGCTACACGCTCAAACACTCGATCTACGTCCATCACGAGCACCTGAATGCCGGGATCGGCCGGCGCCTGCTGCCGGCGCTGATCGAGGCCTGCGCCGCCGGCGGCTACCGCCAGATGATCGGCTATATCGACGCGCAGAACGAGGCGTCCTTACGCCTCCACGAGGCCTGCGGCTTCGTCCGCGTCGGCCTGCTGCCGGCGGTGGGCTACAAATACGGCCGCTGGAGCGACAGCGTCATGGTCCAGCGGGCGCTCGGCACCGGCGCCACCGACCAGCCCGGCACCTGGACGCGCTCGGTGGAGGCGCTGGTCGCCGGGCACGATTGGATGGGCAAGTGATGGAAAAGTAGAGGATCCGGCGCCGGGATCACGCCTCCTGCAGGCCCGCATCGACCCGCTCGGTGACCTCCCGCGGAAGATCGAGCGCCTCGGCGAGACGCTTCAGGAACTCGCGCTCCTGCAGGGTATCGGCATCGATGGCGAGGCGGGCCGCCGCGTAGAGGCGCGCACCCTGCTCCGGATCGTCCACGCGCTCGGCCAGTTCGTCGATCTCGGCCGGTTCGGCCAGCTCGTTCTCCAGCCAGGCGCGGGTATCGGCGTCGAGACCGGCGGCCTCCACGGCCTCGTCCAGGCGTCGGCGCTCGTCCCGGTCGACGACACCGTCGGCCAGGGTCGCCGCCACCATGGTGCGCAGCATCAGGCGCGCCTCGTCCTCGCCGACCTGCTTCAGGTCCGCTGCCTCGTTCGGGGCGGACGGACGGAGCGCCCGCAGCGCCAACCCCGCCACGAGGGCCAGGCCGCCGAGGGCGGCCGTGGCGGCGATGCCGCTCCGGCGTGAGCGCACGAGCGCGTCGACGATCTGTCTTGCATCGGCCATGGAGGTGTTCCTGCGGGCATGTGGCGTCGTCCCGGCGGAAACGGCCGAGACCCCGTGCGGGTTCAGGTTCATCCTCCCGGACCCGGCCAGGCCTTCGCTTGCGCCGGCACAGCCAAAACCCATCTTCGACCGGCAACCCGCTTCCGAAGGGACGCCGCCATAGGGACGCCGCCATGACGATCACGCCCATCGATTCCCGCCTGTCGGTCTCAGACCAGCCGGACGAAGCGGCCATCGCCGCCATGCCCGGACGCGGGTTCGCGCTGCTGATCAACAACCGCCCCGACGGCGAGGAGCCGGGTCAGCCGGGCAGCGCCGCCGAGGCCGCGGCGACCGAGGCGGCGGGGCTCTCCTACCTCCACCTTCCCGTCGAAGGTCCCACCATCACCCGCGAGGACATCGCGCGGTTCCGCGAGGCGGTGGAGACGGCATCCGGCCCGGTCCTCGCCCATTGCCGCAGCGGCACCCGCTCGCTCACCCTCTGGGCCCTGAGCGAAGTCCTGGCCGGGCGCCTGCGCCGCGACGAACTGGCCGCCTATGGGCGGGAACGCGGCTTCGACCTCGCCGGCGCCGTGCGCTGGCTCGACGCGCACGGGACGTAGATCGCCGGATGGCGGGCGCCGCGCGTTCGCGCGCCGTGGTGGTCCGGCCGGGGGACGAAGCCGGCGGCCTGCGCGGCATCGTCGAACCGATCAGGTCCGGCGCGGCCGGGGCTCGCGATACGGTCCATCGGCCTCGGTGCCGCCCGCCTCGCGGTCGGACGCCTCGATCGTGCGGCGGTCGACCTCGTCCCGGACGCCGCGGCCCGCCATCAGGATCTCCACCAGGAAGGCGGCGATGGCGGCCACCGTGCAGACCAGCGCCACGCCGAAGCAGCCGAACAGGACGGAGGCCGTGGCGGCGTCGCGCAGGGCGCCCACGAACAGCGTCAGCACGGCGATGCCGGTCATGATGCTGCCGATCGAGGCGAGAACGACCGCGATGTCGAGGACGAACGAGCGCTTCCGCAGATAGGAGAGCTGGCCCGCCAGACGGGCGGCCTCGTCCGCATCCGCTTTCTGCAGGCTCGCGGCGGCGTCGTCGACCCGGTCGGCCACGCGCGCGAGCCGGGTGGAGAAGACGTTGAGGAGCGTCGCCAGCGCCGTCAGCAGGAAGGCCGGCGCCAGCGCGATCTGGATGACGTGAGCGATGTCGTCGGGAGCGAGGAGGGGAGCGGTGGCGACCATGCCATGCCGTTACGCCATGCCGGGCGGAGCCGGAAGGCGAGGCGGCTTCACCTCGCCGCGATATCCAGGCGCCCGTGATGCGCGGGGGCGGGCGAACGAGCACCTCCCGTTCTGCGACCGACTTTCTCCAAAAGAAAAATTGTTGCTCTCTGGTTGACGAAATCGGCATGTCATGCGACCGGTATCGCAAGTGCTTGGCCCCGCTTGGGAGTGCTTGGCCCCGCTTGGGAGCGCGTGATGTGCGGTATCGTTGGGCTGTTTCTGAAGAATCCGAAGCTTGAGCCGCAGCTCGGGTCGCTCCTGTCCGGGATGCTGGTGACGATGACCGATCGCGGTCCCGACAGTGCGGGCTTCGCGATCTACGGCTCCGGCAACGCGGGAGTGAAGCTGACCCTTCGCGCCACCGGCCGGGCGGTCCTCTCGGAGGCCGTGGCGGCGCTCGAAGGCGAGCTCGGACGGGGCGTCGAGGTGGTGGAGCGCGACACCCATGCGGTGATCGGCGTGCCCGAGGAGGCCGAGACGCGGGTCCGCGCCTGGCTCGCGGCGAACCATCCCGAGATCGACGTCGTCAGCGTGGGACGAGTGATGGAGATCTACAAGGAGGTCGGCCTGCCGGGCGAGGTGGCGGAGCGGTTCGACCTCGCCGGCATGCACGGCACCCACGGCATCGGCCATACCCGCATGGCCACCGAGAGCGCAGTGACCACCAACGGCGCGCATCCCTTCTCCACCGGCGCCGACGAGTGCCTGGTCCATAACGGCTCGCTCTCCAACCATAACGGCCTGCGCCGCGTGCTCCAGCGCGAGGGCCTGCGCTTCGCGACCCAGAACGACACCGAGGTCGCCGCCGGATACCTGAGCTGGCGCATGCGCGAGGGCGATTCCCTCAAACAGGCCCTGGAGGCCGGCCTCCGGGACCTCGACGGCTTCTTCACTTTCGTGGTCGGCACCCGCACCGGCTTCGCGGTGCTGCGCGATCCCATCGCCTGCAAGCCCGCCGTGATGGCCGAGACCGACGATTACGTCGCCTTCGGCTCCGAATACCGCGCGCTGGTCGGCCTGCCGGGCATCGCCGCCGCCCGCGTCTTCGAGCCCGAGCCCGCCACGGTCTATGCCTGGGAGCGCCATTGATGCCCGTCTTCGACCTGAACCAGGCGCCCCTGCGCGAGCTCAACCGCACGCTCCACGGCCTGCGCCCCGACACCAACGAGACCCACTGGACGGTGACGGGCCCGGACGGGCGCCACGCCATCGCGGCGGGGCTCGACGCGCCGGTGAGCGTCGAGATCGAGGGGCATGTCGGCTATTACTGCGCCGGCATGAACAAGCAGGCCCAGGTGATCGTCCACGGCAATGCCGGGGTGGGGGTGGCCGAGAACATGATGTCGGGCTTCGTCCACGTGCAGGGCGATGCCAGCCAGGCGGCGGGCGCCACCGCCCATGGCGGCCTCCTCGTCATCGACGGCAATGCCGGTGCCCGCTGCGGCATCTCGATGAAGGGCATCGACATCGTCGTGAAGGGCTCGGTGGGCCACATGTCGGCCTTCATGGCCCAGGCCGGGACGCTGGTCGTGCTCGGCGATGCCGGGGAGGCGCTCGGCGATTCCCTCTACGAGGCGCGGCTCTACGTGCGCGGCACGGTCAGGAGCCTCGGGGCGGATTGTATCGAGAAGGAGATGCGGCCCGAGCACCTCGCCGAACTCACCGAGAAGCTGGCCGCCGCCGGCCTGTCCGGCGAGGTCGGCGCAGGGGAGTTCCGACGCTACGGCTCGGCGCGCACGCTCTACCATTTCAACGTCGACAACGCCGGAGCCTATTGATGAGCGCCCCTCCTCGCACCCGGCCCCGTCTCTCGGCGACCTTCACGCCCGATGTCATGTCGGAGATCCGGCGCGCGGCCGCCACCGGCATCTACGACATCCGGGGCGCCGGCGCGAAGCGCAAGCTGCCCCATTTCGACGACCTGCTGTTCCTCGGCGCCTCGATCAGCCGCTACCCGCTGGAGGGCTACCGCGAGCGCTGCGACACCCAGGTGGTGCTCGGCGCCCGCCACGCCTCGAAGCCGATCGTGCTGAAGACCCCCGTCACCATCGCCGGCATGAGCTTCGGCTCGCTTTCGGCCCAGGCCAAGGAGGCGCTCGGGCGCGGGGCGACCCTGGCCGGCACCTCCACCACCACCGGCGACGGCGGCATGACGGCCGAGGAGCGCGGGCATTCGCAGACCCTGGTCTACCAATACCTGCCCTCCCGCTACGGCATGAACCCCGATGACCTGCGCCGGGCCGACGCCATCGAGATCGTCATCGGCCAGGGCGCCAAGCCCGGCGGCGGCGGCATGCTGCTCGGCCAGAAGATCAACGAGCGCGTCGCCGGCATGCGCTGCCTGCCGCCGGGCATCGACCAGCGCTCGGCCTGCCGCCACCCGGACTGGACCGGGCCGGACGACCTCGAGATCAAGATCGAGGAGCTGCGCGAGATCACGGATTGGGAGAAGCCGATCTACGTCAAGGTCGGCGCGAGCCGTCCCTATTACGACACCGCGCTGGCGGCGAAATCCGGTGCCGACGTGGTGGTGCTCGACGGCATGCAGGGCGGCACGGCGGCGACCCAGGACGTGTTCATCGAGAATGTCGGTATCCCGATCCTCGCCGCGATCCGGCCCGCCGTGCAGGCGCTGCAGGATCTCGGCCTGCACCGCACCGTGCAGCTCGTGGTCTCCGGCGGCATCCGCTCGGGCGCAGACGTGGCCAAGGCGCTGGCCCTCGGGGCGGATGCGGTCGCCATCGGCACGGCGGCGCTGATCGCGCTCGGTGACAACGACCCGGCCCTCGAGGCCGAGTACGAGGCGCTCGGCACCACGGCGGGCGCCTATGACGACTGGCACGAGGGCAACGACCCGGCCGGCATCACCACGCAGCGCCCGGAGCTCGCCTCGCGGCTCGATCCGGTGCTCGGCGGCCGGCGCCTCGCCAATTACCTCGCCGTGATGACGCTGGAGGCCCAGACCATCGCCCGCGCCTGCGGCAAGAGCCACCTGCACAACCTCGAACCCGAGGACCTCGTGGCGCTCACCATCGAGGCGGCGGCCATGGCGGGGGTGCCCCTGGCCGGGACCAGCTGGGTGCCGGGCAAGGGCGCCGGCGCCGCGGGATTCTGAGGGCCCCTCCGAAGGCCGCGCCTCCGCACCGGGGCGCGGCCTTCTTCGTAAAGAGCGGCCCTATGGGCTACCTGTCTCCATGGGAAGGTCGACGCCATGACCCACGATCTCGAAGCGGCCGCACAGGAGCGCGGCATCAAGTATTTCCTCGTCTCCTATACCGACCTGTTCGGGAGCCAGCGCGCCAAGCTCGTGCCGGCCGCCGCCATCGCGGGGGCGGCCAGGAACGGGGCGGGGTTCGCGGGCTTCGCCACCTGGCTCGACATGAGCCCGGCCGATGCCGATCTCCTGGCGATGCCGGATCCGGTGGGGCTGATCCAGCTGCCGTGGAAGCCGGAGGTCGGCTGGCTTCCGGCCGATCTCGTGATGAACGGCGCGCCGGTGGAGCAGGGCCCCCGCAACATCCTCAAGCGCCTGATCGCGGAGGCGGCCGAGGACGGCCTGCAGATGAAGACCGGCGTCGAATGCGAGTTCTTCCTGATCACGCCGGACGGCTCGGCCCCCGCCGACCTGGCCGACCGGCAGATGAAGCCGTGCTACGACCAATCCGCCCTGATGCGCCGCTACGACGTCATCACCGAGATCTGCGACGCCATGCTGTCGCTCGGCTGGAAGCCCTACCAGAACGACCACGAGGACGCGAACGGCCAGTTCG
The DNA here is from genome assembly GCF_042679825.1 of Methylobacterium marchantiae. Taxonomy (NCBI): domain Bacteria; kingdom Pseudomonadati; phylum Pseudomonadota; class Alphaproteobacteria; order Hyphomicrobiales; family Methylobacteriaceae; genus Methylobacterium; species Methylobacterium marchantiae. The sequence continues at coordinate 37,282 of NZ_JBHTND010000002.1, read as the reverse complement.
AGATGAACTGGGACTATGACGACGCCCTCGTCACCGCCGACCGGCACGCCTTCTTCAAGTACATGACCCGATCCATCGCCGAGAAGCACGGGCTGCGGGCGACCTTCATGCCCAAGCCCTTCATGGATCTCACCGGCTCTGGCTGCCACGCCCATGTCTCCCTGTGGCGGGACGGGCGCAACGTCTTCTCGGACCCGTCCGACGAGGTCGGCCTGTCGCGCGAGGGCTACCATTTCATCGGCGGGCTGATCCATTCGGCCGACGCGCTGGCGGCGATCACCAACCCGACGGTCAATTCCTACAAGCGGATCAACGCGCCGCGCACCACCTCCGGGGCGACCTGGGCGCCCAATACCGTGACCTATACGGGCAACAACCGCACCCACATGATCCGCATCCCGGATGGCGGCCGCTTCGAGTTCCGCCTCGCCGACGGCGCCGCCAATCCCTACCTGCTGCAGGCGGCCCTTCTCGCCGCCGGCCTCGACGGGCTGCGCAACCGGCGCGATCCGGGCCAGCGCCTCGACATCAACATGTATACCGACGGGCACACGGTGGAGAACGTGAAGCGCCTGCCCCTGAACATGCTCGACGCCATGCGGGCGCTGGAGGGCTGCACGGTCCTCAACGAGGCCCTGGGCAGTTTCGTGCCGAGCTACCTCAAGCTCAAGACCGAGGAATGGAACGCCTATTCCCGCCACCTCACCCAGTGGGAACGCGACACCACGCTGGATTGCTGAGCCGGCCGGGCGCCGTCGAGATCCCGTCTCTTCCGCGTGTCGCCTGAGCCGAGTCCGGCGGCGTCCCGTCCCCGGCATGCCGATTCGGGCCGTGAGCGTCACGGGTCCGGGTTCACCCACGCCCGCGTCTCGCCGAGGATCTCGTCCGAGAGCGCCGGGTCCTCCACCGCGCGCGCCAGGATCAGGGCGCCGATCATGGCCGCGTAGGTCCCGATGGCGTCGCGGCGGCGCTCAGTGGTGACGCTGTCGGGGAGAGCCCGGGTCAGGCGGTCGATCTGCGCGCGGATGCCCGCCGTCATGGCCGCGCGCGCCGCCGGGGGACGGTGACGGACATCCGCGGCCAGGGCGGCCATCGGGCAGCCATTCGCGGCGTCGTTCCGGTGCGCGGGCGACAGATACGCCGCGAGGAAGCCGCCGACATCGTCGTCCCGTCCCGACAGCTCCGTCGTGGCATGGGCGATGGCCTGCGCCATCAGGTCTTCCTTGGATTCGAAATGGCCGTAGAAGCCGCCATGCGTGAGGCCCGCGGCCTTCATCACCTCGGCGACCCCGACCGCGTCGAAGCCTTTCTCACGATACAGGCGGCTCGCCGCCGCCAGGATACGCCGGCGGTTCTCCCGCATCTGCTCCTGCGTGACCCGCATCCCGAACCATCTCCGCGACCCCGTCGACACTCATATGATCGCGATCATATTTGGATTCGATCATGATAGCGATCATGATTGGCGATGCGGCGGGGTCGGCCATGGGGAAGGCGACTTCATCACGCGGGGAGCGCCCCGACGCCTCCCGCCGGAACCCACGATGGTGGCCGGCGACGTCCTGTAGGCCAAATCTACGACGACGCGTTCAAGCGGCTCCTGCCGGACACGCTCCCTTCGTCCTGCAGCAGGACTACGATCACTCCGTTTCCGGTTCCAGAAAATCACCCGTCAGATCGATCGCGTGCCAATGCACGCCATCGCCGATGCCGCCCATGACATCTCCGGACGTGAAGGACGGCGTCGTCTCGATGAGGGTCAGCATCGAAGAGCCATAGTGAGCCAGGACGTCGTTCAGCGGGTATCCCATCGTATAGAGAACCGAGGGGATAATCGCGAAGTGATCCGCTCTGCCGAGATTGATCTCGGCGCCCTTGCGGAATTGCCCCTGGAGGCGAGCGTCCGAGGCGGCGACCAGCAGGGGCACCAGCGCCTCGCGCGCATCCGGATCGATGACGTTGCAGTGGCTTGTCTTTCCAGACTGAAGCCTCTGGCCGTGATCCGACGTGTAGAAGACGACGCTGTCCCTCAGATCGGCCGAGTCGAAGAACGTCTTGAAGAATTGGCTCACGGAATGGAAAACGGCGTTTCGATAATGGTCAAGCAATGTCCGTTGCGGTGACGTGTCGGGAGAGGATGACGGATCGGGGTTCCTGCGGGGATAGGCATTTTCGTAAGGAAAATGAGCGCCGTTCTTGTTGGCGTAGACGAAAACCTTCTCATCGGCTTTTATTTCTCGGGCGATGATCTCGGCGACTTTCTGATCAGCGTCAGAGTCCGGAACATCGTCGAATGTGTGCAGGTCATCGATGTCCAAAGTCTCGGCGAGACTCATGTGATTCTGCAGCTTGCTTCGTCCGCCGACGGCGCCGAGCATCCGGATATGCGAGGACTGACCGTCGATATAGACGGTGCGATATCCCGCCTGTTTGGCATAGCGCCAGATCGACGGGCTCGTCTGGACCGACCGTGGCAAGTCGTGGCGCGTCGCGGTGAATCTCAGGATCGCGTTGGATGACGCGCTGCAATTCCCTCCGGAGGCGGCGGGTCCGAAATCGACGAAGCGCGCGCGATGATCGGCCAGATGGGGAGTCGCGCTGTTGCCGGGGCTCAGGCTGATATAGTCGGCGCGAATGCTTTCATCGACGATCAGCACGATGCGCTTTGCAAGCTCAGGGCCCGCGGCCATCTCCACCGGGGAGCGCGTCGGAAGTGTCGTGGTCATGATCCGCGAGCCGACGAACAGGAAATTCGCGGCTTGGGCGAATTGCTGCGGCAAGGCGGTGAGCCTGCGGCCGCCCTCCATGAGCAGCATCGAGAAGCAGAGACCGATGGGCAGGATCGGCAGAACGCCGACGAGCCGTCTCGGCCATTGAAACAACGATGTGGGTCTGGGCGGCCATGCGAACAGAGTGATCGTCGCGATGAACACGAGCCCGGCGGCGAGGGACAAACTCCAATAGGCCTGGAAGGCGCGCCCCGCTTCGTGGCGCACATGCCAAAGGGTCATCATTTCAACGGATGTGAGGTCGGAATCGGCCACGTGCCGATACGCGACGGCCGCCGTCGTGCCGGCGGCGATGACGAACGCCCAAGCACATCGAAGACCTGTGCGTCGTTCGAGTGCCACGGTGACCAGCGCCAGGATCGACACCGACCACAAGACGAGGAAGGCCGCCAATTTCAGCGGCGAGCGCGCCTCCGTCACCAGGTAGACGATCCGATCGATCAGTCCATAATTCGTCGCAGACAGCAAAACGAGAATGCCGCAATCTTTATGTCGTTGATGGTGATGCGTTTTATTGAAAAACGATCCGACAAAGCGAACATAGGCAATCCTCGTCGAGGCGTGCAATGTGGCTAGGTCCAATCAGGTGCATCCATTGCCGACTATGCAATGGAGCGAAGGGATTACCTCCAAGGGAGGAGGGCGGCGGCACGGAACTCCGTATCATCTTTTATGACGAAGCTCGTCGGACGGATCTTTGACCCCATTACCAGGCAACTGAGCCGGCTGGTGACGGAACGCTAGGGCCCTGCGGTCACCGACCCGGCCCGTGCTCCACCCCATATCCGAATTCCGCGGCGGCATGGCTCAGCCAGGACCAGAAGCTGCCGGCAAAGCTGCGGGCGACGGCGAGGTCGTAGGTCGGGGCGTCGTCCCGCTGCCAGAGCTGGGCACCGATATGGGCGATGCTCGTCACCGCCGCGCTGCCCGCCCGGAAGGCGCGCGGATGCAGGTCGATGGCCACGCCCTTCGACAGCATCTCGCGCGCGCAGGGTCCTGAGACCCGCACGAGGGCACGCCCGTCGCTCTGGTCGGTGACGGAGGCGAGCCCCGTCACCGCATCGGCGAGGCCGTCGAGACGGCGGCGTGTCCCGGCGATGGCGAGCCATTGGCCGGGGCCGGACCAGATCAGGCCCTCCTCGCCCGCCAGCGCCGCCCTTCCCGCCTCGGGCAGGGACCAGCCATGGCTCGCCTCCAGGGCCCGATCCAGGGCGGCCTCCTTCCCGTCTGCGACGATGAGGGTCGCGAGGCCGACCTCGTCGCGCAGGGTCAGGGTGATGCCCGCCTCGCCGCCGGTGCGGCCGTGCCGTCCGGCCCGGGCATATCCGGCCCAGGCGCTCCGGGGCTTCCAGATGCTTTCGAGCTTTTCTGCGCCCACCATCGCGACGTCAGACACGCAGCTTCTCCTCGTTCGGGTCCACGAAGACTGGCGAGCAGATCTCGACCTCGATGTCGCCGTTCCGCACCGGATCGTAGGCGCGGACGCGCTGGCCGTGCCGTTCCGGCCCCCGGCGGATCAGGCCGAGGCCGATCCAGTGCCCGAGGCTCGGCGAAAAGGCGACCGAGGTCATGCTGCCCTCGTCGGCCTCCAGGCTCGGCGCGGCGCCGATGGCGAGGAAATGCGCGCCTGCGCGCAGGCGCTGGCCCGGATCGACCGGGCGGAAGCCGACGAGGATCGGCCGGTCCGGATCGGTGAGCGCCGGGCGCTCCTTCATCAGGCGGCCGATATAGTCCTTCTTCCGGGCCAGCATGCCGCCGAGGCCGAGGTCGCGGGCGGTGGTCTGGCCGTTGATCTCGGCCCCGGCCGCGTGCCCCTTCTCGATGCGCATCACCGAGAGCGCCTCCGAGCCGTAGGCGGTGATGCCGTGACCCGCGCCCGCCTGTAGGATCGCCCGCCAGGCGGCATCGCCATGGGCGGCCGGGACGGCGAGTTCGTAGGCGAGCTCGCCGGAGAACGAGATGCGTAACAGCCGCGCCGGGATGCCGCCGCCCACCGTGACGTCGGCGCAGGCGAGGAACGGGAAGGCCTCGTTCGACAGGTCGAAACCGGGGTCGATCACCGCCCGCAGCGTGTCGCGGGCGCGCGGCCCGGCGACGGCGTATTGCGCCCATTGCTCGCTCACCGAGATCATCTGCAGGTCGAGCTCCGGCCACAGCCATTGGCGGCAGAATTCGAGGTGCTGCATGACCCTGGCGGCATTGGCCGTCGAGGCGGTCATCACGAAATGGCTCTCGCCCAGCCGCGCGACGGTGCCGTCGTCGAGGACGAAGCCGTCCTCGCGCAGCAGCACGGCGTAGCGGGCCTTGCCGACGGGGAGCGTGCCGAACGGATTGGCGCAGACCCGCTCGATGAAGGCGAGGGCGTCCCGGCCCTGGATATCGATCTTGCCGAGGGTGGTCACGTCGCAGACGCCCACATGAGCGCGCACGGTGTTCACCTCGCGATTGACCGTTTCCAGCCAGTCGCTCTCTCCCGCCCTCGGGAAATAGGCCGGGCGGAGCCAGAGGCCGGTCTCGACGAAGACCGCGCCCTGCTCCTCGCACCAGGCATGGGAGGGGACGTGCCGCGTCGCGCGGAAATCCTTGCCGCGGTGATGGCCGGCGAAGGCGCCGATGGCGACGGGGGTGAAGGGCGGCCGGAACATCGTGGTGCCGACGCTGGGGATCGGCTGGCCGGTCAGCTCGGCCATGATGCCGAGCCCGGCGAGGTTCGAGGTCTTGCCCTGGTCGGTGGCCATGCCGAGGGTGGTGTAGCGCTTCAGGAGCTCCACCGCGCGGAAGCCCTCGCGATGGGCGAGCTCCACGTCCGAGGCCGCGACGTCGTTCTGGAAATCGACGAAGGCCTTGCCCTTCGATCCCGGCACCCGCCAGAGCGGGGCATGGCCGACGCTCTCCGGATCGGTCCTCGGAACCTCGGGCGAGGTCCCGGCGAACCCGCATGCGGTCGCGGCCTCGGCGCCGGCCCGGCCGCCCGTCTCCAGGCAGGAGGCCAGGGTGAAGGCCCCGCTCGCGGCGCCGGCCGCGGCCATTCCGGAGGGCAGCGCGTCGGGCACGAAGGCGTGGATCGCCGCGTCCCAGACTGGCCGCCGCGACAGGTGCGAATCGAGATGGACGATGGGGTTCCAGCCATTGGCCATGGCGAGGCAGTCGCAGGCGATGGTCTCGCCCCGGCCGTCGGCAGTCACCACCTCGATCGCGTTGAGGGCGAGATGTCCCTTCGTGCCGATGACGGCGCCGCCGAGGATCACCCGCGCTCCGGCGGCTTCCGCCCCGTGCCGCAGGCCCGGCGCGACGGAGGCGCGCGTATCGATCACCGCCGCCACCTCGGCCCCGGCCGCGACGACGTCGGACACCGTGCGCCAGCCGTCGTCGCTCGACGTGAACAGCGCCACGCGCCGGCCGGGCAGCACGCCGTAGCGGTTGAGATAGGTCCGCACCGCGCCGGCCAGCATCACGCCGGGCCGGTCGTTGCCGCCGAACACGTGCGGCCGCTCGATGGCGCCGGCGGCGAGCACCGCGCGCCGCGCCGTGATCCGCCACATCCGCTGGCGCGGCGCATGGGCGGGGGGCGATGCGAGGTGGTCGCTCACGCGCTCCACCGCGCCGTAGGCCCCGTGATCGTAAACGCCGAACAGGGTGGTCCGGCCGAGGATGCGGACGTCCGGCATGCTGTCCAGTTCGGCGAGGGAATCCGCCACCCAATCGGCTCCCGATCGGCCCGCGACCTCGCGCCGATCCGCCACCAGGCGCCCTCCGATCCGGTGATCTTCGTCGACCAGGATGACGCGGGCGCCGGCGCGTCCGGCCGCCAGGGCCGCCGACAGGCCGGCCGGTCCGCCGCCGATGACGAGCACGTCGCAGAAGGCGAAGGCCTTGTCGTAGGTGTCGGGATCCGGCGCATGCGCCGCCCGGCCGAGGCCGGCGGCGCGGCGGATCAGCGGCTCGTACAGCTTCTCCCAGAAGGCCGCCGGCCACATGAAGGTCTTGTAGTAGAACCCCGCCGCGAAGATCGGCGCCGCCAGGGCGTTGACGGCGAGGGCATCGTATCTCAGCGACGGCCAGCGGTTCTGGCTGAGCGCCTCCAGGCCCTCGTACAATTCGGCCGTGGTGGCGCGGGTGTTGGGCTCGCGGCGGGCGCCCGAGCGCAGTTCCACGAGGGCGTTGGGCTCCTCCGAACCGGCCGTGAGGATGCCGCGCGGGCGGTGATACTTGAACGAGCGGCCGACGAGGCGCACCCCGTTGGCGAGCAGCGCCGAGGCCAGGGTGTCGCCCTGGACGCCGCCGTAGCGGGCGCCGTCGAAGGTGAATTCCAGCGGCCGGCGCCGGTCGATCAGGCCTCCGGCGGCGGTGCGGAAGGGTTGGACGGGGGCGGACCCCGGTGTGGCGGCGGTGGCGGAATCCGTGTCCCGCAGGCTGATCGTGGTCATGCGACCTCTCCCCTCCGGCGGCTCAGCGCGACGTCGCGTGCGGGCGCCACCTCGTGGATCTCGTGGCTGCGGGTATCGCGGGTCACTACCAGCCAGCTCCGGCATCCTGCGGCGTGGTACCAGAGCTCGCGGTGCAGGCCGGCCGGGTTGTCGCGCAGGTAGACGTAGTCGTGCATCGCCTCGGCCGACGCGTTCGGACCGTCGGGTCGGACCGGGGCGGCGTCACCGAGGTAGCTGAACTCGCCGTTGTCGCGCTCGCCGCAATGGGGGCATCGGATGCGCATGATCGTGTCTCCCTCAATGCAGGTTCGGCTGGGCGCCCATGCCCTTCTCGTCGATGAGACGGCCGGTGGCGAAGCGGTCGAGGCGATAGGCGGCGGCATCCGCATGCGGCGCGTCGCGGGCGACGAGATGGGCGAAGCAGTAGCCCGCGGCCGGGGTCGCCTTGAAGCCGCCGTAGCACCAGCCCGCGTTGAGGTAGAGGCCGTCCACCGGGGTGCGGTCGATGATCGGGCTCCCGTCCATCGACATGTCCATGATCCCGCCCCAGTGGCGCAGGAGCCGCAGGCGCCCCAGCCCCGGCCACAGGGCCATGCCGCCCTCCATCACGTCCTCGATCGTGGCGAGGTTGCCGCGCTGGGCGTAGGAATTGTAGCCGTCGATATCGCCGCCGAAGACGAGGCCGCCCTTGTCCGACTGGCTGACGTAGAAATGCCCGGCCCCGAAGGTCACCACCGTGTCGATGAGCGGCTTCACGCCCTCGCTGACGAAGGCCTGGAGCACGTGGGCCTCGATCGGCAGGCGCAGGTCGGCCATGGCGGCCAGCAGCGAGGTCGAGCCCGCCACCGAGAGGGCGACCTTCTTCGCCCTGATGAAGCCGCGGCCGGTCTCGACCCCGACGACGCGGCCGTTCTCCCGGCGGATGCCGGTGACGGCGCAGTTCTGGACGATGTCGACGCCCCGGTCGCTGGCGGCGCGGGCATAGCCCCAGGCCACGGCGTCGTGGCGCACGGTGCCGCCCCGGCGCTGCAGCAGGCCGCCCTTCACCGGGAACCGCGCATTGTCGAAATCGATGAACGGCACCATGGCCCGCACGCCCTCGCGGTCCAGGAGCTCGGCGTCGATGCCGGCCATCCGCATGGCGTTGCCGCGCCGTGCATAGGCGTCGCGCTGGGCGTCCGAATGGTAGAGGTTCAGTACGCCGCGCTGGCTCACCATGGCGTTGTAGTTGATGTCCTGTTCCAGGCCCTCCCAGAGCTTCATCGACCGCTCGTAGAACGGGATGTTGCCGGGCAGCCCGTAATTCGAGCGGACGATGGTGGTGTTGCGTCCCACATTGCCCGAGCCGACATGGCTCTTCTCCAGCACGGCGACGCTGGTGATGCCGTGCTCCTTGGCGAGGTAATAGGCCGTGGCGAGCCCGTGGCCGCCGCCGCCCACGACGACGACGTCGTACTCGGCCTTCGGCGCCGCATCGCGCCATTGCGGGCGCCAGTCGCGCTGGCCGCGCAGGGCCTGTCCGAGAACGCTGAGGACCGAATAGCGCATGGGTGAGACGTCCTTCGGCTGACCGCCCGGTGCTCCTTTCCTCTGGATACCCGACGATTCCCCAAGCGGGCTTGCATTTTGCGACACGTTTCCGGCAAATCGCGCGGAAATGCGTGATCTCGCCGATGGCACGAGGACGGTCGGAGCGGAGAGCGGATCGCTTCCCGCCGGGGACGCGCCGCCCGTGATCGTCGGGTTCGTCCTCGTCCCCGACTTTCCGCTCATGTCCTACACGGCGGCGGTGGAGCCGCTCCGCGCCGCCAACGTCCTGTCGGGCCGCGAACTGTACCGCTGGTGGCACGCGGTGCCGGGGGGCGGGGTGGTGAAGGCCTCGAACGGCGTCTCGATCCTGGCCGATGTCGAGGTCGGAATGGCCGGGGCCGTCGCGGACCGGGTCTTCGTCTGCGCCGGCGGCAATCCGGCCACCTTCGACGACCCGGCCCTGTTCGCCTGGCTGCGCGATCTCGCCCGGACGGGCGTGACCATCGGCGGCATTTCCGGCGGTCCCTATCTCCTCGCCCGTGCGGGCCTGCTGGCCCATCGCCGCTGCACGCTCCACTGGGAGCACGTGCCGGCCTTCGAGGAGCGCTATCCGGAGATCGAGGTGGTCCGCTCCCTCTTCGAGATCCAGGGCGATCGCGTCACCTGCTCGGGAGGAATCGCCGCCCTCGACCTGATGCTCCACCTGATCGAGCGCGACCACGGCGCCGGTCTCGCCGCCGGCGTCGGCGACTGGTTCCTCCACGACCAGATCCGCGAGGGCTTGAGCCCGCAGAGGATGGACCTGCGGCTCCGGCTCGGCATCCGCGATCCGAGGCTCCTGCGCGTCCTCGCCACCATGGAGGCCAACCTGGAGCTTCCCCTGGCGCGGGAGGTGCTGGCCGACCAGGCGCGCCTGTCCGTGCGCCAGCTCGAGCGCCTGTTCCGGTCGCTGCTCGGGACCGGGCTGCACCGGCACTATCTCGATCTGCGCCTCGACAGGGCGCATCGGCTCCGGCGGGAGAGCGCCATGAGCGCGTCGCAGATCGCCGCCGCCACGGGCTTCGCCAGCGCCGACGAACTCTCCCGCGCGAGCCGCCGGCGACGCCTCGGGGCGCGGGCGCCCGACATTTCCAAGGGCGAGGCTTTCCGATAGCGTGCCGGCCGGCCCGGCGACGCCAGCCGGCCCATTGCGGGCGGGTCGGCTCGACCCTTCGGCGCCCCATCCCGAGCATGCGGATCTTCGAAAAACACCGATGGACATCTCCTCCGCGCAGGGCGGCACGCACGCCACGATGACCGATACCGCCGGCGAGGCGCCGCGAGGCGGCCCACGCCTCGTTCTGGCCTCGGCCTCGCCGCGCCGTCTGGCGCTGCTGCAGCAGGTGGGCATCGAGCCCGACGCGCTGCTGCCCGCCGATGTCGACGAGACGCCCCACAAATCCGAGGCACCGCGCGAGCTCGCCCGGCGTCTCGCCCGCGCCAAGCTCGACGTCGCCGGCGATGCCGCCCGGCGCCGGGACGACATGCGCGACAGCTACATCGTCTCGGCCGACACGGTGGTGGCCGTGGGCCGGCGCGTCCTGCCGAAGGCGGAGCTCGCCGACGAGGCCGCCGATTGCCTGCGCCTGCTCTCGGGCCGCCAGCATCGCGTCTACACGGCGGTGTGCGTGCTCTCGCCCAAGGGCAACCGCCGCGAGCGCGTGGTGGAGACGCGGGTGCGGTTCAAGCGCCTGTCCGGCCGCGACATCGAAAGCTACGTCGCCTCGGACGAGTGGCGCGGCAAGGCCGGGGGCTACGCCATCCAGGGCCTCGCCGGCGCCTTCGTGGTCAAGCTCGTGGGTTCGCACAGCGCCGTGGTCGGCCTGCCGCTCTACGAGACGATCAGCCTTCTCGAAGGCGAGGGGTTTCCCGTGCGCCGGGCCTGGGGAGCGATGGCATGAGCGACGGCGTCCCCACCAAGCCGAGCACGAAGCTCAAGGCCGAGCCCTGCCCGATCTGCCGCAAGCCGGTCCGGCCGGAATTCCAGCCCTTCTGTTCGGCCCGCTGCGCCGACATCGATCTCGGACGCTGGCTCACAGACCGTTACGCGATCCCCACCGACGAGGACGAGAACGAGGATGACGCCACACCGCGTTCATCCTGAATCGATCCGATTGCCGGATGCGTGAGAAGGAGGCTGGACAGGGCCCCGCCACCTCACTATACCCCCGCTCCAGTCGACGGCGCACAGCGCTTCGACGGATGCCCAGGTAGCTCAGTTGGTAGAGCATGCGACTGAAAATCGCAGTGTCGGCGGTTCGACTCCGTCCCTGGGCACCATTTTTTCCTTATTTTTGAATAGCTTACAGCGAAGCAGCCCTCGCGGTCGCTGCTTCGTTGAACCTTCGGGTCACACTGGGGGCACAAATGTGCAGGGTGGAGGTGTCGCTGCCGGTAACCGCCCAAGCGCCGGCTCCTCATCGAGATTAAGTCTGGCCCCAGCCCCCCGGAATCGACCGATAAGGTCTCTTAGGAGCAACCACCCCACTGGGCATAAAGCGAATCGCGCGACACCTTGTGTCCGAAAATTGTGCGTTCACGCTTCTCCTCATTACGACAGCCACCGCGTCGATCAGATTGAGACTCCCATCGTGCTCCGAGCCCTTTCGCCGATCTCGCTGATGAAGCGGGAGACAACGCGGCGGGTACGCCAGTGAAACGGAACTCTGCTCGATTGGACTAAGGCTGCGGCCTGTTGCAGCGGGGACAAGCGGCTGGGCAGGGACTGATTCTTCGGAAAGCGATAAATTATAAGGCTCAGACCGCTTATTGGGCCGCCGAAGCTCGAGTACGTGCCTATGAAACTACCCGATTGAGTCTGGCGGCAGACCATAGACGGGGTGGGCAACGTTAGTGTCTGAACGGTCGCCCATTTCAAAGAGCGAGCCTGCCGGGAGGCTGAACGATAGCCTCTGACCCGGTCTCGTAAAGGGTTGGCGCTGCTCGCAGCAGCCCCAGCCACGAGGACCCAATTCCATGTCAGCACAGCTCCTTTCCGAGATAGAAGCCATCAACGGCGACGTCGTAGCCGGCAAAGGCAGCGGCCCGGGCGCAACCAACCTCTGGCGTGCAGGTCTCCACCACCGCGCCCGCCATTCCAGCCCCACTCCGGCGCTGCGCCAACTCGCTAGCCATCAGACCCTTCTTGCGCGGTACCTCAGTGACGAACTTCCCGGTGCGCTTGCTCAGCGCGGAGGCCGTCGTCTCGCCGGGTGCAGCGGTAAGGCCGCCTGCACCTCGGCTGCCTGTCCCGTTTGTCGAGCCTTCGGCGACGCTTGGCTGGCCAGAACCTGCGGGCAGCTTCTCCAAGCAAAGCCACACGGCTGGGTCGCCTTTGGCGGCATTATCTTGGACGAGGACCCCATTGAGGCGCTCGAGGGCTACACCCCGCGGAGGCTCTCGGACGAATTCAATCGGTCCCTGCAGCTGCTCGGGCTTGACCATTTGGCGTGGCACGGCCGCTTCGCTGTTTCGGTCCAATCGAGCCTTGCCACGCGAGAGGACAGCATCACGATCACCGTGGCTGCGGTTGCGACCACCGGCCCGTATCACGACCTCTCGGGTCGCTTTGACGAACGGCCGCTTGGAACTCTCATGGCCTTTCGGGCGGCGGCGGCAGTCGAGGCTGGAGCCGAGGGTATCGGTGACGCCTGCAGATTGGCCCACCACCAGTGGAACGTCCCGACGGCGACCCAACAGGGTTGCACTCGCCTCTCTCAGTTCGCCGCACCTCCAGCGCACAACCTGCCGGGCGACCTGCGAGCGATTGAACTTGAACTGGCGGTCGCTTCGCACGTCGCAACTTGGGGATACCGTGATCTGCTACTGCCCGCATCCGCCGCCCGTTTCGACCACCTGATCGGGTCGGACTGGGTGCTATAGGGTGACGATAAGGCGGCTTCCGTCAGGGTAGCACCGCGAGACTTCAGGGAAGGGCTGTCCTGCTAGTATGTTCGAGCGCGCGAGCCCCCCACAGATGGACACGCAGCACGATCTCCGTCGATACTCCAGGAAGGACGCGCCAGACGTCCACTGGAGGATGTCGATGCGGAAGTTGACGCTGCTCGGGGCCAGCGCCCTGTTCATTCTCACTACGGCCGCCCAAGCCGAGCCCGCTTCCGTACCCCCCCGACGTACCAGCGACCTTCAAGCCAGCTCAACGTGAAGGCTACTTCTTCGTCGGCGGGCGCTACGAGACGGTCGGCGGTAAGGAGTTTGCCACCGGGCAGATGTTCGTCCAGTTCCACTCCCCGACGCAGGTCACGCAGCCTTTCCCAGTGGTCATGGTGCATGGCACCGCGCAGACTGGAGTGAACTTCCTCGCCACGCCCGATGGCCGAACCGGATGGGTAGATCACTTCGTAGAGCGCGGCTTTGCCGTCTATGTTGTCGATCAGGTCGGCCGGGGTCGGTCGGGCGACAACCCAGAGGTATATGGCCCTTACGCTCGATTATCGCCTGGCGATTTGGAAAGCATATTCACAGGGCAGGAGCGGTTCGAACTCTTCCCGCAGGCCAAGCTCCATACTCAGTGGCCGGGCGGCCCTGGGGTGAAGGGTAACGCCACCTTCGACCAGTTCTACCTCTCGCAGGTCCCCTACATCGCGAATGCGCTGAAAAGTGAGGAGCTGGTGAATCCGGCGCTGATTGCACTGCTCGAGAAGATCGGTCCCTCGGTCGTTCTAACTCACTCGCAGGCGGGAGTGTTCGGCTGGGCCGTTTCTGACCAGCGGCCGGATCTTGTGAAGGCGCACGTGGCCGTCGAGCCGAACGGACCAACTTTCTACGACATACGGTTCAAAGGCGGCGCTGAGTGGTACGAGCGCGTCGGTGACGCTCGCGCTCGGCCCTACGGCATCACCCGGGTGCCACTCAAATTCGAGCCCCCAGTGAACTCCCCAACCGACCTGACGGTCATGCAGGCCGATCAGCCAGTTCGGCCGTATCAGATCCGCTGCTGGTTGCAGGCAGAACCGGCCCGGCAGCTTCCAAACCTCGCGAAGGTGCCGGCTGTCATCGTCACCGGCGAAGCATCGTTCCGGGCGACGATGGACGACTGCACGGGTGCTTTTCTGGCTCAAGCCGGCGCGAAGCCGGATCGTCTGGCGCTCGCAGAGCACGGCATTCATGGCAACGGCCATATGATGATGTTGGAGGCGAACAACGGCCCGGTCGCCAACGCAATCATAGACTGGATCGTGGCTAAGACACACTAAACGGGTGCGATGGGTAGTCGAACTGGACCGAGCACGCTCCTATGCTTCCCATCGCTCGCCACGCCTAACTATCCCGAGTGCGCCATCGGGCGGCGGCCGTCCCGGGGCTGCCGCTTCTGACCACGGAGCGCAGCCACGACTCGAGCTCCTCGTCGGTTATCAGGATCCCCCGCGTAGCATTTGGGTTGCGCTATCTATGTCAGAAATGGCCTTGGCCCATGCCGTGGAGAACCGGGTTGAAGCGGCCTACCGGCGAGGCGATCTGCTGGCTAAGTGGCGCGAGATGATGGAAACAGAGCTACTCTACCACCAGTGAAAACCCGATTGCGTTCAGGGCCCCCAGCATGAAATCAGAAGCCACAGCTAAGGGTGACGCCCGAGCGGTGATCGAGCAGGCGTGGGCAAAGATTGCTGCAACCGACAATAAGCGTCATCCAAATCGGCTTCCACCCGGATTCCCTCCGTTTGTAGACTACGCGTGGAAAAACTTTGATCCTAAAGTCGTCCTGGCGATCCTCGTTGATGATGCGGCCTCATATAAGGGTCATAAGCCAATCATTTTTTCGGGTCTATGCACATGGACCGTCTGCCCCGAGCTAGCCGTCTTAAGACGGCAGGGCATGGTCCTGGTCGGAATTGAACACCTTCGCTTCGCTGAAGCTTTAGGCAGGGCGGCATTTAAAGGGAACAATCTACTTGGCGATATGGTTGGTCGAACCCTAGCTTTAGGGCAGGATTTTTACAATGACTTCTATTATCCGGTCGGCGGTCTTAGCAGCTTACTAAAATCATCATCGCCAGCAACTTTCGAGACAAGCGTATTTAAGCGCTCAAGAGAAGCCATGACAGTTTTGGCACTTATGCAAGTATTTCATTACCATGCCGACAAGCTAAGACAAACTGGCAAACACCTTCCTGGGTCTCTTGAAAAAGGGGCTGAACTTGTCCAAGAAATTTGGAGATCGCGGGGTGAAAAGGCTGGAGTCGCAAAAGATAATGTAAAACCGCGCTGGCGTCGTTTAGGAGGGTCTGCAGCCTTAATATACGCAGCCTCGACCATTAATGTAGATGGAGGCGAAACTTTATTGGACCATATTTGCAATGGCACGGCAAACTATGATGAACACGCACCGCTATTGTCTACCTAGCTAGGTCGGTCACGTTTCATTACAGAATCAATTATTGCACATCTCGCAGAACCACGTTTCGCTGTATACACAGCTTCATATCTACCGCCCTGCGACGCCATCCCGGTAGATCCACCAGCATTCGCCCCAGCTGAGCAAAAGCTTATTAGTAAGGTTTTTCTACGGTAGCTGCTGGGTCAAAAAACCCGGATACGCGGCGATAGAAGGTTGCCGTGCGTGTGCCTATGCCCCTGGGGTATTTCAAATACCTCCGGGGCATTTTTGATAACCCAATCCCGCGCAGCGGTCTGCCTCGATAGCTGAACCTCCGTTCAAACACGAACGGAGAGAACCAATGGAAACCACTGAAATCTTGGGCGGAGAGGGGTGCTTACGCCTCTCCCAGTTCGTCGGCCCCGCGCTTGCCGTCCCGATGAGCAAGAGCAGCTGGTGGGCCGGCGTCCGCGCCGGAATCTATCCGCAGCCTGTCAAGCTCGGTCCGCGGATCACGGCGTGGCGCAAGGCAGATATCCGCGCCTTCCTTGAGCGGGGGGTCAGCTGATAATGGCCAAGCGTTCGATGAGCTATCAAACGACAATGAGGCGGCGCATGAAGCATCGCCCGCCTGTGCCCGATGAGTGGAAGCTCGACGACGACGGCAACCTTCCACTTGGTCGTCATCACACCTTCGTAATCGTTGACCCGGTCCAATTGTTCGATTTGGCGGCGGAAGCGCCAGTTCGAGCTGCACAGTTGGCTCGGGAGGGGTGGACTACTCTTAACAATGGACAGCACAGGTTACGTAGGGAATTCGTCGCAGCAACTTACGCAATCGCGTACCACTTGCTGATGGACGAGTTCGAGATGCGGCGGTTCTTCGACCAAACTGCTTGGGGAAAGACCAAACCTAATCCCAGATCAGACAAGGTCCTTCCGAGACTGTTGAGCTACGTTTTTCGGTTCATGGTTTCGATAAAACAGACCGGAACTGACAACCGAGCTTACGTTTATGCGGCATCTCTGCAGCCGTACTTCAACAAGGGCACCAAACCTCTCGAGATGCGGCAGATTATAATGGAATTAGGCCTTGAGAAAATTCGGAACCTGGGTGTCAAGCAACGGAAACAAGCAAAGGAGGAAGCGATGAAGCCGACCCGTGGCGAGTACGACGATCTGAACGATAATATCGGCTCCGGTGACCACAACGCCGACATGAACGATGCTTATGAGCTGAACGATTTGGATATCGATGCTGATAACCAGATCGACTTGCGTACGACTACTCCGATAGACGCGGCTGACATAATGGACGACAACAACGAGGATGACGACGATGAAGCAGGTGAGTTAGAGAAGCCCCGGGGACCGCGGGAAATCGCAATTGACAAGCAACTGCGGGAATTAATCCGCCTTACCGCCGAAATGTTCAAGGTGCAGGTGAAGCTTCGCAAGCTGATGAAGTAAAAAAATCTAACTGTCAAAACGAGGCCGGCAACAAAAACGTTGCCGGCCTTTTATTATATGTACCTGCTATTGGAATTTTGCGTAACGCAAAAAATCGTCGAGCAGCGAGCGAGAATGGAGCCCGCAGCGTTATAATCGAAGATGACAACTGAAACCAATAACGCAGTATTTCATTATCTCAGTCAATTATTTGCTGTAAATAGTCGATGAAGTTAGCCAGGAATATTGCAATGATCAAACTGCTCGTCCCTCAGCATCTGATAAATAGCGTCTTTCCTCAGACCGCTTTTCGAGGCAGCGTGAGCACTCCAAATGTCGATGAGGGGTGCTTACCCCTTGTAACACGCCCCACCGCCGTAGAACGCCCCGCAGCAGCCCCCAGGGCCCCGTCTACAGCCTCGGGCAGCCTGCCGAAGGCACCTTTGCCCGCCTCACCCCCGCGCACCCCCACCCCGCGTTCAAAGCCCGAACCTGACTCAGCACCCAAGACTCAGCGGAAGCCGGTTACCACCTGGGTCGAGTTTGAGCGGCAGCACCGGGAGACCGATGGCCGCTTGAAAGGCTACATGCACGTGGGTCGTCGCGGGTCGGTCGTTCTCGATAGAGAAACCGCGACCGAACTCGACCCGGCCAACGCTCGGTTTCAGCTGGCCAACAATCTGCAAGCGCGTTTGCAGTTCGCCCGCATCACGGCCGAGCACCTGGACCGTTCGGTCCGCGCGCTCCCCCCAGATGAGCCGTTGTTTTTCGTTACACTCATCGAGCGGCGGTTCACGGTCCGCGAGGACCAGGCCGCCGCATTCAAGGTTCACCCCCTTCACAGCTGGACCCATCAGATCCTCCGCGGCTGCAGCTACGTTGGTATGGTCGAAGCCGCTCACTACTCAAACTTGGACGTCACGGGCGCTGGGTACCAGCTCGCCGTTTCGTGGCACACCCATGCCATTGTGTGGGGCGTCTCGGAGAAACGGTTGAGGGAGATTTGCGACGCTGCGAACCGGCGCTACCAGACCTTTGTCCCTGGGATCGATGCTGCACACGTTCGCCCCCTCAAGCGATCTGAGGTTGGGGGCCAGGCCCTCTATATGACGAAGGGCCAACTCTCTAGCACTCGAGTTTGGGCGCTCAAGGATACGGTCGTCGATGCGGTGACCGGTGAGGTTACGACGCCGACCACCGGTGAGTTCACGCAGAAGAAGGATGTTATCAGGCCTGGCGCTTCAGCGCGGATGGCTCAGGTCTTCGCCGGTCGCCCCCTCGGCGAGCTTGCCTTCGCGGGCGGTAAAGGGCGGACGGTCCTCAAAACCATTCGTCATGAAGCTGGTGCCGAGCTTCGACGCTGGGAGAGCCAGCGGGCTTCCCGGGCGGCAGGCTCACGGCAACCGAGGGCGCGGTAGCCGCAGCCCCTGTACAACCCCTACCAAGGTGATGCCAGCGAGCCGGAGGACTTAGGTCGGCTGTGTATTGGGGCCGCGTACGCCCGTTACGTTGTAACCCCAAAGTCCCCCTACGGGGCGCCCCCTTTCCCTCGCTACCGGAGGCGGCTGCAGGCAGCAAGAAGCCCCTACAAGGGTATTGCCCGGCCTTTCGGTGGAGATGGCCTGCCTAGGCCGCCTGTGATGCCTCCAAGGGTATGGCGCCGATATGGGTGGCCCGAACCCTCGAAAATCGGTCGCATCGGCTTCTCTCTGCCGCGCGCTAGCTCATGGTCATGGATCGTATTTTCCCTATGACCCGCGCCGCCGGGCTCGAACGCTTCGCCGCCTTTCTTGCGAATGAAGGAGCCGAGTATGCCGGGTCCCGCAATTTCGACCTCGGACCCCAAGCGCGCTCAACGACTTCGGCGCTTTCGCCCTATCTGCGCCGGCGCCTGATCACCGAGGACGAGGTCGTTGCTGCGGCAGTCGCGGCTTTCGGTTACGAGGACGCCGAGAAGTTCGTCAGCGAGGTGTTTTGGCGGACCTACTTCAAGGGGCATTTGGAAACCCATCCCGCCGCGTGGACAGGCTACCTTGCGCTGGCCGCTGAGGGCCATGAGCGCCTTGCCACCGAGCCGGGCCTGCGGCGGACCTATACGGCTGCGACTGAGGGGCGGAGCGGAATCGATTGCTTTGACGCCTGGGCCCTCGAACTCGTCGAGACAGGGTGGCTCCACAACCACGCGCGCATGTGGTTCGCCTCGATCTGGATCTTCACTCTTCGCCTGCCTTGGGCCCTCGGCGCTGACTTCTTCATGCGCCAACTGGTCGATGGCGATCCCGCCAGCAACACGTTGTCCTGGCGCTGGGTCGCCGGCCTGCACACTCGGGGCAAGCACTACGTTGCCCGAGCCGAGAACATCCGGCGGTACACCGATGGGCGCTTTGACCCGGTCGGCCTCGATGAGTACCCCGATGCCCTCGACGAGCCGATGCCGCCCCGAGAGGTGCTGTTGCCGCCGGCCGACGCCGTGCCCGATGGCGAAGTGGCGTTGCTCCTACATCTCGATGACTTGTACCCGGAGAGCCTCCCCCTCGGCACCGCACGGGTCGCCTGCGTCGGCGGCTTCGTTGCCCATGCGGACGGCGCGTCTGAGCTGGTTAAGGCTGCGGACGAGGCTGCGATGGCCGATGCCCTGGTGCGAGCCGAAGCCTATTTCGGATGCCCGGCATCCCTGATCGAAAAGGACTGGTTCGGCGGCCTGCCGATTGTGACCGCATCGGCCCCGGTCGGACCATCGGCGATGGTGCTGCCACAGGGGTGTTTGCGCCTTCGCCGGGCCTGGGACGAACAGGCGTGGCCGTTGGCCACCGGCGGCTACTCCCGGCTGAGGAAAGCCATCCCTCGACTCATATGACAGCGATCCGCAGATCGGTTGGCGGAGACGCGTGATATAGTTCGCTTATGCAAACGGTAGTTGGTGTCTGCTATGTGCCTTTGCGCCCCGCTGCCCGTTTGGGCGTCTGGCTTCAGCCAAAAAAATGGCGGGCCCGAAAGCCCGCCGATCCATTACCGTACGGCGACAAAGTGAAGGACATACGCCCCACGCAGGTTCGGATCAGTTACTGTCGCAAACAGCCCTCTTCGTCGTTGGCGCGAGGGCGACACGCCATTCCTCCGGACAGCGGTCACTGCGCGGGAGAACAGTGCTTGCATCCGCCCCGACAGAGCGGATGCATCGAGTTGAGGTTGGTCAGTTCGGCAGCGTGAAGACCGTCAGCTGACCGCCGAGGTTGGTGTAGCTCGACAGGGCAGCGTAGCCACCCACCGCGCCGAGCCCGGCATTCGGGTCCGTGAGACCGGCCGCGAGGCCGATACCGGCCCAGCCACCGACACCTGACAGGATGGCGAGGTGCTGCTTGCCCTTGTGGGTGTAGGTCATCACGTTGCCGATGATGCCGGAGGCCGTCTTGAACTTGTAGAGTTCCTTGCCGGTCTTCGAATCGACGGCCTTCAGATAGCCTTCGAGGGTCCCATAGAACACCACGTCGCCGGCGGTGGCGAGAGCACCCGACCATACCGAGAACTGCTCCTGGTTCGACCACTTGATCTGGCCCTTCAGGTTGTCCCAGGCAATGAAGTTGCCCATGCCGCCGTGGCTGTTGGGAGCCGGGTACATCGAGACGGTCGCACCGACATAGGGCTGACCCGGCGTGTAGCTCACGCGGAACGGCTCATAGTCCATGCAGACATGGTTGGTGGGCACGTAGAACAGCTGGGTCTTCGGCGAGAATGCAGCGGGCTGCTGATCCTTGGTGCCGAGCGCGGCTGGGCAAACGCCCTTCGTATTGGTGTCCTCGCCGTTCTGGTCGGTGGAGAACTTGGCCTGGACGAGGGGGCGGCCATAGGTAGGCGACGCCTTGTCCAGGTCGATCTTCGAGGCCCAGTTCACCACCGGATCGAACTTCTCGGCCACTAATACCTCACCCGTGGCGCGGTCCAGGGTGTAAGCGAAGCCATTACGGTCGAAGTGGGTTAGGAGAGGGCGCTCCTTGCCGTCGATCTTCTGATCCGTGAGGATCATCTCGTTGATGCCGTCGTAGTCCCACTCGTCGTGCGGGGTCATCTGGTAGACCCACTTGGTCATGCCCGTATCGGGATTGCGAGCGAAGATCG
This sequence comes from Methylobacterium marchantiae, assembly GCF_042679825.1. Taxonomy (NCBI): domain Bacteria; kingdom Pseudomonadati; phylum Pseudomonadota; class Alphaproteobacteria; order Hyphomicrobiales; family Methylobacteriaceae; genus Methylobacterium; species Methylobacterium marchantiae. The sequence continues at coordinate 16,595 of NZ_JBHTND010000002.1, read as the reverse complement.
CCATGGTCCACTTGTTGTCGCCCGGACGCTGCTTGGGGTTCCAAGTCGAGGGGTTGGCGGTGCCGTAATAGACGAGGTCGAGCTTCGGATCGTAAGAATACCAGCCCCAGGTCGCGCCACCGCCGGTCTTCCACTGATCGCCCTCCCAGGACTTCAGGGAGGAATCCCGACCAATCGGTTTGCCGAGCGACGTCGTCTTCGCCGGATCGACGATCATGTCGTCATCGGATCCGACGCTGTAGCCGCGCCAGACGCGATTACCGGTCTTCGCATCGTAGGCGGTGATATGGCCGCGAATGCCGTACTCGGCACCGGAGATGCCGACGATGATCTTGTCCTTCACCGGCAGCACCGTGGCGGTGTTGGTCTCGCCGATTTTCGAATCCCCGTTTTTGACCGACCAGTTCACCTTGCCGGACTTGGCGTCCAATGAGACCAGGGTGGTGTCGGCCTGATGCAGGATGATGGCGCCATCCGCATAGGCCAGGCCGCGATAGACCGTGTCGCAGCACATGACCGGGATCACGGACGAATCCTGCCTCGGCTCGTACTTCCAGAGGATCTTGCCCTCGTTGTTGAGGTCGAGGGCATAGACGATATTGGGGAAGGGAGTGTGGACGAACATCATTTCACCGACGACGAGCGGTGAACCCTCGTGGCCGCGCAGGACGCCGGTTGAGAAATTCCATGCGACCTGCAGGTTCTTCACGTTCCCGGCGTTGATCTGGTCGAGCTTCGAGTAGCGGGTGTTGGCGTAGTCGAGCGTCTGCAGCACCTGCTGGTTGGGGTCTTGGCTGCGCTTGAGCACGTCGTCATTGGCGAGCCCGGCGGTGGCACCCGCAACCGCGAGGCCCAAGCCGAGAAGGCAAGCATGTTTCATGGAATTCCTCCCGTCGCCGGCTGCCTTCTTCGACTGTCTCGCGGAGCAGCCCGACGACGGAAACGCTATTGGCCCGCCCGGTCCCCTGGTAGGGCAGGATCCCCGTCGTCAGTCGGGCATTTTGCCTGATCGCAGCCTTGCCCACTTGCCAGCATCCGGCCGTTGCGTCCCTCTCCCTCGCTGGATGCGGGGAACACCACGGCATGGGTCTGCTCATCGGATTGATCCTGCGCGTCCTTGGCGTAGTGCTGCTTTGCCTGGCCTGTGCCACAGCCTGGGTCGTCGCTGAGGTGCACCAAGGCATCCGGGAGGAGACCGCGGCCTCGGCCGACCGGGTCGTCCGGGAAGCGCAGGAACTCGCCTGGCGGGAACTGACTTGGCGCGGCAGCGCCGGTCGCTCCGCCAAATATGCCTTTCCGGATTGGCGCAGCTCGCACACCCTGCGATTCATCAGCCCCGGGAACTGCGTCGCCCTGACATGGGAGGGCGAGGCCACGCTTCAGCAATGCAGTGGCCTGGAGACCGCGGGTAGGCCAGCTCCGGCGTGGTTCGAAACGTTGTATCGCGAGGCTTTCGGAGTGATCCCGCCGATCCGCCGCGCGGTGATCCTGAATCGCAGGGAAGCGGGGATCGTGGTCACTACGCCCGACCGGGGCGCGGCCGTGCGCCAGGTCTGGCGACAGGTGCGGGTGCTGATGGCCGCCGCCGCCGCCATGGCTGGCGGTATCGCCATCCTGGCCACCTTCGTGATCGGTATCGCACTACAGCCGGCGCGGGTGATCACCCGTGGCCTCGGCAAGATGGAGAGGGGCGATCATTCCACCCGCCTACCCCCGTTCCGAGCCGGGGAATTCGACCGCATCGCGCGTGCCGTGAACGCCCTGAGCGAGCGTCTCCAGCACACTACGGCCGAGCGGACGGCGCTGACCCGGCGTCTTTTTGCCGTTCAGGAAGAAGAGCGCCGTGCACTCGCACGTGAGCTTCATGATGAGTTCGGACAATGTCTGACCGCCACGGGAGCCCTGGCGAGCGCAATCGAAGCCGAGGCCGGCGAACGTTCGGAGTTGCGTGACGACGCTCGCTCGATCAGCCGGATCACCCGTCATATGATGGGTACGCTGAAAGGGGCGCTGGCACGCCTGCGGCCTCCCGACCTCGAAGAGTTCGGCTTGGAACATAGCCTCCGCCGCCTCGTCTCTACATGGGAGGGACGAAGTGCGAAGCCCGCCGCTTTCAGCCTGAGCTTCGCCGGTGACTTCTCGACATTGAGCGCACCGGTTGCGCTCAGCATCTACCGGATCGTGCAGGAGTGCCTCACCAATGCAGTTCGTCACGGAAAGCCGACTCAGGTGAATGTCAGCCTTGTTCGGACGCCGGACATGGTAACGCTCGGCATCGTGGATGACGGCGGTGGCGACGCGGCGCTGGTGGAGACCGGCAGCGGCCACGGCGTTCTCGGCATTCGTGAGCGGATCGGGGCTCTCGGCGGGACTTTGGCCATCGTCCCCGCCCAAGGCGGCGTACGGATCGAAGCGACGATTCCATGTCCGTCGGAGGCCGATCATTCTAGCCCACGGAACGATAGGAAGATCCCTCCCGGAATGAAGCTAGAGGGGCTTGCCGCGTGAGCGAGATTGGCATCCTCCTCGTCGATGACCATCCTGTCGTTCGGGAAGGGTATCGTCGGCTACTGGAGCGTCAACCTGGATACCGCGTTGTGGCCGAGGCAGAGACGGCATCCGATGCCTACCGGGCGTATAAGGCCATGAAACCGACATTGGTGATCATGGATCTGTCGCTGCCGGGTCCTAGCGGCCTCGAGGGAGTCCGTCACATCAGGCAATGGGACTCGCGCGCCCGCATCCTAGTGTTCACCATGCATCAGGGGGCGGCCTACGCCCTGAAAGCCTTTGAGGCGGGAGCCTCGGGTTACGTCACCAAAAGCAGCGCCCCCGAGGAACTGGTTAGATCGGTGGCCATCGTGGCACGTGGCGGACAGGCAGTCAGCGCCGACATCGCACAGGAGCTTGCAGCGGAACGTCTCAGCGGCAAGCGCTCGCCGCTCGACGAGCTCGGCCCCCGGGAAGTCGAGGTACTTCAACTCGTGGCATCCGGCATGGCCACGGAGGCCATCGCCAAGGCGCTCAACCTAAGCCCCAAAACCATTCAGAACTACCACTATGGCATCAAGGCGAAGCTGGGTGCCCGCAATGACGCGCACCTCGTCTGGCTGGCAATTGCCGCGGGCCTCATCCGACCAAGTGGATTACCTGACAACGCCTGACGCAAAAGCAAAACGACAAGAGTTTGCTCATTGCTGTGACTGCTCCGCTAATATCAAAGAGACCTGGCGGCATAACTCATAGGTAGCTGCGCCAGCTGAAAACCAACCCAAGCTTGACATTAGGATGATAATCTTATAATGTGAGGTTCGCTGCGGGCTGTTTCGCAGCTAACCGGATGCCCCCAATGCCGCTGCTGTTGCGACGCCTGCCACCACCCAAGCCTCACCGGCAGCAGGCGGGTGCATCCTTCCCCTCACACTCAACGCAAGGCGGCCTCCGGGCCGCCTTCGTCGTTTCTGGAGCCTGCTCATGACGCTGAACACCGCAATCAGCCCAGCTGCCACCATACCGCCCAGCCTGATCCTGTTCGGCCGCGACGAACGGCACCGCCCCCACGCCTCGCGCTTTGCCGCCGGGGAGAAGGCCGAGGCCGAGCGCGCCGCCGGCCTGATGGGCATGCATGTCCTCGAGATCAGCGATGACACTCATCAAAGCCTTGCCGCCGGCCTGCCGCAGGGACGCTTGTTCGGGAGCGGCAAAGCCTTCGTGCCGTTCGTCAAAGGCGAGGTGTTTGACCGGCTCATCGCAGCGGCGGGCCTGCCCGATGTTGCCCCGCCTGTCAGGGCCGCAGGGAAAGCCGCCAGCGCCCCTCCCGGTTCGGGCGGTGCTGCCGGTGACGCTTCGGGCAGCGGAGGCCCTGGCGGCCGTTTCAAGGCACCCGCCGATTGGCCCGGCATCGAACGCGGTTGCCTCGTGCTGGCCTGTGCCGGCCCGCAGGAGGGCTGGTTCGAGGCAATCATCATGTACACCAAGGCCGACGACGCCTTCGAGCTTCAGTGGCGCGACTGGCCAGACGATGGGCTGATCACCCGGCACCGCAGCGAGCTTGGCTTGCTCCCGCCCGGCGCGGTGCAGAGCGCAAAGCCGGGGGCATGAGCCGCCCAGCCCCCATCAACGTCGAGGCGGATTCCGCCTCGACCACCCGCACCAACCGGGTGCGCGGCCTCAACGATGCCTTCCGCCGGAGCTTTGCCGGCGGGCATGTGATGCTGTCGCGCGGGATCGCTACCCTGCCCGAGGAGCAGCGTCTCAAGGCCGAAGCGGCGGTGCAAGCATTCGAGGCCTTCAGCGTCGCCAACGACCCGCATGGCGAGCATGATTTCGGCGCCTTCGATCTCGCTGGGCAGCGGTGCTTTTGGAAGATCGACACCTACGACCGCGCCATGGTCGGACACTCGCCTGACCCGGCCGACCCGGCGGTGACGGTGCGCATTCTCACCATCATGCTCGCTGAGGAGTACTGACGATGAATCCTCGGTGCTCAGGCTTTGGGCTTGCGCCCTGGACGAAGCGAGGCTGGCTTCTCGGCGCCGGCTTCGGGGGTGACGAAAAACGCCGAGATGTGGGCATCGAGCACAGCTGCCAAGCCTTCGAGCGTTTCGATGGTGGTGTTCTCCCGACCGCGTTCGATACGCCCGATATAGGACGGTTCGCAGCCCGCGAGCAGGCCGAGCGCCTCTTGCGACAAGCCTTTGGTCACCCGCAGGCGACGCAGATTCCAACCGACCATGTCGCGCGCATTCATCGGCGGCGACAGCGCACCGGTTGCAGTCCATCAATCCAGGCAATAGAAGTTCAGGAAATAGCGGCGTCGCTTGGATGACCGAAAGCTCGCTGCCTTTCCACCTGACCCAAAAACCCCTCCGGAGATCTGACGCTAATGAACTCGTACCTCAGTGCGATGCGGAGCTTTCGCGACTTCACCGGCCGTACCTCGCGCGGCGACTACTGGCGCTTCATTCTCGTGTACCTCGGCATTGCGGTCATCGCCCTGATGCTCGATGCGGCCTTCGCCACGGGCAACAAGGATGGCGGCCTGTTCATCGGCCTCGTCCACCTGATCCACCTCGTGCCCCAAGTGGCCGCCGGCATTCGGCGGATGCACGACACCGACCATTCGGGCTGGTGGTTGTTGCTCAGCCCCGTCGCGCTGGTCTTCGCCTGCTTTGCCGGGACGCCGGGGCCGAACCGGTTCGGGCCGCCCCCGGTGGCCGGTGCCGTGCCCGCTTCAATTGGCGCTGCCCCCGCAGGCCCGGTGCCGGCTCGCCCCGTCGCACAGCCGCAGCGTGATGTGATCGCCGAGATCGAGCGGCTTGCGCAGCTTCGCGCTGGCGGCAGCCTGTCGGAGGCCGAGTTCGAGGTCATGAAGGCTCAGGCCCTGTCGCAGGCGCGCGGCGCGTGACCGACGACACCGTCTGGGTGCTGGTCGCGGTCACCGTTTGCATCGCGATCTACGGCCTGCCCTCGATCATCGCCTTCCACCGCCGTCACCCCAATCGCTGGGTCATCCTGGCGGTCAACGGCCTGTTCGGCGGAACGCTCGTCGGGTGGGTCGTGGCGTTGGTCTGGGCGCTGCACGCAGTGCATCGGCCTGATCAGACCGGCGCTTCGCAGGGCGGCGAGTCGGGGCTGAATCTATTCGTCAATGACACCCGGTGGGTCGCCCTCGTGGCGGCCCCTCACGGGGATGGTGGCGGACACGCGCGGCCCGCCCTTTCGCCGGCCGATGCAGTGCGGGAACTCGAACGCCTTGGCGATCTCCGCACCGCCGGCCACATCGACGAACCCGAGCATCGCGCGCTGAAAAGCGCGGTCCTTCGCGGACTGTAGCCCGCTTGAGGTCAGCGCGTCGGTCAGACCCAATCCCCCGTGAGATGAGAAGGAAACCGAATGCCGTACCGTCTTGGCCACGCCGCACTCATATCAGCCGTCGCACTGGCTGCCTCGATCAACTTCGCCTCGGCGCAGTTTGGCCCATCCACCGCGGAGGAGAAGCAGCGCGCCCTCGAAGAAATGCTCGCAGAAGCCGCCAAGCCCACGACAATGTTGCTTGATGCCTACCGCAACTACCTCGCCGCCCGGCAGTGCTTCGATAGCCGCACTGGCTTTGCCCTCGTTTATCTCACGCCCCAGCAGATGGAGGAGGCGAAAGCGCAGGTGAAGGGCATTGAGGCGGCGCTCCTGAAGAAGGAGCCCACCCTCGCCACCGACGAACGGTGGGAGACCGCCAATCGCGAGGAGGCCGCGGCGAACGACGACATCGCCGAGTTGGCCTACACCGGTCGGGGCAACGTCAAGGAACGGACCTACACCGAACAGGGGCGCCGTTTTTGCGCGATAGCCGTGGGCTGGTTGCGCGAGCGATACGGCGATTTCTACCCCGACAGCCGCACCGTGAAAAAGGACTTCTGATGCGCGCCGCCTTGAACCGAGACGGCGTTGGGGTGGTCGTGACGCACACCCTGCACGGGATGCACGGGGTCACTGTCATATCGGCTCGTGCCAAGATCGCGCTGCTCTCGGTCGCCTTGACCGGGGTATTCCTTCCCGCACAGATCGCCAGGGCCGTCGAGTCAGTCGCTCCCGCTACAATGCCACCGACTTGCGTAGCCGGGTCCGAATGCCGCCTGCCGGAGGCGACCTTTGCGTGCAGCCTCGATACCGCGCTGGCGATTGCCCAGGCCGGGTCGGATCGGGGGCAGCAGGCAGGCCTTTCCGCGGTCCAGGCTGGGACCTGTGAGATCGTACCGGCCCATCGGTGGTTCGCCGTGGAGGCGACGAAATCGGCGCAGGTCATGTACGCGACCGACAAGGGAAAGCATCTCGGCTACATCCCGATAGGCATGTTCGCGCCGGCCGGCAGCACGACGACATGCCAAGGGCCGGGCTTCTGCGCCGTGCGGGCGGGACCACCGGTATGGGCATGCCCGAGCGCGACCGATCTCGCACTCGGCTCACCAGAGGCCAAATCGGCGGGCAAATGCGTTCAGGTCGGCGAGGGCAATACGGGCGAGGTCGGCTCGGCCGTCGCCAGCACCGGACCCATCGCCTTGTCGTTTGGCAGTGGCGGGCCATTTCAATCGAGCTACTACCTTGCGCGCGGAGATGTCATCGGCATCGGCGTCACACCGCGACCAACGCCGGCCGGGCGCGGCTGGTGCAAGCCGGGCGATTTGTGCGTGACGAGCGCGCCGACCCTGTTCTGCGCGGACAGGGCTGCCTACGAGCGCATCCTAACGACGCCGGTGGGCGAACCGCGTCGCACCGCCATCACGAGCGAGCCTGGCTGCCGCATCGTGATCCGGGGCAACCCAATGAAACCGAGGGGCGTCCCTGCGGCCGGCGACCCTACCAAGCTCGTGGCGGTCGAGCACCCCGTGTTCAAGATCGGCTGGGCGAGCGCGGGAGCATTCAAAGTCGTATCGTTCAAGCTGCCGCTACGCTTCACGGAGCGCCTTTCCGACATCAGGATCGAGCCCGATCACAGCCCAGCGCTCGCGGCGACTGCTCTCACGGGTCAGGGTTCCGGCGCGGCCACCGGCGTGTTCCGTGCAGGGCCGAAAGAACGACTAAGCTATTGCAAAAAGGTCAAAGGGGACAAGAACCGGGACGATGCTTCTGCCTGCGTCGCGAGCATGCCCGACGAAACGCGAACGGCCAAAGCGAACTGCTACAGAAAGACGGTTACGCTCGATGGCCGAAGCTATCGCCTCGCCGAGAAGCCGTCGGGCTCATCGGCCGACATCCATATCGATGCAGATCGGCAATGGCTGTTTCAGGATATCGCCAGCAGTGAGTGGCTCGACGGCTCGACCCGATCCGATGAGGCGACCGTCGCGACCGCCTACAACGCCCTGTGCCCCGGTACGATGCCCGAGGCGTCATGGAGCGTCGTCTACCGCGATCCTGGGGCAGAGTACCCACGCGAGCTCATAGGACGCTGGTTCAATGACCGACGCGCCTGCAGAGACCCCAAGCGGAATCAGCCTGACTATGACGAGTATGGCGTGCTGACGATCTCACTGCAGGAACGAACCGGAACGCGCGACTTCGAGTTTCCTCAGAAGGTCAACGCCGTGCGGCGCGTCGGCCAAGCCGCCTGGGAGGTCGATGGCTCACACGCCATCGACGATGTCGAGCAGCCGGAGATTTTCGCGACCACCACTTATTCCCTCACGCGTGGTGGACTGTCCCTGAAGAGGGACGGCACAACATCGAGCTGGGTTCAGTGCCGCTGAAGGCTAGGCTGTCATCCCCCCGTGCGAGGATCGGACTGGCGGTAGAATTCTGACGGTCGGTATCGTCTGCACTCGATCCTTCACAGATCCTCGGAAGGTCCCCTTCCGGGCCGTTGAAATCGACGCTAACGACCGGGTCGGGTGGGAAGCGGAAGTCAGGCGGCGAGCAACTTCACCAGGATCTGCCCACTTTCGAAAACTCGGCGGTCTTTCCGTTCTCTTTTGCAGACAAGCTGAGCCGAACGTCACACGGCGAGTGACCGCACGCCAGACCCATGTCGAGCAGCATTCGACGAGAATCATTCCGTTCAGAGAAAAACGGGACGGCAGAACCTGCACGCCGTTGACGGTGACTCGGGTGCGTGAAACATTCTGGCCATGGCCTCGCTGTCCCAATTGAAGCCGGAGATAATCATGGTGAAAGCACTCTGTTTTAGCTTTAGCTTCATCCTATTGACTTCTATCGCATACAGCCAGGACTTCCCTGACGCGCCCAATAAAGTTACACCTCGGTTTGCGATTACACTTTTAGAAGAGAGGGAGTCAAATAGCCTTGGAGCGGCCCCCTCCTCGACTGATGCCCGCGCGATATCGAATCTTGGACTGGCTCTTTTGATTGATTTCGAGGGATCTGTTAAGAAAGCAGATATTCATATACCTTACAATGATGCAGCCGGCTATTGTACTATTGGTTATGGCCGCCTGATCAAGAAGGATCGTTGTGGTAATATAAACCTCGAGAGCTTGAAGGATGGGATTAGCGAAGGCCAAGCGATCACGTTTTTAAAGGAAGATCTCTCATTCGCGAGTCTGGCCGTTAGAAAGTCCACATTATATAAAGAGGACAAAGACGGTGATGGAAAGCTGGATCCAATTGAGACTAACATTGATCAGTTTTCTGCTCTAGTGTCATTCATTTTTAATGTTGGTGAAGCAAATTTTGCAAAATCAACACTTCTTCGCCACATGCAGAGAAATCGGAATGATCTCGCAGCGCGTGAGTTTCTGAGATGGGTTCGCGCCAACGGAACGATCTACGAGGGTCTTATTGCCCGACGAGAATGTGAGCAAACATTATTTCGGGGAGCGTTGGCTTTTGGCAATGACGGCAAGTTCACGCGCTCAAATTGCTCGTCTCTGGGGATCGCATCCACTGCCGGCGACCTGATCGATATCAAAACTGGCGAGTCGGCTCAATGAGCGAGCAAATATTAGCCCCTATCTCGCGCCTCCTGGTGACCGCAGCCTTGTTCGTACCTGTCGCTTGGTCTGCCGCTGCGGCCGTGGCAGATGTTAAGGTCTGTCTTGAAGAGCACGCCAAAGGACGAATAAGTGGAACAGCGAAGGTCAGTGATACTGTCGATGATGCCGAGGAACTTCTGAAAACCATTGGCTCATATTTTGGAATGCAACGTGATATCTCGATTTTATCTTGCGGTATAATTGAAAAGGTCGAGTCATGGGCGGCTAGTGAAACGGAGATCACGAAAGAGCTTGGCTCGGCCGGGATAAAACCCGGTAGATTCATTGTATACAATCCAACATGGGTACGCGAGGTGATCGGCAACGACCGAGATCAAGCGATCTTTGTCTTTGGGCATGAGTTCGGACATTTCGTTCAAGGACACTTCTTTGAGAGAAGGGAAGTTGCGCGGTATATGAAAGAGCTTGAGGCAGATCAATTTGGTGGATGCGCTACAGCACGGATGAAGAGCAACTGGTCGTCGGTTCAGAGCCTTGTGTCGCGTTTACGTCCAAGTAAAGGAGACGGGTTCTACCCATCGGCTGAAGACTCCCTTTCGGTTGTGAAGAAGGGATTTGAAAGCTGCGGCGGGAACGTCATTTCTATGTGTCGCGTTCTCGAGAACGGCGTTGCATCCTGGGGTTTCCAGAAAACGATATTTAAGGCGTCAAATTGGCGAGGCGGCGGCGGCAACCAGCCTGGTTATTGCGCTGAAGCTGTAGCTGAATTGAAATCGTCTTACCCTAATGCCTCTGAGTTCGAAGTAGTAACCTCCGATGAAGTTGAGCGGGATACTTGTACACCCTTTCGATGCATTGAGCGCAAATACTCCTGCACGATAAATGTGAAAGGTAAACCCACTTACCTTGAAGCAGCTTGCAAATAGTACATGCAGGTATTAATTCCTTAATGGCTATCACCATGCCGCCTGTGCGGTTACTGCAATCTCGGCGATCCGCGTCGATCAATGTCCGCAACGGGTCGCATGCCGAACGTCCGTTTCTGGACGCAGGGCCAGTGTCCGCTCACCACCCTTCTCGGACGCACAGCGTCAGCGCTCGCTCTCGGTTTCTAGGCCGAGCAGAGTGATGGCGACCACGGATTTTGTCACTTCGCCTGCTGGGTAGGTACGGTGAGCTTGTTTCCATCGGGATCGCGAAGGTAAGCTACAAAGGACCCGTTCGGGCGCTCTGCGGGAGGGCTTTCGATGGCGGCGCCACCATGCACGGTGCCGGCCTCATGCCATGCCAGGACATGCTCGCGGCTTCATGCGGCGATACCGATGGTTCCGCCGTTGGCCACTGTCGCCAGCTTGCCATCGATGGGCTTCGTGATCATCAGCCGCCCGCCCTCGTGGTCGTATATCAGCCGGCCCCTGGGGTCCATCACGCCGGGCTTCCCTCCCAATGCGACGAATGTAGCATCGTAGAAGCACCGTGCCCGCTCCAGGTCGTTGCTGCCAATCATGACGTGAGTGAACATACTCTCTCTCGAAAAGGAGCGGCGCGAGATAGCCGTGGTCGAGCGCGGCAACGAGCCGTTGCCGATGGCATACCCACATGTATCGGGTAGCTCAGCGACCGCTTATCAGCCGTCCAGGACATGGCATCGTTGAATACAGTTTGCTGATCATGATTCCCGCAGCACCCGATAAACCTGCATGCGGGAGCAGCCCAAAGCCGTCGCAATCGCAGCGGCCCCATTGCCGGCCTTCGATAACGTTATGATCCGGTTGCGGTCGAGGCGGCGCTTACCGCCGACATAAGCACCGCTGCCCTTCGCGCGTTCGATGCCTTCGCGCTGGCGCTCCTTGATGAACCGTCGCTCCATCTGCGCCACCATGCCGAGTACCGTCAAAACGACGTGACCCATTTCGCCTCGGGTCGAGACATGCGGGTCGAGTACGGTGATATAAGCGCCGCGCTGCTCGGCCTCGTGAATGAGGTTGAGGACGTCACGAGTGTCGCGGCCGAGCCGGTCAAGACGGGTGACCATCAGTTCGTCGCCGGGCCGAAGGAACTCGATCACGGTTGCCAATTCAGCTCGGCCGTCGCGGCTGCCGCCAGAGACCTTCTCCGAGCGAATGACACTGCAGCCTTCGACCTTCAGCCGGGTGACCTGCCCTTCGAGGTCCTGATCGAGGGTGCTGACGCGGGCGTAACCGATGCGGGTCATAGTTTGTAACCTCAAGCTTTAGGCCCGAGGCTACCTTGTCACAAATAGCCGGTGTCAACCCAGTTGTTACGATGACCGACGCCGACGATGTTACGTCACAGCAGGGTATACCCTAATGTACGTTTTTGGCGAAAAATAATATGATCGAGCACTACAACGACACATCTTCGCTCCACTCTCTGGACTATATCTTTAAAATCTCAGGATTAGACATCGTCAACCTATTCGTACTCGGTATGATCACCATTTGATTCTGATCTATTCCAAGCAAATGGATTAAATAGAGCCAATTTATCCGAGGACGACTCTATTGCACTAAGAAATTCATTTACTTCCAAATTATGATCTTCGTCTGATCGAGCATTGATGTCTCGAATGTAACTTTCGACTTCCCGAACTGTTGATGGCTGACCCGCGGCCCGATAATCATTAGGCGCAAAAAGAGCCTCGCAATAAACAGAAAAAGCTCTTATATCATTGATCTGGTCAGAAGTGGCAAATTTTATGAGATACTTCTGAAGCGGTGTCCCAGGAAGAATATATATCCTAGACCCCAACGAAACTGCAAAATAACGATCCAACCCAGACAACGGTACATCGTCTACGGCGACTAGAAGAGATCCATTATTAAATGAACGTCGCCGTTGTCTCATTCGCCGCGAGCGATTATAGTCTAGTCTTACGGATGCTGACAGAGCCTCCTGTGCTTCATCTCCGGATATCCAAGCTTTTTTCACTCCGATTGGACGCCAGCGTGCGTCAAGTCTCCGATCAGTTTCGGACGCCCTCAATTCACAAACTTCAAATTCAGTTTCAAGAACGCCCCGCGATATAATTGATGAAGTTGCGTTGGTAAGTATTCTACCAGATGGAAGGGCTGATCCGCGAAATGCACAAAACTCCGATACTTGTCGTGCAGTTACATCTGCTTTTGTATCTCTTAAGAGCTCCATAAGAGCCGATAGTGTCTTACTTTCTACAGTCCAAAACTCACCACTTTCGGCAAGGGCATGCGCTGATATCTGCTCTCTATTGTTGCCATTTTCAACAATGAACAGCGGAAATTTGCGAAGGACATCCCTTTTCGTTGGCTCATCAGTTGGAGTATGCAACAGAGCCGAAGCCACAAAAGGAAACTGCTCAACAGCATATGACAATGAAAATCCTTCGTCTTTTTGAAGACGATCAATTTCATGCTCAACTTGCTTAAAATAGAGGCGATAGACTAGCTCTTGGATGCTCTGCTGATCCCCGCTTTCTTCAAGCGCAGAACGTGAAACGTTTGTTCGTGGGGCACTTGACCCCGTACAATCAGCAATAGATAAAATCTGCGCTCCCGAGCTAAAACCTGGAGAGGGAAATTGAACTCGAATGCCTTCGACGCAAAGACCTAAAGGAGCGATGAACCTTGGGTCACGGCGCGACTCGTCTGATAACTGCACGAAGGCGCTATCTCGGAAGTGTCGATTATATTTTGTTGCGAAAGCTAGATTTAAACCCGAATCGATTATTTCATGTACAGTCGAACCTGCACTCGCTCCTCTAAACTCGGGAGCACTATCAATATATGCCTCTATCGCCTGTTTAGGACTGTCAAAGCCGATAGATTTAGGCTCTCCACCATTGATACTTAGCGTCATTTTGCACCGGGGAAAAACGATCCAGCGGTTGATTGTAGCTAAGATACTGATTTTCTTCGAGCTCGGTCGCATTCTAATTGAAACGGACGTCCCATGCGGGCCAATCGCCACGGCCTCAGGATCGATCTCTTTGTTTAGTAGCCGAATGAGATACTTTCCATGGACGGAACGTAAGGAAATCTGACGTCCGGCTTCATCGTCAGGATGAATTGTGACTATTTTAACGCTGTCAGCAACCATGAATGCCGACAAAACGCCGATGCCAAACCGGCTTATTGGGGAAAACTTGGGATATTGTTCCTTAAACTTTGGTTCTTGATATCTTGAGGAACCGACACTTAAAAAATGTCGCTCGATAACCTCTTGAGTCATTCCGGTTCCATTATCAATAATTTTTAATTCAAGAGTATTTGTATCCCAGGTAATATCTATTTTGCCAAATTCGCGACTATCGATTTGATCAATGTGGCATTGTAATCTAACAGCATCAATCGAGTTTTGGATCAGTTCACGTACTGCGACTGAACTATCGTTGTACAGTGTATGACCAGTCAAAAGGTCAAGTATCTTAGCTTGATCTATACGGAATTCAAAAGGGTTCGGAATAAAACCATTTGCTTCCACGTGCGAGTCGTCTATTTCTTTCCAAGGAAAGACGTATTTTCGCGTTAAGGAAGGGAATGCTTTTGCAGATAATCCATATGATTTTTTAATCTCGGAGCGAGCGTATCGCAAATATGAAGTCAGGCCAAAGAAACCATTCTCGTTGTCAAATTTTGCATAGACTGAAATTGTGTCTGGTTGCTCGTCAGTTGCCTTACCCTCGGTATCGAGAATTGCTTTAGGAAAGATACCTCTCACCGAGTTTTGCTTGGCCCATTCAACTTGGCTTATTGGATCGGTTGGACTTATGAATCTATGCAGAACTGATGGAGCTCGCTGTTTAGTTATTTGAAGCAAATCTGTAGTCCGAAGAAGGACGGCAACATAAAGCAGGTTGCATGCCTCGTCGTTCGTTCGCCCATAGGGTTGGAAGGTCTTGTACTTTCGCAGATCTTGTAGATCGTCTAAATTATGACTTTCACAAATATTCCCCAAGTCATGCCTAAAGTCATTGCTAAGCCGGTTCAATAGCTGACCTAATTCTTTTGCGCTGGTATCAGCACTACCTAATTTCGTAGATGCTATTCCGTGAATCCAATTTTTAACCCGAGCGGCGTGGTTATATCTGACAAATTCCGAGTAATAAAAGCGCTCTGCTCGGTCAGGACCTAATTCATCTACTTTTTGTTTATAATCGGATCCATCATCGCGACCAAAAAGTACGTTACTGCAAAAATCATTAAATTGAGAGGCTCCTCTTTGTTGATACTCCTCCTCTGTTACTATAAGCCCCAAATCATGAAAGTAAGTTGATAGTGTTATCATGAGCCAATCCGCTGACGTCATCGCCTCCTTAGTGACGTCAGGTATAATCCACTCAAGATCTTGCAGCATAGCATGGACATGATCGTAGCTATGAACAGTGTATTCAGGGAAAAAGTTGTTCCTACCGAATAGGGATAGGATATGCTGAACTGTCCTCCGTATCTCATGTAGTTGGATAGGAAAAGCTTCAAGGGTTGTCGCCTTAATGGCTCGCGTTTCTGCTTGTGTTAAGTCGTTCAATGATGTTCCCCCTAGAGGCCTTTTTTCATTAAAATCCTGCGGATAGATAATTCATATGCGCAGGGCGTGTCTAGCACCGATCCGCCTATGCAGTTTCTTGAACCTGGGTTCGAGCTAAGGGCGAGCTAGCGCGGTCTTAGCGAGCAACGGTTGACGACGAACACCTGCGACTATCCGACGCAAGTGATCGCCCCTGCTGCCGGCTGTAGCCGTGCCCCGTCGGGTTAAAGCGGTTGGGGTAGGCGTTTGGATCGCGTGCGAGTCACTGGACGGGCTCGTGAGGGAAGATCACGATACCTTCAGTCCTGCCAGGTGATCTGTGCGAGCGTGTGGTTGCCTCGATTGAAGCGGGCGCATCACGGCGCCACGCGGTCAAACGCTTCGGTGTCGAGGCAGCCAGCGCAATCCGGTGGTACGAGCGCTACCGGCAGGATGGGTAGATCGCGCCCAAGCCGATGGGCGACGACCGCGATTTGCAGCGCCTGGAAGCGCAGGCCGCCCTTGATCATTCGGGCCAACGAAGGGCACCCGCAATCCTTCCTGCGTGAACTCCGCTACGTCCTCTCGGAACGCGGTGTCTGAGCGAGCACGAGCGGCCTGTCACGCTTCTTCGCCCGGCACCGCATCACCCGTAAAAGGGGCGCTCTACATAGCTGAATACGAGCGGCCTGATGAGAAGGTTGCACGAAAGGATAGATTCGGACGCAAAACCGACCTCAATCCAAATTGCCTCACCCAGACGATACACCCCGCCAGGGCACGGCTCTTGCCACCGGATTGGAATACCAGCCAAACCGCCGCGATTTTCAGTCCACTCCGTTGCCGACGTTTGCTGCCAATGGAGGACTAGCCGTGCGGACAAGCTCAGTGAGTGCGTCAGACCACGAATTGAGTGCACGACGCTTCTCTTTAGCGCGATCATAAAGATCGTAGTGGCGGCCGGTAACATCGCGTCGCTTATGGTTCAGTACCGCACTAACATCCTCGGCCGGATAGCCAAGGCCTGCGAGGCGAGTAGCAACGGTTCGCCGCAGGTCATGGGGGGATGGCAGTTCGGACGCCCAGCTCCGCGAAGCTTCTGATGCGCTCCCTACATTGCCACCAAAGCGTTGCATGGCAACACTGAGAGCATGCCCCGTTATTGGCTTGCTGCTTACTGAAGGAGAGGGGAACAGAAACTGACTTGCGTCGCCAGACAAAACTATGGCCTCAGACACCGCTTTGCGGGCAAGCTCAGAAAGAGGTGTGAAATGTGAGCAACCGTTCTTTGATCTCGCTGTTGGCAAAACCCACGCAGCACGTTCTGGATCTTCAATGTGGGTGAACTCTCGGCGTTCTGCCTGCGCAATTTCGCTAACACGAGCGCCGGTGAGAAGTGCGATCCTGAGCGCCAGCCCAACACGGCGAGAAACTGGCGGCCTAACAATTCCGTGCCAAAACAGGACTACCTCTTCGTCCGAAAGCACTCTTCGACCGATGTTCTCCGCCGCTCGCTTACGCAGCCGCACGCACGGATTTACCGCAATTAGCAGGGTGTTGAAGAAGCCGGCCAACGGCGGGCGATGAAGGGTATTTCGTCGCCGCGGTGGGCGCGGATTTCGCCTCGAAGCGATCCGTCAGCCTGGA